>NZ_JBIIGK010000097.1:0-10856 GCF_044236515.1 Phenylobacterium sp.
CCCACTGCTTGCGCGTGTAGCCGCGGAAGAAGGTCTCGTAGAGTTCGCGGCCGACCTGGTTGACGACCACGTCCTCGGAGGTGCGGATCTTCTCCACCGGCTCGGCGCGGCTCTTCAGATAGGCCTCCGCCTCTTCATCGGTCCGCAGGTTCAGGCCGTAGAGGGCGTTGAGAGTGGTGCGGTTGATCGGAATCGGCACCAGCTTGTCCTGGACGCTGGCCAGCACGCGGTGCTCATACGGGCGCCAGCGCGTGAACTTCGACAGGTAGCCGAACACCTCCTCCGAGTTCGTGTGGAAGATGTGCGGCCCGTAGCGGTGCATCAGGATGCCTGCCGCGTCCTTTTCGTCGAAGGCGTTGCCGCCGACATGCGGCCGGCGGTCGACCAGCAGCACCCGCTTGCCGAGTTGCGAGGTCAGGCGTTCGGCGAGCACCGAGCCGGCGAAGCCCGCACCGACGATCAGATAGTCGAACGGCCGCCGCCGGTTTGACGGGCGGACCGTGGGGGCCGACAGCGTACGGGCGTCGAGGGCCCGCGCCGTCGCCGCGTGGGCCGACAGGACCTTGGAGATCTCGCCGTCCATCCGAGCGAAGGTCTCGTCCCAGGACATCGCCGACAGTGTCTTGTCGGCCGCGGCCCGCCAGTCGCCACCGCCGCGGGCCAGGCGCAGGGCCGCCTCGCAGGCGTCGACGAACGCCGGCGCGGTGTCGGCGATCTTCACCGCCTCGAGGTCGCCGTAGTGGCGGATGACGTCGGTGATCGGCGTCGAGACGACCGGTCTGCCGCCCGAGAGATATTCCGGTGTCTTGGTCGGGCTTATGAAGCGGGTCGCCTCATTCACCGCGAACGGCATCAGGGCGACGTCCCAGCCGGACAGGTAGTCCGGCAGCTCGGCATAGGACTTGCCGCCGAGGAAATGCAGGTTCGGCCGCTGCGGCAGGCTGGCCGGGTCGATCTTCACGACCGGCCCGACAATCACTAGCTGCCACTCCGGACGGGCGTCGGCGATGGCGCCCAGCAGCTCGATGTCCATTCGCTCGTCGACCACGCCGTAGAAGCCGAGGCGCGGCCCCGGGATCGACGCCTGGTCGGGGGGCGAGCTGTCGCCGGCCCGCGCCTTGGCGAAGTGCTCGCGGTCGACGCTGGACGGGAACGGATGGATGTTGACGTGCCGCCCGCGCTTGGCTTCCCACAGGCTGTAGCCGCCGGTGAAGACGACATCGGCGAGGGCCAGCAATTCCTGTTCGAGCGGCACGAGTTCCGGGGGAGCGAACTTGAAGTTCGCGAGTTCGTCCATGCAGTCGTAGACCGTGCAGGAGGCCGTCAGGTGCCGCGAGAAGGGCAACATCATCGGCGTGTAGTACCAGCGCACGAGGTCGCCGCTTTCCGTCGGCAGGACGTTGTCCAGCAATCCCTTGAGCGCCGTGTCACGTGCGTCGCCGTGAAGGTCGTCGGCCAAGATGGGGGTGGCGATGGTCACGCCGCTTTTCTCGCAGGCGCGCACGTCGAGGCGCGGCGGCGAGCCGGCCGGCGCGGGCATCGGTTCTTCCCAGAAGATCACGGTCCGCGCCTTGGCGAAGCGGGTCATAAGGTGCTGCGGTCGCTGGAACACGAAATCCCATCGCAGGTGCGAGAAACAAACCAGGACATCACGAGGGGACGCGTTCACGAGAATTTCCTTCACTAGAGCGCAGCCAAGGAGGCGATCCGCCAACAACGGACGCCACCGGCGAACAGCAGGCTCACGCCGCCGCCTTGGAGAGGTGCAATTCAGCCTGGGAACGGACCTGGTCGGCGTTCTGCAAAAGACGCACGACCGGCAAAACCCACTGACTTTCCCGATCCATACCGGGATCAAGATTCGAGAGCGGCGGTTGTTCCAGCCTCACTCATTTGGCGGTGCAAAAGGAACGATCGCGAGAGCGGCGGATTGCCAAATCGGGTGTGGCAAAGGGGACGTGTGCGCGGATGCTGGAACTTTGGGGCGGGCATGAATGCACCGTCAATCGAGTAGGCGAGCGTTATTACGACCAGACCCGCCGCTCGGGTCACCACGATCGGCCGGATGACCTCGACTTGTTCGCCGCCCTTGGGCTCAAGACCCTGCGCTACCCTCTCGTCTGGGAGCGCGCCTCAGCCGAAATCGGCGCGCCGCCGGACTGGAGCTGGACCGACGCGCGCCTCGGGCGCATCCGTGAGCTCGGCATACGGCCGATCGCGGGCCTGCTCCACCACGGCAGCGGGCCGCGCGGCACCGATCTGCTGGACCCCGCCTTCCCACGCCTGTTCGCCGACTACGCGCGGGCCGCGGCCGAGCGCTATCCCTGGATCGAGGCCTGGACCCCGATCAACGAGCCGCTGACCACCGCCCGTTTTGCCGCCCTCTACGGGGTCTGGTACCCGCATCTGCGGGACGAGAGCGCGTTCTGGACGGCCCTGCTGAACCAGATCGAGGCCACGCAGCTGGCCATGGCCGAGATCCGCAAGGTCAACCCCGCGGCTCAGCTGATCCAGACCGAGGACCTCGGCCGCACCTACGGCACGCGTCCGGTCGGTCACCAGATCGCCTACGACAACGCCCGCCGGTGGATGACCTGGGACCTGTTGTGCGGCCGGGTCGGGCCAGAGCACTTCCTGCACGGCCGGCTGAAGGCGTTCGGCCTGGGCGAGCGACTGGCAGCCATCGCCGACGCGCCCTGCCCGCCCGACGTAATCGGCGTGAACCATTACCTGACCAGCGATCGGTTCCTGGATCACAACATCCAGGCCTATCCGGCCGGGGTGCGCGGCGGAAACGACTGGATGGCGTTCGCCGACGTCGAGGCGATCCGGGTGGCCACGCCGGCGCCCGGCGGCCTGGAAGGCGCCCTAGAGGAGGCCTGGAGCCGTTACGAGCTGCCGCTGGCGGTCACCGAAAGCCACAACGGCTGCACCCGCGAAGAACAGGTGCGCTGGATCCGCGAGGCCTGGGACATCGCCAGCCGCCTGAGGGTGCGGGGCGTCGACATCCGCGCCGTGACCAGCTGGGCGCTGCTCGGCTCCTATGACTGGCAGAGCCTGCTAACCCGCGACGAAGGGGCGTATGAGGTCGGCGCATTCGACGTGCGCGGCCGTCGGCCGCGGCCGACAGCGGTCGCCGCCGAACTGAACCGCATCGCCGCCGGGCAGGGGATGCAGCACCCGGCCACCATCGGGCCCGGCTGGTGGCGGCGCGACGTGCGACTGGAATACAAGCCAGTGATGCGGACGCCGGACGCCGCCGAGCCGCGCCGGGAGTGGCGCGCCGGACCGGGCGAGGGGCGGCCGCTGCTGATCACCGGCGCCACCGGCACGCTCGGACAGGCCCTGGCGCACGCCTGCGAACTGCGCGGCATCGCCTATCGGCTGACCAGCCGCCAGGACCTGCGACTGGAGGACGTCGACAGCATCGCCCGCTGCCTGGACGCCACCGAAGCCTGGGGTCTGATCAACGCCGCCGGCTGGGTACGCGTCGACGAGGCGGAGGCCGATCCGGAAGCCTGCCACCTCGCCAACGCCGTCGGCGCGATCAACCTGGCGCGGGCCTGCGCCGAGCGGAACGTCGCCTTCCTCACCTATTCGAGCGACCTGGTGTTCGACGGCCGCAAGGGCGCCCCCTACGTCGAGAGTGACCCCCCCTCACCCCTGAACGTCTACGGCGCGAGCAAGGCGGCGGCCGAGCGCGGAGTGCTCGAGGCCGGCGGCCGCCCCCTCATCGTCCGGACCGCGGCATTCTTCTCGCCGCACGATCCGTGGAATTTCGCCGACCATGTCCGGCGGACGCTGGCCGCGGGTCAGAGCTTTGCCGCCGCCGAGGACCTTGTGGTCTCGCCGACCTATGTGCCGCACCTGGTGGAGGCGAGCCTCGACCTGCTGATCGACGGCGAGACGGGGGTGCGCCACATCGCAAACGGCGGCGCGGTCACCTGGGCGGGGTTCGCGATCCGGCTCGCCCAGGCGTTCGGCCTCGACGCGCGCCTCGTCGAGGCCGTGCCGCACGCGCGGTTCGGCTGGGCGGCGCCACGGCCGATGGCGGCGCCGCTGGCGACCGAGCGGGGCGAGGTGCTGCCGAGCCTGGAGCAGGCCATCCAGCGTTACGTTTGCCGGATCGGGGAATGCGGCCAGATCTATGCCGAGGGTGTCGGCGGCCATCGCGAGACGGCGCTGGCCGGCTGAGCGGTCAGGCCAAGGCCTTGACCGCGGCGACGATCCGGGACGCCTTCTGCGCGGTGTCGGCGACGCTCTGGCCGGGCCGATAGAGCTCGCCGCCGAGCCCGAACGCGCGAGCGCCGGCCGCCCACCAGTCGCCCATGGTGTCGGGCCCGACGCCGCCGACCGCCCAGACAATGGCGTCCGGCGGCAACACGGCCTTCAGCTGCCTGAGGTGGGTGACGCCGTAAGTGACCGCCGGGAACAGTTTCAAATGCCGCGCGCCGGCCTCGTAGGCGGCGAACGCCTCGGTGGCCGTGGCGAACCCCGGCGCGGAATCGAGGCCGAGCTCCACAGACCGGCGGATCACCGCGGTGTTGGTGTTCGGCGAGACGATGATCCGTCCGCCGGCGTCCTGGACGGCGTCGACCCGTTCCGGCGTGAGGACGGTGCCGGCGCCGATCGCCATACGCCCCTCGAAGGCCTCGACGATCCGCCGGATGCTTTCCAGAGGCTCCGGAGAATTCAGCGGCACCTCGACGCCGCGGACGCCGCCGTCGAACAGGGCTTGGGCGTGATCGACCGCTTCCTCGGGTCGGACGCCGCGGATGATGGCCACCACCGGACATTCGGCCAATGCGTCGTTGAGCTTCATCCCGCCCTCGCCTGATGCAAGGCCCAGAGGCCGGCGACAGCCGCCGCCTCTCCGTCGAAAACCTGTGCCTCGACCCCGCGTATGCCCAGCGCCCGGGCGTAGAGCCCGCAAAGGCTAGCGTCGCCCAGCAAGGCGACACCCTGGGCCAGGTCGCAGCCGAGCAGGCCCGGCGAGGCGGCGACGTCGGCGCCGATCAGCAAGCCCGAAAGGTAGCTGGGCGTATCCTCCGCCCTCCTGCCTTGTCCGACCACGCGGGCCCGCGCGGTGAACAGGCGGGCGGCCAGAGCGGCCCCGTCGCCGGCTGCGGCCAGGCCCTCGGCGAACGCGGCGTTGTCGCCCGGCGGCGCGTCGCTCTTGAGGACGCTGTGGGCGCGCAGAACGGCGAACAGCTCGCCGGTCATGGCGGTGACAAAGGCGATCAGGCGACCGTCCTCGACGACCATCCATTTGGTGTGGGTGCCGGGGTGACATACCAGGCGGCGGCCCTGGGCGAACTCGGGATGGCGGGCCAGCCAGCCGAACAGTTGGGTCTCCTCGCCGCGCATCACGTCGCCCTGGCCGTTGAAGCCGGCGTAGCGAACGCCCGGCACGATGCGCACGCCGGGGGCCGCCTCGGTCAGCGCCTGGGCGAGGTCGCCGCAGGTGGCTGGACAGTCGCGGTAGGGGACCGCCTGCCAGCCGAGGTTCGACCCGACCATGCCGCAGAGGATGGCCGGCGCGGACCCGGCGCCTAGGGCGGGTCGGATCTGCCCCTCGAAAACCTCCGCCGCCTCGCCGGGCGCGAGACGCGAGACACCGAGGGCGAAGTCCTTTTCGGCGAGTACGCCCCCCCCCTCGTCAAGCGCCCAGGCCCGGAGGTTGGTGGTTCCCCAGTCGCAGGCGAGCAGCGCTGGCGCCATCAGGTTCGTCCCGCGTCGATGACCAGGTTCTGGCCGGTGATCATCCGGGCATCGTCGGAGGCCAGGAACAGCGCCAGGCGCGCGACGTCCTCCGGCAGGATGCGGTCCTTGAGCGCCACCTGTTTCGACCACTTGGCCTCGGCCTCCGGGGTGAGCCAAAGCTCGAGCTGGCGCTGAGTCACCACCCACCCCGGGGACAGGGCGTTGACGCGGATCTTGGCCTCGCCCCACTCGCGCGCCAGGCCCTTGGACAGCGCGTTGATGGCGCCCTTGCTGGCGACGTAGGCGGCCATCTCCGGGGGGCCGAACAGGGCGTTGATCGAGCTGACGTTGATGATCGATCCGCCCCCCGCCTCACGCATCATCGGATAGACCGCGACGGCGGCGACGAAGGCTGGGTCGAGGTTGACGGCCAGGGCGCGCCGCCAGGCCTCCGGCGTCGTCTCAGCGG
Organism: Phenylobacterium sp.; assembly: GCF_044236515.1. Lineage (GTDB taxonomy): Bacteria > Pseudomonadota > Alphaproteobacteria > Caulobacterales > Caulobacteraceae > Phenylobacterium. The sequence goes on from NZ_JBIIGK010000097.1 coordinate 6,173, forward strand.
CCTCGTGACGGGTGTCGTTGGCGACGTTGTTGACCAGGACGGAGATAGGTCCGAGCGCTTCGGCCGCGGCGGCGATCGCGGCCTGCAGAGCCGGTGCGTCGGTGACGTCGCAGGGGCGGAACCAGCTGCCGGGCAGCCGGCCGGCCAGCGCCTCGCCGGCGTCGGTCTTGAGGTCGATGAAGGCGACCCTGGCCCCCTGGGCGTGGAACTGTTCGACGAAGCTTTCGCCGATCCCGGAGGCGCCGCCGGTGATGAAAACCGTTCGGCCCGACAGGCTGGGGTAGGTGGCGAAGGCCATCAGTGCGACTCGCGGGTGACTTCCGAACTGGACCGCCCGACCAGGAAGTCCAAGTCGGCACCTTGGTCTGCTTGCAACACGGTGTCGATGTAGAGCCGGTACCAGCCGCGTTGGAATTCGGACGGCTTGCGGGCCGCTTCCCAGGCGCGGCGGCGGTCCGCCAGGTCCTCGTCGGACACCAGCAGCTGCAACCGCCGGTTCGGGCCGTCGAACTCGATCTCGTCGCCGTTGCGCACCAGAGCCAGGGGGCCGCCCGCCTCGGCCTCGGGCGAGACGTGGAGGATCACCGCGCCATAGGCGGTGCCGCTCATCCGGGCGTCGGAAATACGCAACATGTCGCGAACGCCGCGGTGGAGCAGCTTCGGCGGCAAGGCCATGTTCCCGACTTCCGGCATGCCGGGGTAGCCCTTCGGCCCGCAGCCCTTGAGCACCAGGATTGAGGTCGCGTCGACCTCCAGGTCGGGATCGTCGATACGGGCGTGGTAGTCCTCAATGTCCTCGAACACCACCGCCCGGCCGCGATGGGTCAGAAGCTCCGGACTGGCGGCGCTGGGCTTAAGGATGGCCCCGTCGGGGCAGAGGTTGCCCCTCAGCACCCAGACACCGGATGACGGGCCGAACGGCGCGTCGACGGAGGCGATGACATCCCGGTTCCAGACCTCGGCGGCGTCGGCGACCTCGCCCTGGGTGTGGCCGGAGACGGTTATGGCGTCGCGGTGGAGGAGGTCGCCGAGCTCCTTCATCACCGCGGGCACGCCGCCGGCGTAGCAGAAGTCCTCCATCAGATATTTGCCGGAGGGCATGAGGTTGGCCAGCAATGGCGCCTTGCGGCCAAGGACATCGAAGTCCTCCAGCGTCAGCGGCACGCCGACCCGGCCGGCCAGGGCCAAAAGATGGAGCACGGCATTGGTGGAGCCGCCGACCGCCGCATGGACGACGATGGCGTTCTCGAACGCCTCGCGGGTGAGAATCGTGGACGGCCGAATGTCCTGCTTGACCAGTTCGACCATGCGGGCGCCGGTCAGGTGCGCCATCGTTCGCCGTCGGGCGTCGACGGCCGGCAAGGCGGCGTTGTTCGGCAGGCTCATGCCCAGCGCCTCGACCAGGCTGGCCATGGTCGAGGCGGTGCCCATGGTGTTGCAGACCCCCGAGCTGCGGCTCATGCCGGACTCGGCCGAGAGGAAGTCCTTCAGGCTCATCTCGCCGGCCCGCACGGCCTCGGACAGTCGCCAGACGTCAGTGCCGGAGCCGATGTCGCGCCCCTGGAACTTGCCGTTCAGCATCGGCCCGGAGGAGACGACCATGGCCGGAAGGTCGACGCTGGCGGCGCCCATCAGCTGGCCGGGCGTGGTCTTGTCGCAGCCGCCGAGCAGCACGACCCCGTCAATCGGGTTGGCGCGGATGCTTTCCTCGACTTCCATGGCCAGGAGGTTGCGGAACAGCATGGCCGTCGGTCGCATCTGAGTCTCAGGCAGCGACATGGCCGGGAACTCGATCGGCACGCCGCCCGCCTCCCAGACGCCGCGCTTCACATATTCGGCGAGGTCGCGCAGGTGGAACTGGCAGGTGACCAGCTCCGACCAAGTGTTGCAGATGCCGATGATCGGCCGGCCGTCGAAGACGTGGTCCGGCAAACCCGTCGCCTTGATCCAGCTGCGATGGATGAAGCCGTCGCGATCGAGCTTGCCGTAGCTCTTCTGGCTACGGAGCGGCGGCTTGGCCATGCGTCAATCCCCGTGTTTCCTGACCTCCCCTAAACCCGCCAACCGCGGGGCGGTTCAGCCGTTGAACATCGGAAGGTGCTGGCCGCGGACGCCGGCGTCGAAGGCGAACAGACAGCCGGCGGTCGGCTGAGCGGCGCGCGCTTGCGGGGACAGTCCCATCCAGGCGCTGGTCACGTAGAGGGTGGTGAGGTCCGGTCCGCCGAACACGCAGCAGCTGGGCTGTTCGATCGGCGCCTCCACGATGCGGTCGACCGAGCCGTCCGGCGCATAGCGGACGATGCGCCAGCCGCCCCACTCGGCGTTCCAGAGATAGCCCTCGGCGTCGAGAGCCGCCCCGTCTGGCGCGGCGCCCTTCGGCGCGCGGGCGAACTCCCGGCGGCCGGTCATGTCAGGCAGGTCGTAGGCGAAGATCCGGCCGTGCGCCGAGTCGGCGAGATAGAGCGTCCGGCCATCGTCCGTGACGTTGATGGCGTTGGCGATGTGCACGCCGTCGAGGACCTGGCGGCTGGGCTTCCCAGGCTCGCTGACGAACACGCCGCCGGGGCGCCGGCCCTCGTCGTCGTCCATGCTGCTCCACCAGAAGCGACCTTGCGGATCGATCTTCCCATCGTTGCTGCGGAAGCCCGGCGGCAGGGCGATCGGCTCGACCAATTCCACCGCCGCTGTCGCCGAATCAAAGAACGCGAGTCCGGCTTCCGTAGCGATCACCAGCCCGCCGCCAACCCGTGGCGCTGCGGCGCTTGCGCGCATGGGCAGGCGAATGAACTGCGCCTCGCCGGAGGGTTCGAGCCATCGCAGCACCCGGCCTTTGATGTCGAACCAGTAGAGACGGCCCTCGGCAGGCGACCAACAGGGCCCCTCCCCGAGCTCGTCGAAACTCTCAGAAACCAGGCGCACAGAATGGGTCTCCCCCGCCACCCCTGCGACAACCTGCCGACGTTGTTGTGGTTCCGTTCAGCCTGCGGACCCTAATATCATTCCTGCGACTCAAGAGGGGTCTCGGTAATGACTTTGTCCAGCTACTCTGACGTTTTCTCCATCGAACACGAACGCGGTTACGAAGAAGAGATCCGCGTCGGGGACACGGTCCGTTGCGGACCGAACCATCACCCGCACTATGAGGTGATCGCGCTTCATGGCGAGAAGGCCTGGCTGCGCAATATCCAGAACGGCGCCGATGCGCTGGCTCCCATCACTCGCTGCCGCCGCCTGGACGAGGCGACGCTCAGGGCCGCCGCGGAATAAGTCGACCTGGCCGGCTGAACCGGCGTCCTCGCCCGGAGTTGTACTTCGGGGCCGCTAAGGGGAGCGGCAAAGGGAGGACGCGCCATTTCCGCCTTCATGTTTGCGACGGGGATAGAGAACAGCATCCCCAAGATCCAGAATGGTCGCGTGCGCGTCGACCAGATGGAGTCGTGCGGCCACTATCGCCACTGGCGCAAGGACTTCGACCTCGTTCAGGAACTGGGTCTCGGCTACCTGCGCTACGGCCCGCCTCTGCACACGACGCTGCTTGGCCCGGAGCGCTACGACTGGGAATTCGCCGACATCACCTTCGGTGAGCTACGGCGTCGGGACATCGTGCCGATCGTCGACCTTTGCCACTTCGGGCTGCCGGACTGGCTTGGCGACTTCCAGAATCCGGATTTCCCGGAGCAGTTCGCCAAGTACGCCGCGGCGTTCGCCATGCGGTTCCCGTGGGTGCAGCTCTACACCCCGGTCAACGAGATGTTCATCTGCGCCCAGTTCTCGGCCAAGTACGGCTGGTGGAACGAGCAGGGCACCACCGACTACACCTTCGTCACCGCCCTGAAGCATATCGTCAGAGCCAACGTCCGGGCCATGCAGGAAATCCTGAAGATCCGCCCAGACGCGATCTTCATCCAAAGCGAGTCCTCGGAGTACTTCCACGCGGAGAACCCGAAGGCCATCCGGCCAGCCGAACTGGCGAACTCGAAGCGCTTCCTCTCTCTCGACCTGAACTATGGCCACCGGGTCGACTCGGAGATGTACGAGTACCTGATGGACAACGGAATGACGCGGGACGAGTACCGCTTCTTCCTCGGCAATTCGCTGCGCCACCACTGCATCCTGGGCAACGACTACTACTGGACCAACGAGCATCGCGTGGCCGCCGATGGCCACACGCGGGCCTCGGGCGAGATCTTCGGCTACTCGGAGATCACCCGGCAGTACTACGCCCGCTACCGGCTGCCGGTCATGCATACCGAGACCAATCTGGCGGAGGGCGCCAACGGCGACGAGGCGGTAAACTGGCTGTGGAAGGAATGGGCCAACGTCCTGCGCGTGCGCAACGACGGGGTGCCGACCGTCGGCTTCACCTGGTACTCGCTGACCGACCAGATGGATTGGGACGTCGGCCTGCGCGAGAAGAACGACCGGGTGCACCCAGTGGGCCTGTATGACCTCAACCGTGAGATCCGGCCGGTCGGGCAGTCGTACAAGCGACTGATCGCCGACTGGAAGGAAGTCCTGCCGACCCAGAGCGTCTGCCTCAGCGTGCCGGTCATCCCGCCCTCCGAGTACGCGGAAATCCATTCCAAGCGGCAGATGGCCGACGCCCGAGACATGCGGGTGGTCGAACTGCGGACCGGAACCGAGCAGCCGGGCTGACCCATGGCGGGCCCGCACATCGGCGGCC
>NZ_JBIIGK010000098.1:0-10844 GCF_044236515.1 Phenylobacterium sp.
ACTGCCAGGCCATCGTGAAGCAGGCCTTCCAGGACGGGCCCCTGCGCCAGAGCGTCGATTTGTCCGGCGTGAACTCGATTAACTTTGCCAGGATCGCGGCCCAGGCGGTGTACTATTTCACCTCCGCGGTGGCCCTCGGCGCGCCGCACCGGGCGGTGAACTTCTGCGTCCCCTCGGGGAATTTCGGCGACGCCTTCGCGGGCTATGTCGCCAGCCGTATGGGTTTGCCGGTGGGCCGGATCATCGTGGCGACCAACGCCAACGACATCCTAGCCCGCACCTTCGAGGACGGCCGCTACGCCCGCGGCCAGGTGCAGGCGACGATCTCGCCGGCCATGGACATCCAGTCCGCCTCGAACTTCGAGCGGCTGTACTTCGAGTGCGTCGACCGCGAGCCGGTCGAGACCGCCCGCGCCTTCGAGGCCTTCGCCTCGGCCGGCGCCCTGGACATCCCGCCCAAGGCCTTCTCGGCCATGCGCGGCCTGTTCCGAGGCCTGGCCGTCGGCGACGACGAGGCCCGCCGCACGATCGTGGCGACGCTGAACGAGACCGGCGAGCTGGTCGATCCGCACACCGCGGTCGCCCTCGCCGCCCTGAAGCGGGCCGAGCCGGCGCCGGGTCCGGTGGTGGTGCTCTCCACCGCCCACGCCGCCAAGTTCCCCGAGGACGTGGCGGACGCCTCCGGCGTGACGCCCGCCCTGCCGCGCGGCGCCGCCGACCTCGCCGGCCGGCCCGAGCGTTTCGAGCGTCTCCCGGCCGACGCGGAGACGATCAAGGCCCATGTCCGCGCCTTCTCCGCGGCCTGAGGTCCATAGGCTCCCGAACGGGGTGCGGGTCGTCTGCGACCCCATTCCGGGCCTGCAGACCATCGCCCTGTCGGTGGTCGCCGGCCGCGGCGCCCGCTCCGAGGACGAGGCCCGCTCCGGCTGGTCGCACCTCCTGGAGCACATGGTCTTCAAAGGCGCCGGCGGCCGCTCGGCCAAGGGCATCGTCGAAGCCATCGAGGCCGAGGGCGGCAACATCAACGCCGCCACCGGCTATGAGCGCACCAGCTTCCAGGTCCGGGCCCTGCGCCACGGCCTCGACCTGGGCTCGGCCGTCCTCGCCGACCTCGTCCAGCGCCCGACCATGGACGCCGACGATCTGCGTCGTGAGAAGCAGGTCGTCGCCCAGGAAATCGCCGAGGCCGCCGACACCCCCGACGACCTTGTCTTCGAGCTGGCCCAGGAGGCCGCCTTCGAGGGCCAGCCGCTCGGCCGTCCGATCCTCGGCACGCCCAAGAGCATCGGCCGCGCCGCCCCGGAAAGCCTCGGCGACTGGCGCGCCGCGCTCTACGCGCCGGAGACCCTGATCGTCAGCGCCGCCGGCGCTGTCGACGCCGCCGAGCTGCTGCGTCTCGCCGAACGGGACTTCGGGGCCATGACCCCCGGCCTGGCCGTCCCGGCGCCGGAGCCCGCCGCTTTTCACGGCGGCGTCCGCACCGTCGCCCGGCCGCTGGAGCAGGCGAACGTCGTCCTCCTGCTGCCGGCCGTCAGCGTCCAGGACCCGGACTACTTCGCCCTGCGCCTGCTGGCCGAGATTCTCGGTGGCGGCATGGCTTCGCGCCTGTTCCAGGAAGCCCGCGAAAAGCGCGGCCTGGCCTATGCCATCGACGCCTATTCGGAGACCTACGCCGACGTCGGCGTACTCGGCGTCTTCGCGGGCTGCGCGGCGGAGGACGTCGCCGAACTCGTCCGCGTCACGGCCGGCGAGATCCAGGGCCTCCTCAGGCCCGTCGGCGAAGCCGAGCTCGCTCGCGCCAAGGCTCAACTGAAAGGCTCGATGTTCATGGGCCGCGAAGGCGCCCTGGCCCGCGCCGAACAGGCCGCTGGCCAGCTCCTGCTGTTCGGCCGGCTGCTTGATCCGGAGCACCTAGCCGCCGAGGTCGATCGCGTCACCGCCGAGGACCTCGCCCGCCTGACGGGCCGCCTCCTCGCAGCCCGCCAGGCCGCCGTCGCCGTCCTCGGCCCCAAGGCTGCCTTGAAAGCCGCCGCCGACGCCGACCGCCTGCTGTTCGCCTAGGCAAAGGCATTGACGCGCCTTTGAAATGCGCGCGAGCTTGCGCCATGGCCCTGCTGGACTGGATCTCGCCGGAAAGCAGCCTGCGCATTGAGGGCGACGGGGTCGTCCTGCGCCCGCCTCGACCCGCGGACTACCTGGAATGGCGGGAGCTGCGCGCCGCGTCCCGCAGTTTCCTGCAGCCCTGGGAGCCGACCTGGCCGGCCGACGATCTGTCCCGCGCCGCCTTCCGCCGGCGTCTCGCCGCCTACCAGCGCGATCGTGACCTCGGCGTCGCCTATCCATTCTTCATCACCCGTCCAGGCGACGGCGCCCTGACCGGCGGCATCACCCTGTCGAACATCCGCCGTGGCGTCGCGCAGATGGGGTCGGTGGGCTACTGGTGCGGCCGGCCGTTCGTCCGCCAGGGACTGACCCTCGCGGCCCTGCGCGCCCTAAGCGGCTTCGCCTTCCGCACCCTGGCGCTGCACCGGCTTGAAGCGGCGTGCATCCCGCAGAACCAGGCCTCTCGCACCCTGCTCGCCAAGGCCGGTTTCGCCGAGGAGGGCTACGCCAAGGCTTATCTGAAAATTAACGGCGAATGGCGAGACCATGTCCTGTTCGGGCTGACCACGCCGCACCAGCCTTTCGAGGCGGACGAGGGCGTGCTGGTCTGACGGGCGTGCGTTCCGCGCCCGCTGCGTATCGACAGTTTGGGCGTTCATGCCGAGCGAACGGTGGACCTGGGATGCGGCGACAACGCTGGAGGCGTTGGGCGCCGCCGACGTCGCGCTCTGGGCCTGGGAGCCGGAGGCCGATCGCCTGCGCCTGACAGGCGCTTCGCGGAACCTCGGCCTCGGCCCACTGGCGCCCGACTGCTCCTCGGCGGCCTTCCGCGCCCTCGCTCTGCCGCAGGACCGCGCCCTCGCCGAGAACCTGCTGCGTGTCCAGGAGCCAGGCAGCGAAATCGCCGTGCGCCTGCGGATGCGCGGCGGCGAGACCTGCCTCTGGCGCGGCGTCTGGCTCGAGGACGGCCCGCGCGCCGCGGGGGTCGTCGCTCCCGAGACGCGCTTCGCCGCGGCCCAGAACGACCCGGTCACCGGCCTCCTCGACCGACGCAGCTTCGTCTCACGCGCTCGCGAACAACTCGACGTAGCCGGCGACTACGAACTCATCGTCGGCGACCTCGACCGTCTGCGCCGGCTCAACCAAGCGCTCGGCCACGAGCGGGCCGACCTGGTGCTCGCCGCCCTCGGCTCGCGCCTGGCGGCCGCGACGCCGCCGGGCGCGGTGCTCGGCCGGATCGGGGAGGACGAGTTCGCGGTCCTAGTGCTGAAGTCCGGCTCGCCCGGCGCCGAGGGCCTGCGCCGCGCGCTCGAACAGCCACTGCGGGTCGCCGGCTTCGACATCCACCCCAGCCTGTCGATGGGGGCGGTGGAGGCGGTCGGCGGGACGGACGCGCCGGAGGCGGCCGAACTGCTGCGCCGGGCCGAACTCGCCGTCGAGACCGCCCGCTCCAACGGCCGTGGCGCCGCCGCCGCCTATGGCCGCGGCCTTGAAAGCGATGGTCTCTCGCGCCTGGCGCTCGAAGGGGACCTGAAGGGCGCCTTGTCCCGCGGTGAGCTCTCGCCTTTCTACCAACCCATCGTCCGCCTCTCGACCGGCGCCCTGTCTGGCTTCGAGGCGCTGGTCCGCTGGCGCCACCCGCGCCGCGGTCTCCTGACTCCAGAGCAGTTCCTGCCGTTGCTGGACGAGATGGGCATGATGGCCGAGCTCGGCGCCCAGATGATGCGCGAGGCCGCCGCCCAGCTCGCCAGCTGGCGCCTCAAGCACCGCGCCGCCGGCGACCTGACGGTGGCCATCAATCTGTCGACCGGCGAGCTCGAACGTTCCGACCTCGTCGCCGACGTCGCCGCCATCCGCCAGCTCACCGGCCTGCCGCCCGGCGCCCTGAAGCTGGAGGTCACCGAAAGCGACGTCATGCGCGATCCCGAGCGCGCCGCCCGGGTGCTGAGCGACCTGCGCGCCGCCGGCGCCGGCTTGGCGCTCGACGACTTCGGCACCGGCTTCTCGTCGCTGTCCTATCTGACGCGCCTGCCGTTCGACACGCTGAAGATCGACCGCTACTTCGTGCGCACCATGGCCACCAACGACGGCTCGGCGAAGATCGTCTCGTCGGTGGTCAAGCTCGGCGGCGACCTGTCGTTGGAGGTGGTGGCCGAGGGCGTCGAGAACGCCGGCATGGCGCGCCAGCTGCTGTCGCTCGGCTGCGACTACGGACAGGGCTTCGGCTATGCCCCGGCCCTGTCCGCCCAGGAGGCGGAGGTCTACCTCAATGAAAGCTACCTCGACGGCGCGGCGCCTCTCATCGCCCGCGGCACCCGAGGCTAGGCTCAGGCCCGCCCGGCGGTGAAGCTCAGCCGCTCGGGATCGACGCCCAGCTTGGCCAGGGCCCGAGCCCATTTGTGCTCGTGGTCGGCGCCGAACAGCAGCGCCTCGTCCGGCGCGCAGGTCAGCCAGACGTTCTCCTTGATCTCGCTCTCGAGCTGGCCGGCGCCCCAGCCGGCGTAGCCAAGCGCCAGGACCGAGCGACGCGGCGCCGGCCCCGCCTCGGCCATCGCCTCCAGTGCATCGCGCGTGGGCGTCAGGGCGACGCCGTCGCCGACTTCCAGGCTGTGCTCGGCCCGATAGTCGTCGGTGTGCAGCACGAAACCCCGCTCACGCTCGACAGGTCCGCCGACCAGCACCAGGTCCGGCGGCGCCTTGATCTGCGACTTGATGTCGAGCCGCGCCAGCAGGTCGGGCACCGTCAGCCCCTCGACGGGACGATTGACCGCCAGCCCCATCGCATGCCGGTCGTCGTGCGCGCAGACCAGGATCAACGCCCGCTCGAACCGGGGATCGGAGATCCCGGGCATGGCGATCAGAAGCTGGCCGGAAAAGAAGCCGTCACTCATCGCCCGCCAATCTCCGCCTCCATCGAGGAGCTTTCAAGGCGCCTTCGCACGTGCTTGGGTGCGCTCGCATTCAAGTTTGAGAGGGCCACATGACCATCAAAGTCGGCGACCGCATTCCCGAGGTGACCCTGACCGAGGCCACCGCTGAGGGTCCTAAGCCCCTGTCGAGCGGCCAGTTCTTCGGCGGTCGACGGATCGCCCTGTTCGCCGTGCCGGGCGCCTTCACCCCGACCTGTTCGGCCAAGCACCTCCCCGGCTTCAAGCAAATGGCTGGCGACATTCAGGGCAAGGGCGTGGACGCTATCGCCTGCGTATCGGTCAACGACGCCTTCGTGATGCGGGCTTGGGCGGAGGATCAGGCGGTCGGCGAGGACATCGTCATGCTGGCCGACGGCAGCGGGGCCTTCACCCAGGCGCTCGGCCTCGACTTCGACGCCTCAAAGTTCGGCATGGGCGTGCGCTCGCAACGCTATTCGATGATCGTCGACGACGGCGTCGTGAAGTCGCTCAACGTCGAGCAGCCCGGCGAATTCAAAGTCTCCGGCGCCGACTATCTGCTGGCCCAGCTCTGAGGAAACGGCCGGCTCAGGAATCGTGAGCCGGCCTCCCCGAACCGCCAGGGCGCCTCGACCGCCTTGCTGATGCCGATCCGCGGCCCGGCGATCACCTCCGGCGCCGGCCCGGGCTCCAGCTCGAACGGCGGCCGGTCAAGGGCCGCGCCGTCGTGTTCGCGGCTGATCGCCAGCGCCTGACAAAGCTTCCCCGGGCCGGAGCACAGCGCCCGCGCGTCGGTCAGCCCCCTTCGCTCACCCATCCGCGCCAATCCCTGCGTCGGCTCCAGCGCCCGGATCAGCACGGCGCTGCCAGGATCCTCGCCGCAGACGAAGTTCAGGCACCAATGGATGCCGTAGGAGCGGTAGACGTACGCCCGACCCACTGGCCCGAACATCGCGGCGTTCCGCGCCGTCGGCCCGGCGAAGGAGTGGGAGGCGGGGTCTTCGTGATGATAGGCCTCGGTCTCGACGATCCGTCCGCCGACGCCGTCGACCCGCAGGGTCCAGCCGATCAGCTCTCGCGCCACCGCCGCCGGATGGCGGCGCCAGAACTCCGGGCTCATTCGGCGGCGAGCACCGCGACGTCGGCGGCGGCGAAGTCGTCCGCGCCGGCGCAGATCGCTTCCTTGGCCCCTGGGGCAAGGGTCAGGACCTGGCTGGCATAGAGCCTCGCCAGCGGCGCCTTGCCGGCCAGCCAGGGATCGCCGGCCGCCCGGTCCGCCGCCAGCAGGGCGTGGCGACCGAGCATCCAGCCGCCGATCACGTCGCCTGCCAGCTTCAGATAAGGGGTCGCCGCCGCCAGGGCGTCCGCCCCGCGGTGCGCCACCACCCAGTCCGTCGCGGCCTCCAGCGCCGCGATCGCCGCGTCGAGCCGCCCGCCGACCTCGGCCAGCTCGCCGGCCTTCGACAGCCGCTCGGCGTCGAGGCGCATGTCGGCGATCAGCGCCCGCATCGCCGCCCCGTCCTGGGCCAGCTTGCGGCCGATCAGGTCGAGGGCCTGGATGCCGTTGGTGCCTTCGTAGATCGGGGCGATCCGCGCATCGCGATAATGCTGCGCTGCGCCGGTCTCCTCGATGAACCCCATGCCGCCGTGCACCTGCAGCGAGGTCGAGGCGACCTCGACGCCGACGTCCGTGGACCAGGCCTTGGCGATCGGGGTCAGCAGCTCCAGCCGCGCCTGGGCCCGCGCCCGGTCGTCGGCGTCTTCCGTCCGGTGGGCGATGTCGGCCATCACTGCGGTGTAGAGGCAAAGGCTCCGCGCCGCGGCGATCCGCGCCTTCGATAGCGCCAGCATCCGCCGCACGTCCGGGTGGCCGATGATCGCCCCGTCCGCAGCCCAAAGCGCCCGGCCTTGCCGCCGCTCCTGGGCATAGGAGAGGGCCTGCTGGAACGCCCGCTCGGCGATGGCGACGCCCTGCACGCCGACCGCCAGCCGCGCGGCGTTCATCATCACGAACATATGGGCGATGCCGTTGTGCAACTCGCCGACCAGCTCCGCCTCGGCGCCCTCGTAAAGCATGACGCAGGTCGGCGAGGCGTGGATGCCGAGCTTGTGTTCCAGCGAGGCGGCGCGGAAATCGTTGCGGGCCCCCAGCTCCCCGTTCTCGCCCAGCCGCTGCCGCGACGTCAGGAACAGGCTGACGCCCTTGTTGCCGGGCGGGGCGTCCGGCGTTCGGGCCAGCACAAGGTGCACGACGTTCTCCGCCAAGTCGTGGTCGCCCCAGCTGATGAAGATCTTCTCGCCGTGCAGGCGATAGGTCCCATCGCCGGCCGGCTCCGCTCGGGTCGTCAGGGCGGATAGGTCGGTCCCGGCCTGGGGCTCGGTCATGCACATGGCCCCGGTCCACTCGCCGCTGACCAGCTTCGGCAGGACGAGGCGCTTCTGCCGCTCATTGCCTTGCAGCTGCAGCGCCTCGATCGCCCCCATCGACAGCATCGGGCAGAGACCGAACGCCATGTTGGCCGCCTGGATCATTTCGTAGACCGCCGTCTCCAGCGGCTTGCCGAGACCCTGGCCGCCGGCCTCGGGCTCCGCAGCGACCGAGGCCCAGCCCTGTTCGATGAACTGCCGATAGGCCCCGACGAAGCCGGCGGGCGCCCGCGGCACGCCGTTCTCCAGCCGTGCGCCCTCCAGGTCGCCGGGGCGGTTGAGCGGCGCCAGGACGTCGGCGGCGAAGGCGCCGGCCGCCTCCAGCACAGCTTCGACCGTCTCGGCATCGAGGTCCGGGAAATATTTGTCGACCAGCTCGTCGTGGCCGACGGCGGAAAGGGCGAACGCCAGTTCGCGGACTGGGGCGCGGAACGTCATCACGAACTCCGTCGATCCGTTGAACCCCTGATTAGAGATCGTCTCGCCAAGCCTGCAAGCGCCGTGTACCGAGCCGCCCATGATCTCGGGTGTGGACCAGCATGCGGTGGAACGGGCGGCGGCCGCCCTGCGCGTCGGGGACCTCGTCCTGATGCCGACGGAGACGGTCTACGGCCTGGCGGCCGACGCCGCCGATCCGCGGGCGGTCGCTAGGGTCTACGCCGCCAAGGGACGGCCGGCGTTCAATCCGCTGATCGCCCACGTCGCCGACGTCGGAGCGGCGACGCGCATCGCCCGTTTCGACGATCGCGCCGCGCGCCTGGCTGAACGCTTCTGGCCGGGACCCTTGACCCTGGTCCTGCCGGCCATCGACGGGGGCGTCTGCGACCTCGCGCGGGCTGGTCTCGATACCGTGGCCGTGCGCGTTCCCGCCCACCCGGCCGCCCGGGCCCTGCTGTCGGCGTTCGGCGGGCCGGTGGTGGCGCCGTCGGCCAACCGCTCGGGCCGGCCCAGCCCGACCACCTTCGACGACGCCCTCGAGGAGACCGGCTCCGCAGCCGCCGCCGCGATGGACGGTGGGCCGTGCGAGGTCGGCCTCGAATCCACCGTCGTCGCCTTGCTCGACGCGCCCCGCTTGCTGCGGCCCGGGGCCGTGACCCGGGCGCAGATCGAGGCGGTGATCGGCCCGCTCTTGGAAGCCGAGGCCGACGCCCGCCGCTCGCCGGGCCGCCTCACCCGCCACTACGCGCCGAACGCGCCGGTCCGGCTGCACGCCGCCGCACCGTTGCCGGGGGAAGCCTGGCTTACCTTCGGGCCGCAGGGCCCTGGGCAGGACGCGGGGGCCTGGAACCTTAGTCCGGCCGGCGACCTCACCGAGGCGGCCGCCAACCTCTTCGCCTTCCTGCGGGCCGCCGACCGGACCAACCCGACCGGCATCGCCGTCGCTCCGATCCCCGAGGCCGGCCTCGGGGAAGCGATCAACGACCGGCTTCGTCGCGCCGCGGGCTTTGTCGGATAGCCGCCGCGGCGCTATCCTCGCCGCATGACAGCCCCCGTCCCCGCCGACATCCTCTCGCGCCTGAAGGCCGTCCTTGGAGAGGGCGGCTGGAGCCAGGAGCCGGATCGCCTGGCCCCCAAGCTGCTGGAATGGCGCGACCGCTGGGTCGGGAACACGCCGTTCCTCGCCCTCCCGCGCACGACCGAGGACGTCGCCGCCGTTATCGGCATCTGTTTCGCGGCCGGCGTGCCCCTGACGGTCCAGGGCGGCAACACGGGCCTGGTGGGCGGCCAGATCCCGATGGGCGAAGTGCTGCTGTCGACCGAGCGGCTGCGCGCCATCCGGGACGTCGACGCCTATGACGACGTCCTGGTCGCCGAGGCGGGGGTGACCCTCAGTGCGGTGCATGAGGCCAGCGCGCAGGTCGGCCGCCGCTTCCCACTGGGCCTGGCCTCGGAAGGCAGCGCCACGGTCGGCGGCTTCGTCTCCACCAACGCCGGCGGCACCCAGGTGCTGCGCTACGGCATGGCTCGCAGCCTGGTGCTTGGCCTAGAGGCGGTGATGCCCAACGGCGAGATCTGGAACGGCCTGAAACGGCTGCGCAAGGACAACACGGGCTACGACCTGAAACAGCTGATGATCGGGGCCGAAGGCACCCTCGGCGTGGTCACCGCCGCGGCCCTGAAGCTCTATCCGCTGATGGCCAGCCGCGCGGTGGCCATGGCCGGTGTCGAGTCGCCCGCAGCCGCCATCGAGCTGCTGGCCCGCGCCAAGGACGAGACAGGCGGCGCTGTCGAGGCGTTCGAGCTGATGTCCCGGATCGGCGTTGACTTCGCATTGCGCAATATCGCGGGCACGCGCGATCCGCTGGCCGAGCCGCACCCCTGGTACGTCCTCGCGGAGTTCGCCTCCGGCGAACCCGGATCGGCGGAGGCGGCGATGGAGCGGTTCCTCGAAGGCGGCTTCGAGGCTGGCCTGATCCGCGACGCCGTCGTCGCCCAGGGCGAGACCCAGGCCAAGGCCCTGTGGGCGATCCGCGAGAACCAGTCCCCGGCCCAGAAGCCGGAAGGCGCGACCTGGAAGCACGACGTCTCGGTGCCGGTCAGCCGCGTCGCCGCCTTCCTCGAGCGGGCCGATGCAGCGGTGCGCGCCCTCGTCCCCGATTGCCGGATCGCCGCATTCGGCCATGTCGGCGACGGCAACATCCACTACGACGTGCTGCGGCCGGACGGCGGCTCGGACCCGCAACACGCGGCCCTGCGCGACGAGGGCTCGCGCCGCGTCCATGACATCGTCGACGAACTCGGCGGATCGATCAGCGCCGAACACGGCCTTGGCGCAATGAAGACGGGCGAAGCCCTGCGCTACAAGAGCCCGGTGGAGGTCGCCGCCATGCGCGCCATCCGGCAGGCCTTCGACCCCAAGCGGATCCTCAATCCCCGCGTCCTCTTCTGACCCTGTCCTTTCCCAGTCTTTGCGGTCTGATTGCCTCTGGCGCCGCCTTCGGATCACCCTTGGCGAGGCGCAAGCCCGGCCTTAAGACCGCGCCATGCTTGTCGTGCTCTCCCCGGCCAAGGCGCTGGACTTTAGCGCCGGTCCCGACTTCGCGCCGCTGACGGCGCCGGAGCTTGCGCAGGACACCGCCGAACTCGCCAAGACCACCCGGGTGCTGAAGGTCGCCGACCTGCGCCGGCTGATGTCGCTTTCGGAGAGCCTCGCCAAGCTCAACCGCGAGCGCTTCCAGGCCTTTGACCCGGCCTCGGAAGATGGGCTTCAGGCCGCCTTCGCCTTCAACGGCGACGTCTACGCAGGTCTGCAGGCCCGCACCCTCGACCGAAAGGCCCTGACCTGGGCGCAGGATCATGTGCGGATCCTCTCCGGGCTCTACGGCCTGCTCCGGCCGATGGACGCCATCCAGCCCTACCGCCTGGAGATGGGCGCCCGCCTGAAGACGAAGCGCGGGGCGAGCCTCTACGAGTTCTGGGGCGCGC
>NZ_JBIIGK010000255.1:0-2790 GCF_044236515.1 Phenylobacterium sp.
GGCATGCACGTGCACCAGTCGATCTGGAAGGACGGCAAGCCGCTGTTCGCCGGCGACAAGTACGCGGGCCTGTCGGACATGTGCCTGTGGTACATCGGCGGCGTGATCAAGCACGCCAAGGCGATCAACGCCTTCGCCAACTCGACCACCAACTCCTACAAGCGCCTGGTGCCCGGCTACGAAGCCCCGGTGAAGCTGGCCTATTCGGCCCGCAACCGCTCGGCCTCGATCCGCATCCCCCACGTCGACAGCCCCAAGGCCAAGCGCCTGGAAGTCCGCTTCCCGGACCCGATGGGCAATCCGTACCTGACCTTCGTCGCCCTGCTGATGGCCGGCCTCGACGGCATCGAGAACAAGATCGATCCGGGACCGGCGATGGACAAGAACCTCTACGATCTGCCGCCGCGCGAGCAGAAGAAGGTTCCGGAAGTCTGCGGCTCGCTGCGCGAAGCGCTGGAGTCCCTCGACAAGGACCGCGCCTTCCTGAAGCGCGGCGGCGTCATGGATGACGACTTCATCGACAGCTACATCGAGCTGAAGATGGAAGAGGTGATGCGCCTGCAACTGCACCCGCACCCCGTTGAATTCGACATGTATTACGCCTGCTGATCGAAGCCGGCTGAAGCTATCGGAAGGGCCGCGGCGCAATCCGCGGCCCTTTTGCTTTGCGGCAAGGCGAAAGCCCGCCCTACAGTCGGCGCATGATCGCGCGATCCGTTGCCCTCGCCCTGCTCGCCGCCACGGCCGCGAGCGCGCAAAGCCCCCTCCCCGAGCCCTCGCCGCTGCCGCCGCCGATCCCAGCGGCGCGGGACGTCGCCTGGCCGGGGACGATGCGCCTGGAGGTGGATGCGACGGACCTGCAGCGGCGCATCTTCCGGGTGCGCCAGACGATTCCGGTGGAGGCGGCGGGGCCGATCACCCTGCTCTATCCCGAATGGCTGCCTGGCAACCACGCGCCACGCGGTCCGATCGACAAGATCGCCGGCCTGACGATCCGGGCCGGCGGCCAGACGCTGGCGTGGAAGCGCCATCCCGCAGACGTCTACGCCATCCAGGTCGAGGTTCCGCAGGGCGCGAGCGCGCTGGATGTCGACTTCCAGTTCGTCTCGCCGACAGCCCCGGCCCAGGGCCGGGTGGTGATGACGCCGGAGATGCTGAACCTGCAGTGGGAGAAGGTCGCCTTCTATCCCGCCGGCCGCTACGTGCGCCGCATCATGGTCGAGCCGAGCGTGCGGCTGCCGACCGGCTGGGGTTATGGCGTGGCTCTGGAAACCGCGGCCGAGGACGGCGACCTGAAGCGGTTCAGGCCGGTCGATTTCGAAACCCTGGTGGACTCGCCGATGTTCGCCGGGCGCAACTTCCGCCGCGTGGTGTTGGACGACGGGCCCCGGCCGCAGGTGCGGCTGAATATCGTCGCCGATGCGCCGGCCGACCTCGCGCCGACCGACGCCCAGATCCGCCTGCACAGGAACCTGGTCGAGCAAGGGGACAAGCTGTTCGGCGTCAGGCCCTTCGACCACTACGACTTCCTGCTGGCCGTGACCGGTCGGCTGGGCGGCATCGGGCTGGAGCACCACCGCTCGAGCGAGAACAGCGTCGCCACCCACTACTTCACCGACTGGAAGCGGGCGTTGGGCGACCGGGACCTGCTGCCGCACGAATATGTCCACGCGTGGAACGGCAAGCTCCGCCGCCCGGCCGACCTGATGACCCGCACCTACTCCGAGCCGATGCGCGGCTCGCTGCTGTGGGTCTACGAAGGCCAGACCCAATACTGGGGCTATGTGCTCGGCGCGCGGGCCGGGATGCTCAGCGCGGACGAGGCGCTGGAAAGCCTGGCGATGACCGCGGCGACCTATGAGAACCGCGTCGGCCGCGCCTGGCGACCGCTGGAGGACACCGGGCAGGAGCCGGTGATCTCGGCGCGCCGGCCGGAGCCGTGGCCGTCCTGGCAGCGTCCGGAGGACTACTATTCCGAAGGGCAGCTGATCTGGCTCGACGCCGACACGCTGATCCGGGAGAAGTCCGGCGGCCGGCGCTCGCTGGACGATTTCGCCAAGCGGTTCTTCGGCGGCAAGGACGGCGACTTCACCCCGCGCACCTACACCTTCGACGACGTGGTCGCGGCCCTTGACGCGGTCGAGCCGCACGACTGGGCGAGCTTCCTGCGCACGCGGGTGCAGGCCATCGCGCCCAAGGCGCCGCTGGACGGGCTGGCGCGTGGCGGCTGGCGGTTGACATACGCCGATGCGCCGACCGGCGCCTGGACCGCTACCGAGGCCGAGCAGCGCAACACCAACCTGACCTATTCCCTCGGCCTTGTGCTGAACCGCGAGGGTGACGTCACCGCGGTGCAGTGGGATGGTCCGGCGTTCCAGGCGGGACTGTCGGTGGGGGCGAAGATCCTGGCCGTGAACGGGCTGGCCTACGACGCCGACCGGCTGAAGCAGGCGATCCGTGACGCCAAGACCGGCGGGCCGATCGAGCTCCTGACGCGTAACGGCGACCACTTCCGGACCGTGCAGATCGCCTACCGGGGCGGCCTGCGCTATCCGAAGCTGGAACGGATCGCCGGGACCCCGGACCGGCTGACGGCGATCTACAGCGCGCGGAAGTAAGACGCCCGCCCCACCCTTTTCCTCGTCATGGCCGGGACGAGCCCGGCCATGACGACTATTTGCCTGTGAGGAGACCCAAGCCCCGATGACCGAACCCGTGAAGGGCCCCGCGTCCTACTTCCCCTCCATCGAGAAGAAGTACGGCCGCCCGATCGCCGAATGGCGGCAGGTC
>NZ_JBIIGK010000012.1:0-34332 GCF_044236515.1 Phenylobacterium sp.
AGCTCCCGCCCGGTTTCAGCACCTCGACGGCGAAGTCGCGCGCCGCTTCGATCAGGCCGACGATGCGCAGGTGATCGGTTTCGCGGTGGCCGACGGTGTTCGGGGCCATGTCGGAGAGGACGACGTCTGGCGGGCCGCCGAGCAGTTCGATGAGGCGCGGGCCGCAGGCCGGGTCGGTGAAGTCCATCTGCAGAATATGGGCCGGCGGCAGCGGCTCGACCGGCAAGAGGTCGACGCCGACGATGTCGGTGACGCCCTTCTGGATGGCGTATTGCGTCCAGCCGCCGGGCGCCAGGCCGAGGTCGACGACGCGCACGCCCCGGCGGAACAGGTGAAAGCGCTCGTCGATCTCGCTGATCTTGAAGGTCGCGCGGCTGCGATAGCCAAGCGCCCGCGCCTTGGCGGCGAAGGGATCGTTGATCTGGCGCTCCAGCCAGGCCTGCTGTGACGGCGTGCGCTGCTTGGCGGTCTTGAGCCGGGCGGGTTTCGCCCGGCCCTCGTCGCTGCCGCCGGTCGGCGGCTTCACCATACGCTTGCGGGGTGGTTCGGTCATTCGGCGGCGGCCTTGCTGCGCGGGCGGCGACGACGGCGACGGCGTCCGTTGCGCTCGGCCATGAGGGAAAGGAGGATACCTTCACGCAGGCCGCGGTCGGCGACCCGGACGCGCGAACAGGGCCAGAGTTCCTGGACCGCCTGGAGGATCGCGGCCCCGGCCAGCACCAGGTCGGCGCGATCGGGTCCGATGCACGGCTGGTCGGCCCGCTGTTTCGGGCTGAGCGCCAGCAGGCGGCCCGCCGCGGCCTCGCACTCGGCGCGGTTCATCCAGATGCCATCGACGAGATTGCGGTCGTATCGCGGCAGGTCGAGGTGCATGCCGGCGAGGCTGGTGATCGCCCCGGAGGTGCCGATCATGTGGGCGCGGTCCGCCTCGAACACCGGCCGCATCGCATCGGCCCGACGGAAGGCCCCCATCTCGGCCTTGACGCTGTCGACCATCGCCCGAAACCAGGCCTCGGTGCCCTGCTCGCCCTCCGGGAACTTCTCGGCCAGGGTGACGACGCCGATCGGCACCGACAGCCAGGCGCGGATCGGCGGGGCGCCGCTCGCCGGGGCGCCCTTCAGCTCGACCCAGGAAAGTTCGGTCGAGCCGCCGCCGACGTCGACGACGAGAGCGGCGTCGGTAGTGCGGTCCAACAGGTTCAGGCAGCCCTGTACCGAGAGCCGCGCCTCTTCCTGTGGGGTGATGATCTGCAAGGCGAGGCCGGTTTCGTCCTGCACGCGGTCGATGAAGGCCTGGCCGTTCTCGGCCATCCGGCAGGCCTGGGTGGCGATGGCGCGCAGGCGCACGACCCGGCGGCGGCGGACTTTCTCGGCGCTGACCTTGAGGGCGGCGAGCGCGCGGTCCATGGCGGCGTCGGACAGCCGGCCGCTCTGGCCGAGCCCTTCGCCCAACCGGACGATCCGCGAATAGGCCTCGACGACGCGGAAACCCGCGCCGGAGGGGGTGGCGATCAGCAGCCGGCAGTTGTTGGTGCCGAGATCGAGGGCGGCGTAGCAGGGCTGTTCGCCCGCAGACCTCCCCCGGCCGCGCCACCTTGCGCCGGGCGCGCTCGGCGCCTCGTCCATGGACCGCATCCGTCCTTCGCAGGCGTCGCCCGTCCGCGCCGCCTCACTTCACGGCGACCTTAGCAAGGCCGCTGGCCGGCCGGAAGCACGGGGTTTGTACGGAGTTTATGTACGGCCGGCGAACGCCTACGTTCACCTTCCGGTCAGGAGGAAGGAGGTAGATTCGCAGCATGGACATGCAATGCGCCAAGTTCGCGATCGGTCAGGTGGTTCGCCACCGCCTCTATCCGTTCCGCGGCGTGATCTTCGACGTCGACCCGATGTTCGCGAACACCGAGGAATACTGGCTGTCGATCCCCGAGCACATCAGGCCGCCGAAAGATCAGCCGTTTTACCACCTGCTGGCCGAAAACGAGGAAAGCTCTTACGTCGCCTACGTTTCCGAGCAGAACCTGGTGCCGGACGACACCGGCCAGCCGGTCGGCCACCCTCAGACCCAGATGCTGTTCGAAAGCTTCCGCGAGGGGCACTACCAGCTTCGTCCCCGCATCAGCCACTAAGGCGGCATAGCCTTCCAGGCGAACGCCCCGAGGGGCGCGGAAAAGGCCGGAACTTCCCAGCGAGCGGCGCCATTGTTGCGTCATGAGCGCCGACGGCATGACCGGCGGCCCGCCCCCTTCGGGCGCACGGGCCGACTGGACGATCGACCAGGCCTGGGACCGCTACACCGCCGACGAGCACGCGGTGTGGGTGAAGCTCTATGAACGCCAATCCCGGCTGCTGCAGGGCCGCGCCTGCGACGCCTACCTGCGCGGCCTCGACGCCCTGGATCTGCACGACGCCGGCATTCCCGACTTTCGACGTATCAACGGCGAGTTGGCGCGACTGACCGGCTGGCGGGTGGTGGCGGTCCCCGGCCTCGTGCCCGACGAGGTGTTCTTCGATCACCTGGCGAACCGACGGTTCCCGGCCGGTCAGTTCATCCGCCGGGCGGACCAGCTCGACTATCTGCAAGAACCCGACGTCTTTCACGACGTGTTCGGCCACGTGCCGATGCTCACCGACCCGACGTTCGCAGACTACATGCAGGCCTACGGCGAGGGCGGCCGGCGGGCGATGGCCCTCGGTCGGCTGCACAACCTGGCGCGGCTCTACTGGTACACGGTGGAATTCGGCCTGCTCGCCACCCCGGAGGGCCTCAGAATCTATGGCGCGGGCATTGCCTCGAGCGCCGCGGAAAGCATCTATGCGCTGGAGAGCCCCGCCCCGCGCCGCCTGCCCTTCGACCTTACGGACGTGATGCGCACGCCCTACCGAATCGACGACCTGCAGGCGCTGTACTTCGTCGTGCCGTCGCTTCAGGCGCTGCTCGATGTGACGCTGCAGGATTTCGGCGCGATCTACGACCAGCTCGCCGCCCTGCCCGACCTGCCGCTCGACGCCTAGTAGTCGCGCCGCCAGCGCACCGCTAGGCGCGTGCCACCCTGGCCGGTCAGCCGCGAGAGGATCGACAGGTTGCGCCGCACGCGCCATTCCACCTGCGCCGCCGAGCCTTCGCGCCCGCCGCCGATGATCTCCAGATAAACGTCGTCGGTCAGGTACTTGCCGCCAGCCACGGTCATCGCCGTATCGCCGCCGCCGGCAAAGGCCAGACGGTCGAGACCCGCGAAGTTGCGCAGGTTGCCGATCACGTCGAAGCCGCCGCCGCTGGCCAGGGCGGAGATCGCCGACGCCAGTTGCGCCGCCTCGACCGGCGACAGCTGCGAGGCCGAGCGGCCGAACAGCACCTGGGACAGAACCTCATCGTTCGGCAGGCTGGGCGTCGAGGTCAGGGTGACCTCAGGCCGAGCGGCGGTGCCACGGATGCGGACGACGGCGATCAGCGTCGGGTCTTCGCGGGTTGCCGAGAGGTTGAGACGGATCTCTTCCGGCCGCGTGGAGAGGCTGACTTCGCCCTCGTCGTCGAACTCGAAGCGCTTGCCGGCGAAGTCGTAGTCGCCGCGCACGATGCGAGCCGTGCCGCCGAGTTGCGGCCGGGAAGTCGTGCCCTGCACCCGGGCGTTCAGCGCCAGTTCGACATCGAGGCCCCGGCCGCGCAGGAACACCCGCCCCGGGGCAGTCAGGCGCACGTCGAGCGCCCAGCCGGAGCCGCGCCGGACCGGCGGCGGCAGGCCGGCGTCGAGGGCGGGCGGGCGATTGCGCTCGACGACGTCCATCGCCACCACGCCGGACGGAATCGGCAGGTCGGCGGCGACGTCGGCCCGGTCGATGGTCAGATTGCCGGCGAGGCGCACGCGTCCGTCGGCGCCGCGGTCGATGGTCACCGGCCCGCTGGCGGAGGCCGTCGCCTGGTCGTTGTCGATCAGGCGGAAGCGCCGGAGGTCGAGGCGGAAGGTGGAGACACCGTCGGGGGCAAGGCTGATGCGGCCGGCGCCGGACACCTCGCCGCCATGGCCGTCGGCGCCCTCGGCGCGGGTGACGTTCACGGCCGATTCCGAGAAGTCGGCGCGCAGGGTGACCTGGCGCAGGGACAGGCCCGTCGGGCCGTCGTCGAAGCGGCCGCCGGTCATCTGCAGGCCACCCGTGGCGCGGGGCGAGGCCAGGGTTCCGCCGAGGGTTCCGGAGGTGGAGACCTGGCCGGACAGGCTGCGCTCGCCGCCGACCAGCAGGTCCCACAGCGGCCGGACCTCGCCTTCGGCCGAGAACCGTCCCTGCATCGGTCGCCGGCGGGCCACGGCGAGGCGGAACGGCGCGGCGGAGGCCTCGGCCGGCAGGGTCAGGGCGGCGCTGGCCTTCAGGCCGTCACCGTTGGCGGCGGTCGCTTCGAGATTGAGGGTCGAGCCGGCGAGGCGTCCGCGCACCGTGGCGTCGAGACCCGAGGACGCCGGCGCGCCGCGGCCCCGCGCGCCGGACAGTCGGGCGTCGATGACGCCGGCCAGGGCCTCGCCCTGGCCTTGCAGGCGCACGACGCCCTCGATGTCGCCGGCGAGGTCGACGTCGAACAGCCCCAGGCCAAGCCGGGCGACCCGCGCCTGGATATCGGCCGCGCCGCCGGAGAGCCGGCAGTCGACGTCGATCCGCCCGCCGTCCGCCGACGCCAGCCGCAGGCGCGCCGTGCGCCCGCCGGGCTCCATGCGGAAGACCGCCGTCTCGACGGTGCGCAGGTCGCGAGCCCCGAGCCGGGCCGTTCCGTCGAAGGTCGCGGCGCGCACCCCGCCTGACCCGGTGATCACCCCGCGCCCGGCGAAGCCCCAGCTCTCGGCGCGCGAGCGACCTTCGGCCTCGGCGGCGTACGGCAGCCGGTCGAGCGGGCCTTGTGCGGAAAGTCTCGCCCGGCCGATCAAGGGCGCGAAGCCGCGGATGCGGGCGTTGGCGGCGGCGAGATCGAGGTCGGCGCGGGCGCCGCCCGGCGCATCGACGATGCGCACCGTCCCGCTGACCGACCCGGCGTCGAGGAAGGCCCCCGGTCCCATCGCGATCCGCAGGTCGGCCGCCGAGGGCGTTCTGCGCCGCAGGGACAGCGATCCGTCGGCCCGGAGGCCGCCGGCGTCGGCGGAGAGGTTGGCGAGGTCGATGCCGCCGTCCCGGAACCGGAAGTCGGACCGGGCGCGAGCGGGCCCTTGCTGGCTGTCGGCGGCGATGGCGACCGCGCCGCTGGAGCCGTCGGGCCGGCGCAGGAAGCTCAAGGTGATACGGGCGTTGCGCAGCGGCAGGCGCGGCAGGTCGATCTCGTCGACCTGGGCGGTCAGGTCGGCGCGCGGGGCGTTGAGCGCGCCCGTCAGGGCGCCGCCGCCGCGGATCTTGCCGGCGATCTCGACCGGCCCGGCGCGGAACGGCCCGGCCGCGCTCCAGTCGACCTTGAACTGGAGCCGGCCGTCCGCGCCCAGGACGCCGGCTGTCGAGGCGTCGAGCGCCGCGCCGTCCACCGCCGCGCGGGCGACGGCGATCCGCCGGCCCTGGAGGCTGGCCTGGCCGGTCAGGCGGGGCTTTGGGCCGAGCAGCCGGTCGAGCTCGGCATAGCCGGTGGCGAAGCCCTGACCGCGGGCGTCGACCTCGACCACCCAGGCCCGACCCGCCGCCGACTGCTGGGCCGACCAGGTCGCCGTCGCGCCGCCGGCGGCGCCCGGCCGCGCCGCCGCCAAGTTGGAGACCTGCGCCTTGCCCTTGAAATTGAGGCCGCCGAGCAGGCCGCGGCTGCCGGTAGCGTCGACGTCCAGGCCGCGGCCGTCGATGCGCAGGTCGCGCAGCGACAGGCGGCCGTCGGCGAGGCGCGCGGCTTCCAGGCTGGCGCGCGGCGCCCCGCCCATCATCGCCGCGATCCAGCCGCCGCCGGTCCCGCCGCGGCCGGCGATGTCGGCCTCGAGGCGATACTCACCGTTGTCGGCCTCAATTTCGAGAGGGCCCGAGATCTGGGCCAGGCCATAGCCGCCGAGTTGCAGGCGCGAGACGACGCCGGTTCCGGCGAACCGATAGTCGCCGCCCCGCCCGGTCAGCACACCCTGGACGCGGGCTGCGCCCATCTGAGGGCCGCCGGTCATGCGCGACAGGGCCGCCGAGGTCGCCGTGACGGTCAGGCCGCGCGGCCCGATCTGCCGGCGGCCGAGATCGCCCAGCCCCTGCGCCCGCAGGGACAGGTTGTCGGCGCGCAGGGCCGCGTCGAGGGCGTAGAGGTCCTTCTGCGCCTTGCGGCCCGAGAGGTCGAACCCGATCTCCGGTCCAAGCCGTGCGGACCAGCGCGTGGTCAGGCGCGAGGCGGCCAGGCGCAGGCGGCCCTGGGCGCGGCCGCCATCCGGCGTCCAGGCGCCCGAAGCCTCCAGCGGGGTCAGGGCCCCGGACCGGGCGATGGCGTCGAAGCGCCCCTGCGCCGTCCGCCCCTCGGCCCGCAGACGCAGGGAGAACGGCTGGTCGACGGCCAGGCCCAAGGCCCCGGCCAGGGCCCCGCCCTGCGCCTCCAGGGCGTCGGCGCGCAGGTGCAGCGGCCGGTTCTTGGAGAGGTCGAATTCGACGTCGAGCAGGTCGCCGGGATGCAGGAGGCTGGTGGCGTGAAGTTGCCCGCGCCGGCCGCCGCGTCGCTCGATGTCGAGGGTGAAGTCGAGGTCGTAGACGCCGCGTCGTCCGCTGAATGCCGGCAGCATCTCGACGCCGGCGTTGCCGCGCTCGATCTGGAAGGAGACCGGAAGGCCGCGGTCCTTGCCCTTGGGCGTCAGGGTCGGGCGGCGCAGAATGCGGATCGACTGGGCTTGAATCTGATCGGCGTAGAACCGGCGACGGAAAAGCTCGGCGTAACGCCACTGGAGGCTGACGTTGTGAGCCTCCAGCCAGACGCCCTTCTCGTCGCGGATGGTCAGGCGGCGGACCTGGAAGTCGCGCCAGATGTCGCCGGAAAGGCCCTCGAGCTTCAGCCGGCCGACCCGGCCGATCTTCAGGCCGTCGGTGCGCGCCTCGATGAGCAACCGGGTCTGCGGCAGCAGGACGCCGTAGCGCGCGCCAGCCAGGATCGCCGCCAGCAGCACCAGCACCGCCAGACAGGCGGCGACGATCGCCTTGGGCGCCGCCGAGCGCCGCAGGACGGGCGACGTCTCGGGAGCGTCCTCAGGCTTGTCCGCGGGCGCGCTCAAAAGCTCTGCCCCAGACTGACGTAGATCTGGAACGGCGCGCCCCCCCGCCGCTTGCTGACCGGCGTCGCCACGTCGACGCGGACCGGCCCGAAGTTCATGTGATAGCGGACGCCGATGCCAGCCCCGATGGCGAAGTCGCCGAAATCCGGCGTCTGGTCCGAGCCGACCGAGCCGGCGTCGACGAAGGCGGCGGCCTCCCAGCGCTCGGTGACCTGGCGGCGCAACTCCACAGAGGCCTCGAACAGCGAGGCGCCGCCCTGAGGGTCG
This sequence comes from Phenylobacterium sp., assembly GCF_044236515.1. Taxonomy (GTDB): domain Bacteria; phylum Pseudomonadota; class Alphaproteobacteria; order Caulobacterales; family Caulobacteraceae; genus Phenylobacterium. The sequence continues at coordinate 7,452 of NZ_JBIIGK010000012.1, forward strand.
CCGTTCTCAAGCTGCGGGCCGACCTTCTGGTAGCCGAAGCCGCGCACCGAGCCGCCGCCGCCGGCGTAGAACCGCCGCGAGGCCGGGATCTGCGGGATCTGACCGTTGGCGATGCCGCCGAGCCGCAAACGACCGGCGACGACGGTGCGCAGCTGCTTGTCCAGCGGCTGGTAGACCGAGCCTTGGGCGACCATTCGCAGGTATGGCAGGTTCGTCTCGCCGACGATCATAGTCGGCTCGGCGCGCAGGTTCACGCGCCAGCCGCGCCGGGGGTCGAGGGGATCGTCCGAGCGGTCGAGGGCAAAGTCACCGAGCGCGCCCAGCGTGACGAGGTCACGACCAAGCGGCGTCAGGGTGCCGATCCGCAGCTCCTCGTTGCGGCTGAGGTCCAGGGACAGACCGACCGTGACATAGGACCCCTGGACCAGCGAGGTCACCCGGCCGAACCGGCGCGTGACGTCGGCGCGCACGCCGATGCCGGTTTCATCGAACGCGTTGGTTCGAATGCGATAGGCGGCGGCCCCGGCCGTCAGGGTCTGCTGCGGCCGACGCCAGTGCGGCAACGCCAGCGTCGGCGCGAGTCGCGAATCCCGTTCCGACAGCCGCCCCAGGACGCTGAGGGTGTCGGCGCGGCCGATGAAGTTGTACCGGGTCCAGCGCGCTTCGGCCCCGAAGCCGTCCTCGGTGGCGTAGCTGCCGCCGAGTTCGAGGGTGCGACGCTTGCGCTCGGCGAGGCTGACCACGACGGGCCGCAGCCCCCCGGCGGTTCGGCGGTCGGCAGGCGCGAGGGCCACCGTGACGCTGTCGTAGACGCCGGCGTCGAGGAGCCGGCGTTCGAGTTCGGCGACGTCGTCTGGATCGTAGGCGTCGCCTTCGCGCCATGGGGCGAGGCGGCTGACCCAGGCGAGGTTGGTGCGGCCGTCGGTGGTGAGGTTGACGCCATCCAGCCGAACCAGCTCGCCGGCCGCGATGCGGTAGGTGGGGCGCACGGTGCTGTCGGCGTGATCGACCACCACCTCGCGGGTCTCGGCGCGGACGTCGGCGTAGCCGCCCTGCTGGACGGCGGCGACGGCGCGGCCCTCGGCCCCCACCACGTCGGCGGCGCGGCCCGGCTGTCCGGGAAGAAGCGCCAGGGCCTCGACGGCGGCGGTGGCGATCGGCGCGTCCGGGGCGGCGCCGACCCAGTCGATGCGCGGGTCGGCGAGCGCGAACCTCGGGCCCGGAGTGATGCGCACGACGGCGGCGGGGCTGTCGCCCTCCCCCACGTCCGGTTCGACGATGTAGGCGTAGTAGCCCTCGGAACGCAGCGCGGCGATGGCGTCTTCGGCGGCGGCGCGGGCCCGTCGGCGGGCCTCGAAGCGGTTGCCGGCGGTGCGGTCGGTCTCGCCGATGGCGCGCTCGATCACTTCGCGCAGGCTAGAATCGAGGTCGCCGATGACGACAGCGCGCGGCGCCGCCGCCGCGGGCGCGGCCTGAAGGCAGAGGACCGCAGAAGCGGCCGCGGCGCACGCCAGTCGACTCAAAGCCTTGATTCCCAGGCCCCCGTCGCCCGGTTTAGCCCTGGCCGGACCGACTGTCACGGCGCGTTGGACGCGGCGGGCGGGGTGATAGCGAAGCTTGAATGGAGCCGCGCGAGAACAGCTTCACTATAGTTCGCGGCTACTATCCGAATACGGCCTGATTTGGGCCGAACAGCGTGGCAACGGGTCACAAAAGCTTTGGCCGCGCAGTCAAAGCGTGACCGGAAACTCATGTTGCTGCGTCGAAATGTCCCCTCTACCTAGAAACGGCTCAGGGGGGGACGCCGCCGGTATGGCCGTCGGTTCTTCCACACAACCACACAGAACCGGCAGGGGTTCCGCATGGCTTATCGAAACTTCGCGGGCGCGCTGCTGCCCGACACCAACCAGGCTGGCGTCCGCTATGTGAACGGCTCGTGGGCCGACGAATGGCTGAGCGGATCGGACGGCCCCGACCAGTTCGAAGGCGGCGGCGGGCGAGACACCCTGGCCGGCGGCGGCGGCGACGACTTCTACTGGGTGCGGGACACCCGCGACCGGGTCGTCGAGTACGGCGGCGGCGGAATCGACACCGTCAAGATCTGGTCGTCGTACACCCTGTCGCCGGAGATCGAGAACCTGATCGTGTTCGGTCACGGCAGCTATGCCGCCGGGAACGACAGCAACAACATCATCGAGGGACTGGACGGCGACCAGTTCATCTATGGCGGCAAGGGCGCCGACGTGCTGGTCGGCGGCTCGGGGGCCGACACCTTCCTGGTCCGGCAGGGCGAGGGGGCCAAGGTAATCCAGGACTTCCAGTCGTGGAGCGACAAGATCCGGCTGATCGGCGGCCAGCTGAACACCTTCGACGAGGTGAAGGCGGCGATGAGCCAGCAGGGCGCGGACGTCGTGCTGACCGACGGCGGCACGCAGGTGGTGTTCCGCAACGCGTCGATCGGGCAGTTCGCGGCGCGCGACTTCCAGCTGCCGATCGACATGGGGACCCTCGGTCCAGCAACGTTCAGCGACGACTTCAACAGCCTGCAGACCGGCTCGGTCTGGAAGACCAACTTCGGCTACGCAGGCGACGGCCTGAACAGCTTCACCCTGCCCCGCAACGGCGAGCAGCAGGTCTATGTCGCGCCGGACTTCAAGGGGACGACCGGCGCGCCCATGGGGCTCAATCCGTACAGCGTCGATGGCGGCGTGCTGACGATCACCGCCCAGCCGGCCAGCGGCGACGTGTCCGGGAAGATTTGGGGATACCAGTTCACCTCCGGGATGCTGGATTCCCATCACGAGCAGACCTACGGCTACTTCGAGATCCGCGCCGAGTTGCCGCACGGCCAAGGCCTGTGGCCGGCGTTCTGGCTGCTTGGGCCGAACAACAACGAGATCGACATTCTCGAAGGCCTCGGCTCCAACACCAAGGTCCCGTACAACGCCATCCACTCCAACAGCGTCCCGGCCGCCGGACTGCAGAACTTCGTGCCGGACGACAGCGGTTTCCACACCTACGGGGCGCTGTGGAACGCCCAGGACATCGTTTTCTACGTCGACGGGGCCGAGGTCTGGCGGACCCCGACGCCCAGCGACATGCACAAGCCGATGCACATGATCGTCAACCTGGCGGTCGGCGGTAACTGGGCCGGCGCGCCGGACGGCACGACGCCGTGGCCGGCGCAGATGAAGGTCGACTACGTCAAGGCCTGGGGCCTGGGCGATCCGAACAGCACGCCGCCGGTCGGCACGCCCGCGCCGACGCCGACGCCCGTCCCGCAGCCGGATCCGGCCCCCGTCCCGCCGCCGCCCGGCGCCGGGCAGGTGCTGACCTCCGACAGCTATGCGGACGTGCTGTCGGGCGGGGCCGGCGGGGACACCTTGGTCGCCGGCCAGGGTCCTGACCAGCTAACCGGCGGGACCGGAGCGGACACCTTTGTCTTCAAGGCGCCGCCCTGGGTGGCGGGCAGGATCACCGACTTCCAGCTCGGCGTGGACCGGCTCGATCTTTCCGCGATCCCGAACCATGGAGCCGTGAGCTTCGCAGGCGACGGGGCCGGTGGGACCCGGGTCATGGTCGACGTCGACGGGACCGGCGGCGAATGGCCGTTCCACATCGTCACCCTGAACGGCGTCGCCCCGGAAGGCTTGAGCGCGGCGACGGTGTTCGGCCAGGGCGCCGCGGCGCCCGCGCCCCCTCCGCCCGCGCCCCAGCCAGGCTCGACGGCCACAGGCCAGGTGCTGGTGTCGGACAGCTATGCCGACGTGCTGGTCGGCGGCGCCGCGGACGACACGCTGAGCGCGGGCCAAGGACCGGATCGCCTGACCGGCGGCGCCGGCGCGGACCGCTTCGACTTCGACCTACTGCCCTGGGTCGCCGGCCACGTGACGGACTTCCAGCCGGGGCTCGACAAGCTCGACCTGCGCGGCCTGGTCAGCCGGTACAGCGGCGGTGATTTCCTGCGCGACCTCGACTTCATCGCCGACGGCGCTGGAGGCACGAAGGTGCAGCTCGACGTCGACGGTCCGGGCGGCGGCGAGTGGCCGTTCTTGCTGACGACTCTGGACGGGGTCGCGCCGAACAGCCTTGGCCCGGCCGACGTGATCTTCTGACGGAGGGGCGCTGCGGCGGGAAAGCGCTCTTACGACGACGCTTTGACCCACGGTCCGGATGGGGCCGAGATGGCGCGCCCGAGGGCCGTCGTAGCCCGCCGCAGCGGACCGAATTTAGGATGGGATCGAGAGGAGTGGTAGGCCGGCTGGGATTCGAACCCAGGACCATTCGATTAAAAGTCGAATGCTCTACCACTGAGCTACCGGCCCGCATCGCGTCGACGGTCGCAGACCGGGGGCGAAGCGGCGCGGACCCTAGGCGGCGGACCGGGCCGGCGCAAGAGGCCAAGGCTGCCTTAACAGGGTCACAAGCTGCGCTAGGATCGCGCGCGATGCGTAACCGAGCCCTGCCCGCCCCTCTCCTGCCCGTCGCGGCGGGATTCGCCCTGGCCCTGAGCGGCTGCGTCACCGCCTCCCCCGACGGCCAGGTGCAGACCACCAACGAGGCGCGGCGCGAGAGCGTCGCCGGCGCGGTGTCGTCGCCGCTGCGTGACCTCAACGTGCTGCGGACGAAGATTCCGCCGGTGCTGCTGGCGGCGATGGCCGACCCCTATGCGCGGCCGGCCAACACCCGTTGCCCGACGCTGGAGGATCTGGTCCGGCCGCTGGACCAGGCGCTGGGGGCGGACCTCGACGTCTTCCCGGTAGACCAGGACGACCTGCTGACCCGCGAGTCGGTGAACGGCGCCGTGGCGACCGTGGCCTCCAGCGCCATTCCATTCCGTGGCTGGGTGCGGCAGCTGACCGGCGCCGAACGGCACGACGAGCTGGTGCAGGCGGCGATCACCGCCGGCGCGGTGCGGCGCGGCTATCTCAAGGGCCTGGGCGAATCGAAGGGCTGCAAGCCGCCGGCGACGCCGAGCCACGTGCGGGCTGGGACGCCGCCGCCGACGCAGGGGTTCAGGCCGCGGTTCCCGACCCGGATCGAGCCCGGGAATGGAACTCCCGCCGGAACGCCTCCAGCCGCCCCGCCGCGATAGCCTCGCGCAGGCCGGCCATCAGGGCCTGGAAGAACGAGATGTTGTGCCAGGACAGCAGGACCTGGCCGAGGATCTCGTCCGATCGCACGAGGTGATGCAGGTAGGCCTTTGAATAGGCGGAGGAAGCCGGCACATCGCTGTGCGCATCCAGCGGGCTGTCGTCCTCGGCGAAGCGGGCGTTCTTGAGGTTGATCGGCCCGTCGCAGGTCCAGGCCTGACCATGCCGGCCGGAGCGGGTCGGCAGGACGCAGTCGAACATGTCGACGCCGCGGGCCACCGCCTCGACGATGTCGACGGGTTTGCCGACGCCCATCAGGTAGCGCGGCCGCTCTGCGGGCAGCATCGACGGGGCGAAGTCGAGCACCTCGACCATCGCCTCGTGCCCCTCGCCCACCGCCAGGCCGCCGATGGCGTAGCCGTCGAAGCCGATGTCGATCAGGCGGTCGGCGGATTCGCGGCGCAGGGTCTCCGAAACGCCGCCCTGCTGGATACCGAACAGGGCCTGGGTGTCGCGCACACCGAACGCCGCCTTCGAGCGAGCGCCCCAGCGGGCCGACAGGCGCATGGCCTCGGCGACCGCCTCCTCCGAGGCCGGAAGGCCGACGAGCTGGTCGAGCTGCATAACGATGTCGGAGCCCAGCAGATCGGCCTGGATTTCGATCGACCGCTCGGGCGTCATGACATGCCGCGAGCCGTCGAGGTGGCTCTGGAAGGTCACCGCGTCCTCGGTGACCTTGGCGATCTTGGACAGCGACATGACCTGGAAGCCGCCGCTGTCGGTGAGGATCGGCTTTTCCCAGCGCATGAACCGGTGCAGGCCGCCCAGGCGCTTCACCCGCTCGGCGGTCGGCCGCAGCATCAGGTGATAGGTGTTGCCAAGCAGGATGTCGGCGCCCGAGGCGGCGACCTGCTCGACGGTCAGGGCCTTCACCGTTCCGGCTGTGCCCACCGGCATGAAGGCGGGCGTGCGGATTTCGCCGCGCGGGGTGGTCAGAACGCCGGTGCGCGCCTTGCCGTCAGTCGCCTTCACCTCGAAGGGAAACGCGGCCATCAGGCCCTCCAGAGCAGGGACGTGTCCCCGTAGGAATAGAAGCGGTAGCCATTGGCGATGGCGTGGGCATAGGCCGCGCGCATGGTCTCGACGCCGGCAAAGGCGCTGACCAGCATGAACAGCGTCGATTTCGGCAGATGGAAGTTGGTCATCAGCCCGTCGGCGGCGCGGAACCGGTAGCCGGGGGTGATGAAGATGTCGGTGTCGGCCGTGAACGGGCGGACGACGCCGTCCTCGCCGGTCGCCGATTCCAGCAGGCGCAGGGAGGTGGTGCCGACGCAGACGATCCGGCCGCCGGCGGCGCGCACGGCGTTCAGGTGATCGGCGGTGGCGGCGTCGACCTCCCCCCACTCGGCGTGCATGCGGTGTTCGGAAAGGTCGTCGGTCTTCACGGGCAGGAAGGTCCCGGCCCCGACGTGCAGGGTGACAAAGGCGCGCGCGATCCCCGCCTCGTCGAGGCGGGCGAAGAGTTCGGGCGTGAAGTGCAGGCCGGCCGTCGGCGCGGCGACCGAGCCGTCTTCGTCGGCATAGACGGTCTGGTAGTCGGCGCGATCCTGGGCGTCTTCGCCCCGTTTGGCGGCGATGTAAGGCGGCAAGGGCATGGCGCCGCGCTCGGCGATGGCGGCGTCGAGGTCGGGGCCCGCGAAATCGAAAGCCAGAGTGACCTCGCCGCCCTCGCCCTTCTCGCGCACCGTGGCGTCGAGCGCGCCAAGGAAGCAAGCATGGTCGGCCTCCTCGCCGAAGCGAATGCGGTCGCCAGGCTGGAGCTTCTTCCCCGGCCGCATGAAGGCGGTCCAAACGCTGGGCGACAGCCGCTTGTGGAGGGTAGCCTCGCAGGCGATCCGACTGTCGCCGCGGGCGCGCACGCCTTTCAGCCGGGCCGGGATCACGCGGGTGTCGTTGAGCACCAGGATGTCGCCCCGTCGCAGGAGGCCCGGCAGGTCGCGCACGACGAGGTCCTGCATCGGCGCGCCGGACTGGACGTGCAGCAGGCGCGCGGAATCGCGCGGACTGGCGGGCCGCAGGGCGATCCGGTCCTCGGGAAGCTCGAAGTCGAAATCGGCCAGCCGCATCGAGGCGGCTCAAGGCCACGCGCAGGCGGCCCCGTCAAGCGCGCGACGTGCTAGAGCCGCGCATGCGGTACGTTCGAATCGCCCTGCTGCTGCTGCTCGCGCCGGTCTTGGTCTCGGTGGCCGGCATTTCGGCGGCGGGCGCCGTCGGGGCTCACCTGGGCCGCAACAACTTCTCCTGGGACGTCCTCACCCATTTCGCGCCCGTATGGCTGGCGGGCGGCCTCGTCGCGGCGGGACTCGGCCTGCTGTTTCGCGGCTATGTGCGCTGGATGATCAGCGGGCTGGGGGTCCTTGGGGTCCTCGCGGCCGTCCCGCTGATCGCGCCTGAGCTGGTCCGCGACGCGGGGCCCAGGGCGGCGCCGGGCACGCCGGGCGAGATCAAGCTGATCCAGTTCAACCTCTGGCAAAGCCGCGACATCGACCGCACCGTCGCCTGGCTGAAGGCGGAAAAGCCGGACATCGTCGTCCTGCAGGAAGGCGCGGCGGGCGTACGAGCCGAGATGATCCGGCGAACCGGGCTGCACGTCAGTTGCCGACGCTGCGATGCGCTGGTGCTGAGCCGCCGCCCGCCAGTGGGCGAGACCTCGGCCCGGGTCATCGTGCCGAAGGGCAGCATCTCCCGGGTGACCTTCGAGGACGCGCACGGCGCCTTCACCGTGGTCGGGGCGCACAACTCCTGGCCGACCGATCCCGAGGACCAGCAACTGGAGGAAGCCGCCCTCGCCGAGATCCTGTCTGGCCTGGACCGCGACCGGGCGATCGTCGCCGGCGACTTCAACTCAACGCCGTGGTCGTACTCCCGCCGCCGGTGGGACGCCGAGTTCGGCGTGATCCGGCGCACGCGCGGCCTGTTTACCTGGCCGGCGCGACAGAAGACCGGCGTCTCACGCCTGTTCCCCTTCCCGTTCCTGGCCATCGATCAGGTCTACGCCGGTAAGGACTGGGCGACGGTGCGGCTGGTGCGTGGTCCACGCCTGAGCTCGGACCACTATCCGGTGGTGATCACCCTAGCGCCTGTCGCGCGGCCGTAAGGGCGGCTTCCAGGCGTTCGCGCTGCGCGGCGTGATCGGCGGCGGCGGCGGCGATCTCGCGCTCAAGCTTTTCCCTCTGAGCTTCCAGACGATGCAGGGTTTTCGCTCGGGCCGCGGCCAGGGCTTCCAGACGGGCCTCGAGGTCGGCGACCTTCCTGAGCGCCGCCTTGGACGGGCCCTTGGGCGCGGCGGGCGCCTTAGGCTTCAGCCTGGCGAGCTTTTCGCGCGTGCCAGCGGGCCGTCGCAGCACCTGGCCGGGCTGAGCGGCAGCAGCGGCGACGAGTTCGGGATCGTCCGTCTCGTGCGCCGCGCCGGTCTTGAAGAGATCCTGATGGCTGCCCCAGGCGGCCAGAGCCTTCGCCTTCGAACTGACCGCCACGACATAGTCGGTGAGGCCGTCCGAGGTGACGAAGACCTTGAGCCGGGCGGCCATGGCCCTAGGCGTCCGCGGCGACCTTCATCGACACGATCTTGCCGGGCTCGCGCGGCGGCTCGCCCTTCGGCAGGCCATCCACGAGGTCCATGCCCTCGGTCACCTCGCCCCAGACGGTGTACTGGCCGTCGAGGAAGGTGGCGTCGTCGAAGCAGATGAAGAACTGGCTGTTGGCCGAGTTCGGATTGGGCGTGCGAGCCATCGAGCAGACGCCGCGCACGTGCGGCTCGCGGCTGAACTCTGCCTGCAGGTTCGGCTTGCTGGAGCCGCCCGAGCCGGTGCCGGTCGGATCGCCGCCCTGGGCCATGAAGCCCGGGATCACGCGGTGGAAGACGATGCCGTCGTAGAAACCTTCGCGCGCCAGTTCCTTGATGCGCGCCACGTGGCCCGGAGCCAGGTCGGGACGCAGCTTGATGGTCACCGGACCCGATTCCAGGGTCATGATCAGGGTGTTTTCGGGATCCATCATTTCACCTCAGAAGGAAGATTGACGTCGCAGGCCGAGAACTCGGCCCCTTTCAGATTCCGCACGCGGGCGATCTCGGCCTTGAACCAGGCGCCGTTGGGATCGATCACGCGAACCTTCGGACGCTCGGCTTCCGGCAAATCGGCGAGGACGCGTACACGTTCCATCCGGTCCTGCGGCGCGGCCACCGGCTCGCCGGTCTTGATGGCGCCGACGGCGTCCTGGCCGGCGATGACGCGGCCCCAGGGGGTGTATCGGCGCTCCAGCGACGGATAACGGTCGCGCATCAGGAAGAACTGGGCGTTCGCCGAATTCTCTTCGGAGCCGCGCGCCATGCCGGCGACGCCGCGGCAGAACTGGCCGAAGCCGGCGACCTTGCCGTCGCGGGTCATGGGGGCCAGCATCATCGACTGGGTCGTGACCGGCAGCGACTTGACGAACCCCTGCTCGGCGACCGCCTGGTCGAAGGCCAGGACGAAGGGCAGGTCGCCGCCGCGGCGGAACATGAACTCGGGCTCGAGATTCGGCTTTTCCGAAGCCCCCTGTCCGTTGTCCTGCGGATCGCCGGTCTGGGCCATGAAGCCGTCGATGACGCGGAAGAAGGTCCGGCCGTTGTACAGCCCCTCGCGGGCCAATTCGCGGACCCGCGCGACGTGGGTCGGGGCGACTTCCGGAACCATCTCGACGAAGACGCGGCCTTTGTTGGTGTCGATGACCAGGACATCGTTGGGATCGGGCGTGCGCCAGTCGGCGGCGGCGGGCGCCGCGCGTGCGGGGGCGACAGGCGCCTGGGCGTTGGCCGCCGAGGCGAAGGCCGCGGCGACGGCGGCAAGCAGAAGCGTTCTCATCGCGCGCACTGGTAGCGGGACATCAAGGCGGAGAGAAGCCCGGAAGGCGATCAGCCTTTCGCGACCTTGGCCTCGAGGCGGCGGCGCACGCCATCGCTGACGAACCGCGTCACATCGCCGCCCAGGAGGGCGATCTCCTTCACGAGCCGCGAGGCGATGGCCTGGTGGCGGGGGTCGGCCATCAGGAACACCGTCTCGATCTCGCGGTCGAGCTGCTGGTTCATGGCGGTCATCTGGAATTCGAATTCGAAGTCGGCGACAGCGCGCAGGCCGCGGACGATGACGTTGGCCCCGACCTCGCGCGCGAAGTGCATGGTCAGACCCTCGAAGGGCTGGACGACGACCTCGGCGCGGCTGCGGAGCGGCTCGACAGCCTCCTCGATCATCGCCACGCGCTCTTCCAGCGAAAACAGCGGCCCCTTGCCCGCGTTGACGGCGACGCCGAGCACCAGCTTGTCCACCAGCTTCACGGCCCGGCCGATGATATCGGTGTGGCCGTTGTGGATCGGATCGAACGTGCCCGGATAGAGCCCGACGCGGGTCATGCGGTGTCCCCCAACTGCCCGTTCCGCCTTTCGCCGCCGAACGCGGTTTAGGCAAGGAAAAACGCCGGCCTTCAGGCGGGCGCAAGGTTGGCGGACGGGGGATTCTGGGCGGCCGGGCGGAAGGTCATGAAGATCAGGAAGGCGCCAAGGCCCATTCCGAACGCGCCGAGGAACAGCCAGCTGTAGGTCGCGAAGCGATCGAAGACGAGGCCGCCGGCGACGGGGCCCAGGGCCATGCCCAGGCTGCCGGCCATCGCCGTCGCACCGATCACCGTACCCATCATCCTGAGCGGGAAGGTCTCGCGGATGATCACCGCATAGAGCGGCATGACCCCGGCGTATATGAAGCCGAACACCGCCGCGACGCCGTAGAAGCCGTAGAGCGTGCCGACGAAGGTGTAGGCCAGGGCCCCGAACGCCTGGGCCAGGAGGCCAAGCGCGAGGACGCGGCGCGCGCCGAACCGGTCGGCCATCACCCCGAAGCCGAGCCGCCCGCCAAGGCCGGCCAAGCCTTCGAGGCTGTAGATCGACACGGCGGCCATCAGCGGGATGCCGCAGCTGACGGCGTAGTTGACGGTGTGGACAATGGGGCCGGAGTGGGTGGCGCAGCAGAAGAAGTTGGTCAGCACCAGCACCAGGAACTGGGGCGAGCGTACAGCCTGGGCCACGGTCATCTCGGAGTTGGGCTCGGCCGGGGCCCGCTGTCCGGGTGCGGCGTCGAGGGCCGGCGGGCGGCGCACCAGCAGGGCTGTGGGAATCATCACCCCGGCGACGACCGCGGCGAGGACGGCGAGACAGGCCCGCCAGTCCTGGTGCGTCACCAGCCAGGCGACAAACGGGGCCATGGTCATCGGCGCCATGCCCATGCCGGCCGAGACCAGCGACACGGCCAGGGCGCGGCGGGTGTCGAACCAGCCCGTCACGCAGGCCATCATCGGCGCGAAGATCGCGGAGATCGCGCCCCCGACGACCACCCCGAACATCAACTGGAACGCCAGCAGCGAAGTCGCCTGGCTGGCCGCGTAGAGGGCCGCGGCCAGCAATACCGAGCCGGTCAGGACGACGGGACGCGGGCCGAAGCGGTCGGCAAGGCCGCCCCAGGCCATGCTGCCGAGCGCCATGGCCAGGAAGCCGAAGGTCATCGAGGCGGAGATGCCGGTCGTCGACCAGCCGGTGTCCTCCGCGATCGCCCGCGACAGGACCGGGAGGGAGAACATCGCCCCTATGGCGACGCAACCCAGCAACCCGCCGGCCGCGACAATCACCCAGCGATACGGAACGGGCCCCATCCTCGTGTCTCCTGCGATGGCTTCACATCAACAGGACGGGCTAGCGGCGGCAATCCCGACAGCGGAAACGCACCTCCTCGCCCGTGACCGGGAAAAGAAGATGTCAGGCGCCGTCCCCCTCGATCGGCGCTTCGCCTTCGGGCGCTTCACTATCGGGCAGTTCCTCGTCCTCGCCGGCGCCTTCAAGGCGCTCGACGGAGACGACGTGCTCGTCCTTGGCCGTGCGGAAGATGATCACGCCGGAAGTGTTGCGGCCGACCATGCGGACCTGGCTGACCGGGGTGCGGATCAGCTGGCCCTGGTCGGTGACGAGCAGGATCTGGTCGCCGTCCTCAACTGGGAACGAGGCCGCCAGCTTGCCGCCGCGCTTGGTCAGGTCCTGGGCCAGCAGCCCCTGCCCGCCCCGGCCGGTGCGGCGGAACTCGTAGGCGCTGGTGCGCTTGCCGTAGCCCTCGGTGGAGACGGTGAGGAGGATCTCCTCCGCGGCGCCGAGCTCGGCGATGCGCTCGGGCGAGAGGGCCGCCTCGCCGGCAACCTCGTCCTCGTCGTCCGGCGCGGCGACGTCCTCGACCTCTTCGCCCTCGACGCCGGCGGCGCGCCGCATGGCGTTGGCGTGCTTCACGTACGCCGACCGTTCGTCTGGCGTGGCCGCCACCGAGCGCAGGATGGCCATGGAGATGACGCTGTCGCCGTCCGCCAGGCGGATGCCGCGCACGCCGGTGGAATCCCGCCCGGCGAACACCCGCACCTCGTCGGTGGCGAAGCGGATGCAGCGGCCTAGCGCCGTGGTCAGCAGGATGTCGTTCTGTTCGGCGTTGCAGACACCGACGCCGACGATGGCGTCGCCGTCGTCAAGCTTCATGGCGATCTTGCCGTTGCGCTTGATGCCGATGAAGTCCGAGAGCTTGTTGCGGCGGACGTTGCCCGACCGCGTGGCGAACATGACGTCGTACTGACCCCAGGTCGCTTCATCCTCCGGCAGCGGCAGGATCGAGGTGATGCTCTCGCCGGGCTCGATGGGCAGAAGGTTGACGAACGCCTTGCCGCGCGAGGTCGGCGTGCCGACGGGCAGGCGCCAGACCTTGAGCTGGTAGGCCTTCCCGCCCGAGGAGAAGAACAGCATCGGGGTGTGGGTGTTGGCCGAGAACACCCGGGTGACGGCGTCCTCCTCCTTGGTCGCCATCCCCGAGCGGCCTTTGCCGCCGCGGTGCTGGGTCCGGTAGATCGACAGCGGCGTGCGCTTGACGTAGCCGCCGTGGGTCACGGTGATGACCATGTCCTCGCGGGCGATCAGGTCCTCATCCTCGACGTCGGCGTCGCCGTCCACGATCTCGGTGCGGCGCGGCACGGCGAACTGGGCCCGGACGTCGGCCAATTCCTCGCGGACGATAGCCATGACCCGCTCGCGGCTGGCGAGGATTTCGAGGTGACCGCGGATCGCAGTCGCCAGGGTCTCGGCCTCGCCGAAGATCTCGTCACGGCCAAGGCCGGTGAGGCGCGACAGGGTCAGGGCGAGGATCGCGCGGGCCTGTTCGTCGGTCAGGCGGATCTGCGTCCCGCCGACCACCACGGTACGGGGATCGGCGATCAGCTCGACCAGCGGCAGCATGTCGCCGGCCGGCCAATCGCGGGCGATAAGCCGCTCGCGAGCCTCGGTCGGGTCCTTGGACGAGCGAATGATGTGGATGAACTCGTCGATATTGGCGACGGCGATGGCGAGGCCGACCAGCACGTGGCCGCGGTCGCGCGCCTTCGACAGCTCGAACTTCGTCCGCCGGACGACCACCTCTTCGCGGAAATCCACGAAGGCGGTGACCATCTCCATCAGCCCCATCTGCTGGGGCCGGCCGCGGTTCAGCGCCAGCATGTTGACCCCGAAAGAGGTCTGGAGCGGCGTGTAACGGTAGAGCTGGTTGAGGATCACCTCGGCGGAGGCGTCGCGCTTCATCTCGACGACGACGCGCATGCCGTCGCGATCGCTTTCGTCGCGCAGGTCGGCGACGCCTTCGATGCGCTTCTCGCGGACCAGTTCGGCGATGCGCTCGACGAGGCCCGCCTTGTTCACCTGATAGGGAATCGCCGTGATGACGATCGCCTCGCGATCCTTGCGGATCTCCTCGATCGAGGCCTTGCCGCGCATGACGACCGACCCGCGGCCGGTCATCAGGGCGTTGCGGGCGCCGGTCCGGCCGATGATCTCGCCGCCGGTCGGGAAGTCCGGGCCGGGCACGATGTCCAGCAGGGCGTCGAGACCGATCTGCGGATCGTCGATATAGGCCAGGCAGGCGTCGACGACCTCGCCGAGGTTGTGCGGCGGGATGTTGGTGGCCATGCCGACGGCGATGCCGCCTGCCCCGTTGACCAGCAGGTTCGGGATCCGCGACGGCAGGACGATCGGCTCCTGTTCGGAGCCGTCGTAGTTGTCCTTGAAGTCGACGGTGTCCTTGTCGAGGTCCGCGAGGATGGCCATCGCGGCCCGGGTCATGCGGCTTTCGGTGTAGCGCATGGCCGCCGGCGGATCGTTGTCCACCGAGCCGAAGTTCCCCTGGCCGTCGATGAGCAGCAGGCTCATGGAGAACGGCTGCGCCAGGCGCACCAGGGTGTCGTAGATCGCGACATCGCCGTGCGGGTGATACTTACCCATCACGTCGCCGACGATGCGGGCCGACTTCACATAGCCCCGGTCCGGCGTGTGACCTTGCTCGTTCATCGAGAACAGGATCCGCCGGTGGACCGGCTTCAGGCCGTCGCGAACGTCCGGCAGCGCACGGCTGACGATCACGCTCATGGCGTAGTCGAGGTACGAGCGCTTCAGCTCGTCTTCGATCGCGATGGGGGCGACACCCCCGCGGCGGTCGTCCGGAGGGGTTGTGTTCTGGTCGGTCAAAGTCGGGGATTCGCCGTGAGAATCGGACAGTTAGGTGAGGATCACTGTTAGCATTTGCGGGGCGCGGAAGCCAACTTCCGCGCGCACGCGCACGCGAGGGGCCGCCAGGCCGCAGGGACCCTTTGCCGTCATCGGCGGTTCAGGTCAGGCGATGCTACACGTGAGGCCCATGAGATTCCTTTCCGCCCTCCTCCCTGCGCTTGTCATGGCCGTCCCGGCGGCCGCGGCGACGCCGCCGATCAAGCCGGGCTACTGGGAGACGACCAGCCAGATCGTCTCCCCAATCCCGACCAAGAAGACCGAGAAGCGCTGCATCCGCGCCGAGGACGTCGACAAGTTCATCGGCGGCGCCCCGAACCGGCACTACACCTGCACCTATCCGACGCGGGAGATCAGCGGCGGCCGCATCAAGCTGGCCGGCAGTTGCAAGACCAAGAATAGCGATCCCGTGCCGGTGACCGGCGAAGGCACCTACACGCCCGACAGCCTGAACCTCGAAGCCCGCTTCCGGGCCAAGCTCGGCGGCCTGACGGTGCCGGTGCACGCGAGGACCCGCGGCACGCGGATCGGCGACACCTGCCCAGCGCCGGAGGCCGAGCCGGCGAACTAGCCATCTCAGGCCCGCTTCACCTCGATCTCCAGGAAGGCGTAGGGGCCGGCGCCGCCGTTGATGACGTTGTGCTCGACGCCTTCCGGCCGGAAGTAAGGGACGCCGGACGTCAGTGGCGCTTCGCGCACGACGCCGCCAGGCTCTTCAAGGATCAGCAGGCCGTCGCCAAGCGGGACGACCACATAATCGTGGCCGTGCCGATGCCAGCCCGTTTCGCCGCCTTCGGCGAAGCTCCACTTCGTGACGACGACCCGGTCGTTGTCGATCAGCACCTCGGGCTGGGCTTTCGGCCGGGTCATCGGCAGGTTCCTTAGAACGGGATTTCGTCGTCGAGGTCGGCCGAGAAGTCCTCGCGCGGGCCGGAGCTCTGGTTACGCGGGCCGGAGGAGAAGCCGCCGCCGTAGCCGCCCTCGTCCCCGCCGCCGCCGCCGCCGCCGCCTTCGCCGCGGCCGTCGAGCATGGTCAGTTCGCCCCGATACTTCTGCAGCACGATCTCGGTGGAGAACTTCTCCTGGCCGGACTGGTCGGACCATTTGCGGGTCTGGATCGACCCTTCGATGTACACCTTCGAGCCCTTGCGCAGGTACTGCTCCGCGACCTTCACCAGGCCATCATTGAAGATCACCACGCGGTGCCACTCGGTGCGCTCCTTGCGCTCGCCCGACGCGCGGTCGCGCCAGGTCTCGGAAGTGGCGATGCGCAGGTTGGCGACCCGGTCGCCGGAATTGAGGCTGCGGATCTCGGGGTCGGCCCCGAGGTTGCCGATGAGGATGACCTTGTTGACGCTGCCCGCCATATCGATGTCCTGAGCTTCCGTGGTTGCAGGCGCCCAAGGGCGTCCGAAGCGGGCGACGCTAACGAAGCATTAACCGGCGAGCAAGGGGAATGTTCTCCGTACGTTCCCCATCCACAGACTTATTGTTCGGGGCTCTGGGGCATCGCCCCGGGGATGGCCAGCCGGCCGTCGCCGGTGCGCACCAGGGCAACGAACCGCGGGCCCTCCAGCGAGGTGGAGGTCAGCACCCCGGCCTTTTCCAGGAACAGGAAGTTCGACTGGTAGGCGCCGTAGATGTTCTGCTGACTGCCGCCGAGCCGCAGGAACTTGATCCGCATCGCTTCGAGATTGGCGGCGCAGGTCTCGAGGTTCGCCGCCTGAACGAGCTTGTTGTACTTCAGCGAGCCATCCTTCTGCGGGACGACGTGGAAGCAGACGCCCGGGTCGCCCGGCGGGCGCGTGCGCTGAGCGCAGGCGGCGATTCCGAGGAATATGGGCGCCGAGGCGGCGAGCAGGGCGAGGATCAGGGGCGTGCGAACCATGCCGCTGACCCTATACGGCCTTTACGGCCTGCGCGAGACGCCTGCGCCCGCGATCAGAGCGTACAGCCCGGCCCCTGCTCGATGAGCGGACGGAAACTACGATTGTCGTCGGACACCTCGACCCGTCCGGGCACCAGGCGCAGCGTCTGCTGGCCCCAGCGGCCGTAGGTTGCGCCGCCCGGCTGTTCGCAGCGGCCGGCGAACAGCACCTGTGCGCAAGCGTTGCGGGAGATGTCGCCGGGCAGCCTGCGCCAGCGGCCGCCGGCATATCGCCAGCAGGCGCCCAACGCCGCCTCCTCGACGCCGGGAAGGCCGCTTTCGACGCTGACCGGCGGCGCAGCCTGAACCGGCGCCTCTTCCTGCGGCGGCAGCGGGGTGAGCATCGTGCCAGCCTGGTCGGCGGCGGCCAGGGCGCCCGTCTCGTCGACCCCGACGTCGAGGGCGTCGGTCGCGACGCCGTTGCGGCGGGCGCATTCGGCCAGGGTGAACTCGCCGACGAACTGGCCGGCGACGAAGCAGCGCAGCGCCTTGGCGGGGTCGAGGCTGTCGTCGGCGGCGGTGGAATCGATCACCAGCCCGCCTTGGGACGCCGGCGGCGGCGGCGTCCGCTCGCCGCCCCCGGAGGAGAGCAGGCTCCAGGCGATGGCCAGGCCGGCCAGCAGGGCGATGGCGGCGCCGACCAGGGCGAGGGTCAGGCGGCGATCCTGCGGCGGCTTGTCCTGCGGAATTTGGGGCGTCGGCTCCATCGGGTCTCGCTAGACCGGGCAAGCGACGCTTTCAAGGCAGTCTCGCGGCCGAGCGTCAGCCGCCGCCGGTCAACCGGGCCAGGGCCGCCTGATAGTTGGCGATCTGATTGGTGAGGTAGGCCGGAACCGGGCCGTTCGCGGACGCCTGCGCCGACTGGAGGGCCGACTTGGGCGTCGCGGCGGCCACCAGGTCCTTGTAGATGCCGCGAACCTCGCCCATCGCCGCACCGAGTTCGGCGAGCGCGTGGCGGATCTGCTCCGGATCGGACAGGTTGAGGTCGCGCGGCAGACCGAGGCCGTAGATCTTGCTCTTGCCGTCGGCAGGCAGGGTCATGCCGTCGTCGGTGACGGTGGCGCGGATGACGGACTCCGACAGCCCGAGCATCTCCAGCGCGTCCTTGTTCGTTGTCCCGGCGCCGATCTCGATGACGACGCGCGGAGTGACGGGCTCGATCTTCAGGGTCCGGGCCCCGCTGGCGGTGGCGACGGTCACCTTCGCCTGGAACCCGGAGGCGCGGCGGATCTTGCGCGCCAGGGTGTCGAAGGTGTCGTTGGCCTCGATCGTCACGTCGGCGGTGCGCCCCTCCCCGACCTTGACCGTGAACTTCTCGCCGGCGCGCAGGGCGCTCGCTGCGGTCAGCTGTTCAGAATCGGAAAGATCAAGAGCGCCGGTGGGCAGACCTAGGCGATCGAGAACGCTGGAGCCTTTGGCGTCCACAGCGATGGCAGTGGGCGTGGCCATCCCATCCTTGCCGCTGAACCGCTGCGACCAGGCGACGGCGCCGCTCGCGATGTCCAGCCGGGCGAGGAAGCCGTCCTTCTTGCCGACCGCATCGTGGCCCGGCAGGTCGGCGCCGACGGAACCGCCGATCCAGACCTGGCCGCCGGCCACCGCCAGGGAGACGGCGCGGTCGTCCCCGGCCCCGCCGTAATAGGCGACGCGATCGCCCGGGCCGGCCGAAAGGTTGGCCGAAAGCCGGGCGGCGAAGGCGTCGGTTCCGCCGGCGTGGTTGCGGGTCACCGATCCCGCCGCCAGGAAGCCGTTCTGTGTCGTGCCGGCGACGACGACATTGCCGCCGTCGAGGGCCAGGCCGGCGATATCACCGCCTTGCAGGTCGCCGAGGTCGCGGGTCGCGGCCAGGGTCGGCGCGCCGCCGGAAAGTTCGAAGCGGCGCAGCACCGCACGGCCGTCCTCGACACTGGCGGTGACCAGGGCGTTTCCGTCGACCACCAAGCCCGCGGTGCGGTCGGCCCCTGCCGAGCCGAAGCTCTGGGTGAAGAGGGTCGTGACCTTGCCCTTGGCGTCGGTCTTGAAGGCCTGGACGTAGGAATCCCAGTTTCCGATGGCGTCGGCGCCTTGCATGGCCGACTTCGAGCGGCCCGCGACATAAACCGCGCCGTCGGCGCCGAAGGCGACGTGGCTGGCCTCGTCTTCCTGGCGCGCGCCGCGCCGTTGGGTCCACAGTTCCTGCCCGTCGGCGTCGTAGAGGGTGACAAAGCTGTCGGACTTGTCGGCGGAAGTGGTGGTCCCGGACGAGTTCATCGCCCCTTCGGTCGCCCCGGAGAGCGCGCCGGTGACCGATCCGGCGACCGCGATCTTGCCGTCCGACGAGACGGCCAGGGCCAGGCCGGAGGCGGTTTCGGCCGCGCCGAGCGTTCGGGCGTAGATCAGCTTGCCGGCGGAGTCGTACTTTAGGAGGGCGACGTCCTGCTGGCCCTTGATGCCTTGGCCGGCGGTCTCGCCGGTCACGTCGGCCAGCATGTAGACCGAGCCGTCCGGGCCGACGGTCTGCGTTCGGATTGTCTTGATGTCCGGATCGAGGGTTTGGGCGAACACCCGGCCCTCGACCCAGTTTGCGGCGCCGGCCGGCTGCTCCGGGGCCGCGACCTGCGCCGTGTCGGTCTGAAACTTGAGGAACTGCTGTTCGACCCGGCTGTCGTTGGTGGTCTTGGTGCGGTCAGGATCGGGGTCGCCGACGCTCTGCGCGACATAGACCGCCCCCGCCGTGGCCGGGGCCGAGAAGCTGACCTTCTCGCTCGTGCCGACCTTGACCTTCATCGCCCACTGGTCGGCCCCGGCCGGCAGGGTGATGGTCTTGCCGTTGGCCTCGATGGTGCGCGGCTGGGCCGGAATGCGCTGAGTCTGGATCCGCGTCTCGAGCCCGGCCCCGGCGAGCTGGTCGTTGATGTAATTGATGACGTTGCTGAGGCTGCGGGTCTGTCCGCCCATCCCGGCAAGATCGATGGGAACTTCATGTTCCACCGACAGGCGTTTGATCTTGATCGTGAAATTGACGTCACCCTCGAAGGCGGGAGCCGACGAGGTCGCGGAGTTGGTCAGAGGCGGCGTGACGTACTCGGTTCCCGCCTTCGCCACGGCCAGCTTGGTCTTGGCGGAGTCGACCGCCTCGCCTTGCGACACCCGGGCGGCGTCGAGCCGGACCGTGTCGATATAGGCGAGCACTTCGCTCATTCCGCGGGAAAAAGTGGCGTCGAGGCGGTTGCGGTCCGCGCCGGTCAGGCCCTTGGCCTGGGCGCGGGACGCCACGTCGTTGAGGGTCGTCAGGCCCTGATAGAGGGCGAACAGCTTGCGGTAATCGGCGCTCGCGCCCGGCAGGTCGAGCTGGGCGGCGTTCTCGTCGATCATCTTGCGACCCGCGAGCGCGGCCCGCACGGTGGCGCTGGCCTCGGCGGCCGCCTGAGTGGCCGACGGCGTCTTGGTCCACGGCGCGGTCGGGGCGACCTTCGGCGTCGTCCCCGCCCCTCCCGAGGCGGGAATGCCGGCCCGGGACTGGTACAGTCCCAGGAGGACGCTCATGTCGATCGGGGTTACAGCCATCTGACGCCGTCCGCGGGAGAGGGTCCCGCTCCTGCACTATGGCGCCCCATGGTCGCCGGCCCGTTAAGGCGGGGCCAAAAACCTCAGATCTTAGCCGCCGCGGAACAGCGACAGGATCACCTGCGGGGCCTGGTTGGCGATCGACAAGGCCTGGGCGCCGAGCTGCTGCTGGACCTGCAGGGCCTGCAGGCGGGCGCTTTCCTTGGCGAGGTCGGCGTCGACCAGATTGCCGACCCCGGTTTCAAGCACGTCGGTGAGCTTCGAGACGAAGTTGGCGTGGGCGGTGATCTGCTTGGCCTGCGAGCCCAGGCTGCCGAGCGCCTGGTTCACGAAGCTGATCGAGTCGTTGAGGTTGACCAGCACGTCGGACGCCATCGACGCCGTAGCCAGCGAAGATGTGTCGAGAAGGGTGACGATCGAGCCGCCGAGCGACAGGTTCTGCGCCGTCAGCGTGATGTACGAATTGGCCTCGGCATTGGCGAGGAACTGGATGTCGGTCGCGATCGTGCCGTTCAGCAGGTTGGCGCCGTCAAAGCTGGCGTTGTCGGTGACCTGTTTGATCTGCCGCAGGATCGACTTGAAGTCGGAATCGAGCGCGGTGCGCGAGTTGGTGTCGAGCGACGGGTCCATCGCCGCGACGACCTTTTCCTTCAGCTGCACCAGCAGGTCGGAGATGGACTCGCCGGCCGTCATCGAGACCTCGGCGATGGAGTTGGCGCGGTCCAGGCTCATCTTCACCGCGGCCAAGGCGCCGATGTCGGCGCGTTGACCTTGGGCGATCGACCAGATGGCGGCGTTGTCGCGCGCGTTGGAGATCTTCAGGCCGGTGTTGATCCGGTTCTGGGTGTCCCCGAGCTTATCATTGGTCGTGTTAAGGTTCTGGAGCGCGACCAGCGCGGACTTGTTCGTGTGAACGCTGATCGACATCGCGGATTCTCCTCAGTCGCCGTCCCTTAGGTCCCGCCGTTTTCGCGAGTCGCCCAGGGGTTCGAGGAGGAGATTTGGAGATTATGGTGTCTAGAAGGTTAACGCGCAGCGCCGCCGCCGGCGCGCCGGGGCGGTTAACAAACGTCGGCCAGGTCCCGAAGGTCGGGGAGTCCGGCTTTTAGGCCCTCGTGCGGATGACAACCCCGGCGACGTACTGGGTCTCTTCCCGCAGCTTCAGGATTTCTTCCCTGGGAAGCTGAAGGATGACCTCGCCCGTCCGGCGATTGACCGTCTTGTAGACGTAAGCTCCGCTCTCGTGGTCCTCTTCGATGATCAGCCGCAGGTCGGCCTCTTCCCCGCCGGGCGCCGGAGCCGGCCGCGCAAACTCGATGTCGGGCTGCGGGCTGGACTGACGGCTGAAGGTGGGGTCGGGCGTGGCTGCGAACGGCGCAACCTTGCTCTGCATATCTCCTGTCGCTGGCGCTTCTGACGCCGGCGCTCCGGATTGAGCGACGGCGGGGAGGTCGCCCTCCCCGCCGCTACATCAGGACGCGGGACCCGAAGGCCCCGCGCCCGGCGGTTCCTTAGCGGAAGAGGCCAAGGAGGATCGACGAAGACTGGTTCGCGATCGACAGCGCCTGGATGCCGAGCTGCTGCTTGGTCTGCAGAGCCTGGAGCTTGGCGCTTTCCTTCGCGAGGTCGGCGTCGACGAGGTTGCCGACCCCGGCTTCCAGGGTGTCCTGGAGCTTCATCACGAAGTTGAGGTGCGAACCCAGCGACTTCGACCCCGTACCCAGCTTCGAAAGCTTGCTGGAGACGTCTTCGATGGCGCTGTTGATCGTGGCGATCATGGCCTCGGCGTCCGACTGCGTGTTGATCGAGTCGGTCGCGCCCACGCCGATGCCGGCGAGGGACAGGTCCTGGGCCGCCACGGTGATGACCGAGGTGGCGTCGGCGTTGGCCAGAGCCTCAACCGTCGTGCCGCTCGCCTCGACCATGTTGGCGCCGTTGAACACGGCGTTTTCCACGGCCTTGGTGATTTGGTCGCGCAGAGAGACGAAGTCGTCGTTCAGCGCGGTGCGGCTGGCGGTGTCGAGGGTGGTGTCCGAAGCCGCCAGAGACTTTTCCTTCATCTGAAGGAGCAGCTCGGAAATCGTCTCGCCGGCCGAAATGGCCACATCGACGGTCGACTGACCGCGTTGCAGCGATTCCTTGACGGCGTTCAGCGAGTTGGCGGTGGAGCGTTGGTTCTGGGCGATGGCCCAGATGGCGCCGTTGTCCTTGGCGGAGCTGACGCGCTTGCCCGTGTTGATCCGGGCTTGCGTGGTGACGAGTTCGGCGTTGGTCGAGTTCAGGTTCTGAAG
The DNA here is from genome assembly GCF_044236515.1 of Phenylobacterium sp. GTDB lineage: Bacteria > Pseudomonadota > Alphaproteobacteria > Caulobacterales > Caulobacteraceae > Phenylobacterium. Next base: position 29,973 of record NZ_JBIIGK010000012.1, read on the forward strand.
CGCGACCATCGCGCCGACGTTGGTGTTGACGCTATTCGGCATCGTTTCCGTTCCTTATTTTCAAGGCTCCGGCTGTCGTTCTGACGGCCGGGGGCGTTTTGCCCGGCAACATCCGCAGCAATCGGCGGGCCAACTCGGCAAAATCGGCCGAGCCCTACAAGGGACTGAAATTACAGGGTTATAGTCTCATTAGGGATGTCGACGCCCGGCAGGATTTGCCGACCTTGGCGCGCAATCGGCAAAAGCTGCCGCATCCCGATCGGCAAGATCTGCCGCGGGAGCAAGTCCGCCGGGCGGAACCCCGAAGGGCCCGCCCGGCGTCGCGACTATCGGAAGAGCGACAGCAGCGTCGAGGACGACTGGTTGGCGATGGACAGCGCCTGGATGCCGAGCTGCTGCTTGGTCTGCAGCGCCTGGATCTTCGCACTTTCTTTCGCCAGGTCGGCGTCGACGAGGTTGCCAATCCCGGAATCGATCGAGTCCTGGAGCTTCCCGATGAAGGTCAGGTGCGAAGCCAGAGACTTCGAGCCCGTGCCCAGTTTCGAGAGCGCCGTCGACACGTTCTCGATCGCCGTATTGATGGTGGCGATCATGTTGAAGGCGTCGGACTGCGTGTTGATCGAATCCGTTGCGTTGAGACCGGCGAGCGCACCCGACCCCAGATCCATGGACTGCGCCTCGACCGTGATGGTCGAACTGCCCTCGGAGTTGGCCAGGGCCGCCACCGAGGTCGGGCTCGTCCCCGTCAGCATATTGGCGCCGTTGAATTCGGCGTTAGCGACGGCTTTGGTGATCTGGTCGCGCAACGACACAAAGTCGTCGTTGAGCGCCGTACGGCTGGGGGCGTCGAGGGTGGTGTCCGAAGCCGCGAGCGCCTTTTCCTTCATCAGGAGAAGCAACTCGGACACGGACTCGCCTGCCGAAATCGCCACATCGACGGTCGATTGACCGCGTTGCAGAGATTCCTTCACGACGTTCAGCGAGTTAGACGCGGCGCGCTGGTTCTGAGCGATCGCCCAGATGGCGCCGTTGTCCTTCGCGCTTGCCACCCGCTTACCGGTGTTGATGCGTGATTGGACTGTCGAGAGCTCCGTGTTGGTCGCGTTCAGGTTTTGGAGCGCCACCATAGCGCCCGCGTTCGTGTTCACCGAGTTGTACGGCATCTCACGGTCCTTCCGTTCTGGAGGTATGTGTCGCGGCTTTTGCCGGCAGGCGATTTTTCGCCTTGAGATGCAGGGGCAAGCGGCGGGCCAGGCCGCTAACTTTTTAGTACGCTGAACTTACACGGGATTTTCTGAGGTGCGGTGACGCTCGGCAAGGTTGTCCTTGCCGCACGGCAGCTCCTGCCGCGCAACGGATTCCGGCGGGATTCGATTCCCTCCGCGGTCAAGGCGCGGGCAACAAAAAGGCCGCGGCGAGCCGCGGCCTCTGAAAACAATTCGGGCCCTCAGGTCAGGCGGCTTGCGCCGTCCCCGCCCCTGCTCCGCCGCCGCCGGCCGCCAGGCCCTGCATGATCATCCGGTTGATCTCGATCAGCGGCTCGATTTCCTCCTCCCGGCGGATCACGGCGCTGGTGTGCTTGCCCACCCAGATGGACAGGGAAATGATCGAGGCGCGCAGCTGGGGCGGCATGCGGTTGCCGGGGCTGGAGCAATCCTCGCCCAGGAAGTTCCAGACGCGACGGTTCCAGTCGAGCGCATCGATGCGCCCCGGAATATCCGTCGGATCGCACTTGGCCGCTTCCATGAGCGCCAGGGTCACCTGCGCGAACAGACGATACTCCGTCTCGCGCGGGCTCTCGGCGCTAGTCGCCGTGCGCTGATACGCCTGAAGGGACATTGCCCAACCTCTCGTCTTCGTACTCGATGAGCTTTCGGCAGAGCATGAGGGCGCGATACCACTCACGTTCCATGCAGAACTTGGAGATCTGGACGCACTCGGCCAGGACGTCCGGGTTGCGGATGACGCCCATGAACTCGGTCAGGCGGACCACGAACTCGTCGTAGTACCGGCTGGCCCCGTTCTCATCGAGGTACATCATCATCACCGGGAAGTAGATGCGGCGCGCCGGGGTGTTGGCCTCGTCCTGCTGCATGATGTCCTTCTCTCGAAGGACAGACGCCTTGTTCTGCAGGACCAGAACCCCGCGCCGGTCGCCGTTCTGGACGACCGCGCCGTTGAGGACGAATTTCTCGCCCGGCTTCAGCGACAATTTTAGCGGCAAGCCCGCCTCCCCATCAGCGTCCGCGAATCTGCATCTCGATTCGAATGACCCATTGTCGCCTTCCGCAGGGCCGAACGCATCCGCAGGCTTAACCATCGGCGGTTAACGCCGCCTTGCCGGGCGCGATTAAGCCCCGGTTAAGCATAAAATCCGATCCAGGGGCGTCTTCTCTAAGGGATTCCCATGCCGCTCAAGGCCACGTCCGGCGCTGTCTCCGCCGCCGCGTTGCAGGCCGTCGAGGCCGCACCCGCGGCCAAGGCCGGGTTCGTCGCCGGCGCGGTGGGCGAAGCCGGCTCCCAGGAGGCCCTGGCGCGGCTTAACACCGCGATGCGGGAGATGAAGGCCGCCGCCGCCCAGCCGATGCTTGACCAGGCGCTGAATGCGTTGAAGCAGGACGATCATCTCGCCGCCGACGGCTTCGCTCTCAAGGCGCTGGAGCAGAACGAGCGCAGCGGCTTCGGCTGGTACCTCCTGGCCATAGCCCGCGAGCGGGCCGGCGACTTCGCGACCTCGATCAAGGCGTATGAATCCGCGCTGAAGCTTCTGCCCGACCAGGCGGAGGTCGCCAACGACCTCGGCCGCCTCGCCTTCCGGATGGGGATGGCGCAGGTTTCCGAGAAGCTGTTCCGCCACTTCCTCGACCGCTACCCGGACCATCCGGAGGGCTCCAACAACCTGGCCTGCGCGCTGCGCGAGCTGTCGCGGCTGGATGAGGCGGTCGACGTCCTCAAGCCGGCGATCGTCAAGCATCCCACGACACCGGCCCTGTGGAACACGATGGGCACCGTCGTCGCCGAGAAAGGCGACTTCGAAAACGCGCGGGTGTTCTTCGAAGAAGCGCTGCGTCTCGATCCGGGCTTCGCCAAGGCGCGATATAACCTTGGCAACAGCCTTCTGGCGCTCGGCGACCCGGCCGGCGCTTTGGAGGCTTGCGAGGCGGCGCTGGCGCAGACCAAGCCGGAGGACGAGCGCCAGATGATGCGCCTCGCCCGCTCAACGATCCTGATCGCCAACGGGCGCATCGGCGAGGGTTGGGATTCCTACGAGGCGCGGCTGCATCCGCAGTACGCGCAGGTCACCCATTTCGCCGTGAAAGCGCCGCGCTGGACACCGGGCGAGGACCTGGCGGGCAAGCGGTTGCTGGTGCTGGGCGAACAGGGGCTGGGCGACGAGGTGCTGTTCGCCAACGTGCTGCCCGACCTGATCACGGCGCTGGGTCCGCAGGGTCGCCTGACGCTCGGTGTCGAGACGCGCCTCGTGCCGCTGTTCCAGCGCAGCTTTCCGGACATCGAGGTCGGCCCACACGCAACGGGCGCGCACCAGAACCGCCCAGTGCGGCATGCGCCGTTCGCCGCCGAGCGGACGGATATCGACGCGTTCACGCCGATCGGCTCGCTGCTGCGCGCCTTACGGCGCTCGGTGGAGGATTTCCCGGAGCGCACCGGCTTCCTGACAGCCGATCCCGACCGCGTCGCCCACTGGCGCGGCGAACTGGCGGCGGCTGGCCCTGGCCCCAAGGTCGGGCTGCTCTGGAAGAGCGCCATCACCAAGGCGGCGCGCCAGCGCTACTTCTCGCCGTTCGAGGCCTGGGGGCCGGTGCTCGGCCAACCCGGCGTGCGGTTCGTGAACCTGCAGTACGGCGATTGCGCCGAGGAGATCGCCTGGGTCGCGCGCGAGATGGGGGTCGAGGTGTGGACCCCGCCGGGCATCGACCTGCGCAACGACCTCGACGACGTCGCGGCGCTCTCCTGCGCGCTCGACCTGGTGGTCGGTTTCTCGAACGCCACCTTGAACCTCGCCGCCGCCTGCGGCGCGCCGACCTGGCTGATCTCCACGCCGCGCGCCTGGACCCTGCTTGGGACGGACCGCTACCACTGGTACCCGCAGACCCGGGTTTTCACCCCGGCCGCCTTCGGGGCCTGGGAGCCGCTGATGGCGGAACTCGGCGAGGCGCTCGGAGCCTGGGCGGAACGCTGACCGCGTCCGCGGATTTCCTTCGCTGAAGGCGTCCCGCCTTGGTGAAGGAGCCCGAACGATGTCCACGCCCCGCTTCGACAGCGACAACGACTACGATCCGCAGGACCAGGCCGAGGCGCTGGACGAGAGCATGACCGTCGGCGGCGAGGGCTCGGTGTC
>NZ_JBIIGK010000099.1:0-10705 GCF_044236515.1 Phenylobacterium sp.
CCGACGCCTTCGCCGCCGAGACGGACCGGCTGTGGAAGCAGGTCGAGCCCTTCTACCGCAACCTGCACTGCTACGTGCGGGCCCGGCTGAACGACCAGTACGGCGACGCCGTCCAGCCGCGCTCCGGTCCGATCCGCGCCGACCTGCTGGGCAACATGTGGGCCCAGCAGTGGGGCAAGATCTACGACGTCGTCCAGCCCAAGGGCATCACCTCCAGCTATGACCTCGACAGGCTGCTGGTCGAGAAGGGCTACGAGCCGGTGAAGATGGTCCGCACCGGCGAGGCCTTCTACTCCTCGCTCGGCTTCGCACCCCTGCCGCAGACCTTCTGGGAACGCTCGCTGATCACCCGGCCGCAGGACCGCGAAGTGGTCTGCCACGCCTCGGCGTGGGACGTCGACGACAAGGACGACATACGCATCAAGATGTGCACCAAGGTGAATGCGGAGGACTTCTCCACCATCCACCACGAGCTCGGCCACAACTACTATCAGCGGGCCTACAAGGATCAGCCGGTCTTGTTCCGCGGCGCGGCCAACGACGGCTTCCACGAGGCGATCGGCGACTTCGCCGCCCTATCGGCCTCGACGCCGACCTACCTCAACCAGATCGGCCTGCTCGACAAGGTTCCGGGGACCGAGGAGGACATCCCGTTCTTGCTGAAGATGGCGCTCGACAAGATCGCCTTCCTGCCGTTCGGCCTGCTGGTCGACCGCTGGCGCTGGCAGGTGTTCTCCGGCGAGACCAGCCCTGAGGAATACAACGACGCCTGGTGGAAACTCCGCCTGCAGTACCAGGGCCTGGCCCCGCCGACCGCCCGCCCGGCCGACGCCTTCGATCCCGGGGCGAAGTACCACGTGCCCGGCAACACGCCCTACACCCGCTACTTCCTGGCCCATATCTACCAGTTCCAGTTCCACCGCGCGGCCTGCAAGCAGGCCGGCTGGAAGGGCCCGCTGCACCGCTGCTCGGTCTACGGCCAGAAGGAAATGGGCCAGCGGTTCAATGCCATGATGGAACTCGGCCAGTCGCAGCCGTGGCCGGACACCCTGAAGACCTTCACCGGCGAGAGCCGCACCGACGCCAGCGCCGTGGCGGACTACTTCCAGCCGCTCAACACCTGGCTGGTCCGCCAGAACAAGGGCGAGAAGTGCGGCTGGTAGCGGTCAGCGCTTCAACTCGATGATGTCGAGGGTGGACTCCACCTTCGGATAGGGCAGCACCAGGCGGTAGTGGTTCGGGCCGATCCGCTCGAAGACGCCCGCCTGGTCGCGCTCGGGGTCTCGGCCATAGGCGGCGTCACGCTCCTGGCCCCAGGCGACCGCGCCCAGGTAGACGAGCCGCCGACGGGTCTGCGGGTAGAGGTTGCCCATCGGCCGCTGCGAGCCGGTGGTCTTGCGCAGCGTCAGGTCGCCGCCGGGGCTCAGGGCCACCCGGCATTGGAACCAGCCGTAGGCGATGGCGCCGGCCCCGCTGCCGGCCTGCCCGACGCCGAGCTTGATGGTCCGGCAGCGGTAGGCGCCCGGCGCGGGCTCCGGCCGCGTCAGCGCGCCGCCCGGCCGGACGACGGCGCCCAGCCGGGCCAGGTCACGTGGGGCGCTTTCCTGCCGCGCCTGCGCCCAGGCCTGATCGAGCTGCGCGACCCGGAGGACATCCTCGCGGGTGGCGTCGTCGCGCCAGTTGGCCGAGGCGGCGAAGCCGCTGGTCGCGGTGAGCGCGGCGGCGGCGAGAGTAAGGGCGGCGATCTTCATGCCGCTACCCAACGCTCCGCCAGCTGAACCGTGCCTGAGCCAGCGCCGGCAAAGAAAAACGGCGCCGCGGTGAGGCGGCGCCGTTTCGCTGTTCAGTGCTGCGGCTGGATCAGTCGCACTTCACCGGATGACCGCGGGTATGACCGGTGTAGGAAGTGATCTTCCAGCCGTCGGCGGCCTTGCCGAGGATGTAGGTCGTGCCGCCGACCGACATGACGCTGCCGTCCTTCTTGTAGCGGGTGTTGTAGCCGCTCACGATCGCCGCGTTGGGGTTCAGGGCGCAGACGTTCTCGACCGTGTACTCCGACTTGCCCCAGTCGCGCGAGATCAGGTCTTTCAGCGAGGCCTCGAAGTTGGCGAGGGACTCGGCGTCGGTCGAGAAGGCGCGCGGGCCCTGGCCGCCGATGATGATCCACGGCGTGGTGAAGGAGCCGCCCGGCAGCGCCTTCATGTTGTGGGCGCGGAAGTGCGCATAGTACTGCTCGACCGCGGCGGCGGCCTCGGTCTTCACCTGCTGCTTCTGAGCGTCGGTGAACTGCTGCTGGGCCTGGGCGGCGCCGGCGGTCAGGCCCAGCACGGCGGCGGCCGCGATGGCGAGTTTGCGAACGGACATTGTTTTTTACTCCCTCCCGAGGACGGAGATCGCCTCCGCCATAGGGGCGGGATTTCGACGGCCCGGACGGCTGGAGTCAACTGCTCAGGCTACGACTTTCCGATAGAGGCGCCAGCTCGCGTGGCCGAGCACCGGCAACACCACGATCAGCCCGAGCAGGGCGGGCAGGGCGCCGAGCACCAGCATTCCGGCGACGATCAGGCCCCATAGCGCCATGGTCGCCGGGTTTTCGGCGACCACCTTCAGCGAGGTGCGGATCGCCACGTCGAGGTCGACTCCGCGGTCGAGCAGCAGCGGGAAGGAGACGATGCTGACCGCCAGGGCGACCAGCGCGAAGACGAAGCCGACCGCGATTCCGATCAGCGCCATGGCCCAGCCTTCACCGCTGGCGAACACTTCGGCGAGGAAGCTGCGCACGGTGACCGGCGGTGCGTCGGCGAAGGCGATCAGGCTCACTTGGTAGGCGGCGGCCAGCCAGCCGACGAACAGCGCGACCAGGATCAGCCCCATGCCGACGATGGCCGGCAGGTTCGGCGAGCGCAGCACGGCGGCGGCGTCGAGCCAGGTGGCCGGCTCGCCACGCTCGCGCCGGCGGCTGATCTCATAGAGCCCGACGGCGGCTAGCGGGCCGAGCAGGGCGAAGCCCGACAGCAGCGGGAAGATCATCGGCAACAGATCGTAGCGCGCCGCCGCCAGCGCCAGGACCAGGCCGGCCAGCGGATAAAGGATGACGATGAACACCACGTCGTCGCGGGCGGCGGCGAAGTCGGAGAGGCCGCCGCGCAGGGCGTCCTTCAGGTCGCCGACGCCGACGCGGCGCACCTGCGGCGTCGTCCGCGCCGCGACCGGATCACGATGGATCAGCGGGCCGTAAGGTCGGCCAAGGCCGCGCAGGACGTACTCAAAGGGGTTGCCGACATGATCCGCCATCGTCCGTCTCCGGCTTTCGAGAGGCGCGGCGGCGCAGGATTTCCCAAGTTCGTCAGAGCCGGGTCCTGCGCCCGCGTCTCACTGGAAATCGAAGGGCGAGAATAGCACCCTCCGCCCTGTCCGCGAAGCGGGAAGGGCGGCTCAGACCGGCGGCGGCGGGATGTCGTCGGGGACGAAGAAGTCTGGCAGCAGGTCGGCGTCCGGATCGATGCGATAGGCCGAGAAATCGCGCACGCCCTCGCCGTAGAGGAAGGTGTCGTCGATCAGGAAATTGCCGGTGAACTCCCGCGACGGCTTGCAGAAGATCGCGTGGGCCGCGTCCGCCATGATCTCCGGGTTGCGGCAGTGCTTGAGACCTTCCTTGCCGGTCAGCGCGAACTCGACCGCCGAGGTGGCGATGGCGGTGCGCGGCCACAGGGCGTTGAAGGCCACGCCGTCGGCGCGGAACTCTTCGCTCATGCCGAGCACGCACAGGCTCATGCCGAACTTGGCAATGGTGTAGGCGACGTGCGGCGCGAACCATTTCGCCGCCATGTCGAGCGGCGGCGACAGCATCAGGACGTGCGGGTTGGCCGCGCGCTTGAGGTGCGGCAGGCAGGCCTTGGAGACCAGGAAGCTGCCGCGGGCGTTGACCTGGTGCATCAGGTCGTAGCGCTTCATGTCGGTCTGCAAGGTGCCTGTCAGGCTGATCGCCGAGGCGTTGTTGACGCAGATGTCGACGCCGCCGAACCGACGGACCGTCTCGGCCACGGCCGCCTCGACCGCCGCCTCGTCGCGGACGTCGACGACGAGCGGCAGGGCATGCCCGCCCGCCGCCTCGATGGCTTCGGCGGCGGTGTAGATGGTGCCGGGCAGGTGTTTGTGCGGCTCTGCGGTCTTGGCGGCGATGGCGATGTTGGCGCCGTCGCGGGCGGCGCGCAGGGCGATCGCCAGACCGATGCCGCGGCTGGCGCCGGTGACGAAGAGCGTCTTGCCGGCCAGCTCTCCGGCCATCAGCCGCCTCCCGTCGTGAAGTTCGGCGCCCGCCGCTGCGCGAAGGCGGCGAAGGCCTCGGCCGCTTCCGGGGAGCGTAGCTGGCGGGCGAAGTGCGTCAGCTCCTCGCCGATCCGCGTCGTCATTCCCTCGGCGTCGCGCATCAGGCCCTTGGTGGCGGCGACCGCGGCCGGCGCGCGGGACGCAACCGCCACGGCCGCCGCGCGCGCCCGGGCCTGGACCTCGGCGGCCGGCAGGGCGGCGTTGGCGATGCCGAGGCTGACGGCGTCGCGGCCGCTGATCGTCTCGCCGAGAACGAAGACGCCGAACGCCCGGGCGTGGCCGATGCGGGCCGGCAGCAACAGGGACGAGGCCGCTTCCGGCACCAGGGCCAGGTTGACGAACGGCGCGCTGAGCTGCGCCTCCTCGGCGATGTAGACCAGGTCGCAGTGCAGCAGCAGCGTCAGGCCGATGCCGACCGCCCGGCCGTGCACCGCGGCGACGATCGGCACCCGCGTCCGGGCCAGGGTGTCGAGCAGCGGCCCGGCTCCGACCCGCTCTCCGCCGGCCGAATAGGCTGCGAACTCGGAGATGTCTGAGCCCGCCGTGAATGCGTCGCCCGCGGCCTGGATCAGGACGCAGCGGATCTCCGGATCGCTGTCCGCCGCCACCAGGCCGTCGTTCATGACCGCGTACATCTCGCTGGTCAGGGCGTTCTTCTTCTCCGGGCGGTTCAGCGTCAGGGTCAGGACGCCGTCGGCGCGGTCGACGGTCACGAACTCGGTCATGCTTGGGCTCCGACCGCGCGCCACCAATCGACGCCGGTTTCATCACGGCTCCGTTCCGCCTCGCCGCGGGCGCGGAGATAGTTGAGGTGCGCGAGGCTCTCGCCGGTGGCGAAGCCCAGCAGGCTGCCGTCCACGGTGCGACGGAACAGCAGCGGGAAGACGTCGACGGCGCGCTTCGGCTCGTCCAGCGCCGCCCGCAGCCGGGCGAGGGCCTTCTCGTGGCCTTCGATCAACTGGTCGATGCGCGCATGCAGGCCGTGGAATGGCTCGTTGTGGGCCGGCAGGGCCAGGACGTCGTCCGGAACGATGGATTTCACCCGCGCCAGCGACGTCAGCCAGTCGTGGAGCGGATCGGCCTCCGGCTCCGTCGGGTGGACGCCGACGTTCGAGGAGATCCGCGGCAGCACCTGGTCGCCGGTGATGATCAGGCCGAGCTCCGGCGACCACAGGCTGGCGTGCTCGGGGCTGTGGCCGGAGCCGACCACGACGCGCCATTCGCGGCCGCCGATGATCAGCACGTCGCCGTCGCTGATCCGGCGAAAACCGTCGGGCAGCGGCGCCAGCATCGAGCCGAACCGCCCGAACCGCTTGCGGTAGGCGTCCAGTTCCGCCTCGGTCCAGCCGGCGGCCCGATAGAAGGCGACGCCCTCGGCCGGCGCCTCGCGGCAGGTGTCGGCGGCCATCACCCGGCAGGTCAGGTACTCCAGGCGCGTCATCCACAGCTCGACGCCGAACCGCCGGGTCAGCCAGCCCGCGGCGCCGACGTGGTCGGGATGCAGGTGGGTGACGACGACCCGTTTCACCGGCCGGCCGCCCAGCGGGCCGGCGAGCACCGTCTCCCAGGCCGCGAGGGTTTCTGCGTGGCCCATCCCGGTGTCCACCAGCGTCCAGCCGTCGCCGTCCTCGAGCGCCCAGCAGTTGATGTGGCCGAGCGGCCCGCCGAGCGGCATGCGCAGCCAGAGGACGCCCGGGCCGACCTCGATCGCTTCGCCGGTCTGCGGAATGCCCGCGACAGGATAGGTCAGCTTGCCGCGCTGGATGTCGGCGATGTCTTTCGGCACAGGGTCACTCCGCAACGGCGGGATTTTCGGACGATGCCGTCGGGGAAGGCAACGACGTTTGCGCGCGGCCTCGACGGTGCTAGGCGCGGGGCATGACTTCGCCGCCCCGCATCTGGCTCGCCGCCGCCCACCATCGCGCTTTCCTCAACGGCGGCTGGGCGTTCGTCGCCGCCGGCGCGGAGACCAGCGGGCAGGCGGGCGGGGAGCGGCGCACGGACCGCGCCGCCATGGTGCGCTCGGGGCTCCTGGCGGCGCTTGACTGGGCGCCGATGGGCGCGGCCACGCTGCATCTGCTGGAGGCCGACGCCAGCACGCTGGCCGAGGTTCTGGCCGATGCGGCCGTGCGCAAGGCGCTGGCCGGCCGCGAACTGCGCCTGGTCAGGGCGGCGAAGGCCGACGGCACGCCGCTGGCCTTCGCTGAGGCCTGGGCCGACCTCGCGGCCGAGCGGGCGAAGGCCAAGGGGCCGTTCCGCGCCCCGATCCCGAAGCCGAACCTGGCCAAGGTGGCGGGGCTCTAGCGGCCGTCTCATCAGCAAGCGTGACGGTTTTCGCAGAATGGCCGGTTGAAAAAGGCGCGCACGCGCTCTAAGCGAACCGCCACGGGACAGACCGGGGGCGATAAGGGCGAATCGCGGAGGTTTTTGCGAATGTTTCGCAAGTAACTTCCAGAGCTTGCCCGCCGAGGACCTGTTCCGCACAGCGGCCTGACCAGACCCCTGGTTGGGCCCAAACGGCTGGGCGCCCCTCGCTTGCTTTCGGGGCCCCGAAGACGAAGGGTAGCTTTAGGTGGCCGACACCGTCGTGGGCGCAAATCCCGATCCGCACGCTCCGGGCTCTCATGGAGACGACCCGAGCCGTCGCGACTTCATTCACATCGCCGCTGGCGCGGCCGCGGCCGGCGCCGTGGTCGGTCTCGCCTGGCCGTTCATCGACCAGATGAACCCGTCCGGCGACACGCTGGCGCTGGCCTCGGTCGAGTTCGACCTGACGAAGGTCACGGAAGGCCAGCAGGTCGTCCTGAAGTGGCGCGGCAAGCCGCTGTTCGTGCGCAACCGCACGGCGGCCGAGATCGCCCGGGCGATCAAGGACGACGGCGCCCCGATGCCGGACCCGCAGCCCGACGAAGCGCGCCACAAGCCCGGCAAGGCCCAGTGGCTGGTGCTGGTCGGCACCTGCACGCACCTCGGCTGCGTGCCGACGTTCGGCGGCGGCGACTACGGCGGCTGGTTCTGCCCTTGCCACGGTTCGCACTACGACACGTCCGGCCGGATCCGTAAGGGTCCTGCGCCGCGCAACCTGGAAGTGCCGACCTGGGACTTCCTCTCCGACACCACGGTCAAGATCGGCTGACATCGATGAGCGGACATTCCACTTACGAGCCGAAGACCGGCTTCGAGCGCTGGATGGACATGCGCCTTCCGATCATTCGGATGGCCCACGACACCGCCCTGGCGTTCCCGACCCCGAAGAACCTGAACTACTGGTGGACCTTCGGCGGCATCCTCGCCGTCATGCTGGTCGTGCAGCTGGTCACCGGTATCATCCTGGTGATGCACTACGTCCCGCACGTGGACCACGCGTTCAACTCGGTCGAGCGCATCATGCGCGACGTCAACTACGGTTGGCTGATCCGCTACATGCACGCCAACGGCGCCTCGATGTTCTTCGTGGCGGTCTACATCCACATCATCCGGAACCTCTACTACGGCTCCTACAAGGCGCCGCGCGAAGTGCTCTGGATCCTCGGCTGCGTGATCTACCTGTTGATGATGGCCACGGCCTTCATGGGCTACGTCCTGCCCTGGGGGCAGATGAGCTTCCACGGCACCGTCGTGATCACCAACCTGTTCGGCGCCCTGCCGATCATCGGCGAGCCGATCACCACCTGGCTGTGGGGCGGCTTCGCCGTCGACAACCCGACGCTGAACCGCTTCTTCTCGCTGCACTACCTGCTGCCGTTCATGATCGCGGGCGTCGTCGCCCTGCACATCTGGGCGCTGCACGTGCCGGGCAACAACAACCCGACCGGCGTGAACGTGAAGTCGGAAGCCGACACGGTTCCGTTCCACCCGTACTACACGGTGAAGGACGGGTTCGCGATCGCGGTGTTCTTCATCATGTTCGCCAGCTTCGTGTTCTATAACCCGAACATCCTCGGCCACGCGGACAACTACATCCCGGCCAACCCGCTGGTGACCCCGTCGCACATCGTGCCGGAATGGTACTTCCTGCCGTTCTACGCGATCCTGCGGGCCATCCCGGACAAGCTCGGCGGCGTCATCGCCATGTTCGGCGCCATCGGCGTGCTGTTCGTGCTGCCCTGGCTCGACACTTCCAAGGTGCGCTCCATGCGCTACCGGCCGACCGCGAAGCTCTACTTCTTCGCCTTCCTGCTGGCGGCCCTGGTGCTCGGCTTCTGCGGCGCCAAGCTGCCCGACGATCCGGTGATCCCGGGCCTCGCCAGCTTCCAGCTCTTCGACGCCAAGCTGAACAGCTTCGTCTGGCTGAGCCGGCTCGCTACCGCCTATTACTTCGCCTACTTCGTCGTGATCCTGCCGATCCTCGGCCTGACGGAAAAAACGCTTCCGCTGCCGGACTCGATCTCGACGCCTGTTCTGTCTCACCCCGCCGGCGCTTCGGCGGTCGAAAAGAAGGGTTGAGCCTAAGATGCTGCGCAAAGTCTCCGCGCTGGCGGCGCTTGGGCTCGCCCTGCTGACGGCCCAGCCGGCCCTGTCGGCTGCTCATCCGGAACACCCGCACAACGTCAAGTGGGGCTTCGAAGGGCCGTTCGGCCGCTTCGACAAGGCCCAGCTGCAACGCGGCTACAAGGTCTATCGCGAGGTCTGCGCCTCGTGCCACGCCATGAGCCTGGTGTCGTTCCGCAACCTTGGTCAGAAGGGCGGGCCGTTCTTCGACGAGAAGTACCCGAACCCGAACGACAATCCGTACGTCAAGGCGCTGGCCAAGGACATCCAGGTCAACGACATCGACACCGAGACGGGCGACACGATCCAGCGTCCCGCCACCTCGGCCGACCGCTTCCCGAGCCCGTTCCCCAACGAGTACGCGGCCCGGGCCTCGAACGGCGGCGCCTATCCCCCGGACCTGTCGGTGATCGCCAAGGCGCGCTCCGGCGGCCCGCAATACATCTACTCGCTGCTGGTCGGCTACGAGAAGCCGCCGGCCGGCCTGACCGTGCCGCCGGGCCAGCACTACAACCCGTTCATGCCGGGCGACGTGTCGGCCTTCTACAAGGGCGACCACAGCCATGTGCCGAAGGGCGGCTTCCTGGCCATGCCGCCGCCGCTCGGCGCCGACAAGGTGACCTTCGACGACGGCACGAAGTCGACCGTCCACCAGCAGGCCATGGACGTGACCGCCTTCCTGACCTGGGCCGCCGAGCCCAAGATGGAAGAGCGCAAGCAGTTCGGCTTCGCGGCGATGATCTACCTGCTGATCCTCACGGTGCTGCTGTGGTTCAGCTACCGCCGTATCTGGCGCAACGTCGCGCACTGACGGCGGGTGACGTCGACGAGACCAGGGGCTCCGGGTAAACCGGAGCCCTTTTCTTTGCGCGGCATCCCTAGGCCTCCGCTCGCCCCCCGCGAACGTCTCTCCCCTCCATGGGGCGGGACAGCTCGCTCAGCGCCCCGGGTGGAGCGCGAGGCGCAGCTCTCCGCGTGGATAGTCGAAGCGCAGGCGCCAGCGGGCCAACACGGGCGCACCGATCGCGCCCGCCGCATCCGTGGCGAGCCCGGCCGGAACGTTCTCGGCCAGCTCGCCGCCGAACGACAGGGCCCGCAACGACGGACGCAGCACGCCGTAGGGATAAGCCTCAGCCGGCAGGGGCCGCGTCCAGGCGTCCGGCAGGCGGACGGGGGCGTCCAGGCCGGTAGAGATCGCGAAGGGGCCACGGAACGCCCTGGGCCCATCCGAGACGGCGGCGGCCACGGTGGGGCGACCGTCGAGCCAAGTCAGCGGCAGCCGCATCCCTCGCGGGGCGGGCGGGGCCTCTCCAGGCCGCGAGAGGCGCAGGCGGCAGGGCGCCAGGTCGAGGTCGAGGACGAAGCCCTTCAGGGCGTCGGCGCCGATGACCCCGGCGATCGGCGTCGGCAGCAGGCCTGTGCGGACGTCGAGGTCGGCGATCGGGATGGCTGGCAGGCTGGCGCGGACGCCCGCCAGACGCACCTCGCCGGCCACAGCCGGGGCCGCGTACCCCATCCCGAGGGCCTGGGTCTCAGCGAGCTGGGTCGCCGCCTGGCCGGTGTCGAGGATGTAGTCGCCGACGTAGCCGGCGACCTCGGCGGTCACCACGACGACGCCGTTGTCGACCCAGCAGGCCTGCTCGGCCGCCGCGGCGGCGGTGGCGGGAGCTAGAAGGACGCAGGCGGTGAGAAGGGCGCGCACGGCGCGATGCTAGCGAGCGCCAGGCTTCGTGGCCACGGCGACGCGGCTACGCCCCCGCCGCGCCCCGGTCCGGCCCGTTCATCGCGAACAGCGCCAGGGTGCGCAGGCGGGCGAGGCGGGCGCTGTCGGCGTGGTGGTGATCGGGCCGGTCGGAGTTGAAGCCGTGACCGGCCCCATAGAGAT
>NZ_JBIIGK010000100.1:0-10664 GCF_044236515.1 Phenylobacterium sp.
GCGGAGGTGAAATAGTACACCGCCTGGGCCGCGATCCTGGCAAAGTTAATCGAGTTCACGCCGGACAAATCGACGCTCTGGCGCAGGGGCCCGTCCTGGAAGGCCTGCTTCACGATGGCCTGGCAGTTGTCGAAGGTGCCGGCCACGGCGACGCAGGCGACGTTGGCCTCGGTCGCCGCGGTCATGAACCGGCGCTGGACCTCGCTGATCCGGCCCTCGGGGAAGAGGGCCATGACCTTGACGTGCCTAGCGCCGCGGAACGCCTCGACCGCCGCGCCGCCGGTGTCGCCGGAGGTGGCGCACAGGATCGTCTGGTGGCGGTTCTGCCGGCCGAGGATGTGGTCGTAGAGGCGGGCGAGGATCTGCATCGCCACGTCCTTGAAGGCCAGGCTCGGCCCATGGAACAGCTCGGCGATGAAGGCCTCCGGGCCGATCTGCACCAGCGGCACGACGGCCGGATGGTTGAAGGTGGCGTAGGCCTCCTCACACATCGCCAGCAGGTCGGCGGGCGCGATCTCGTCGCCGGCGAAGGCGCCGATCACCGCCGCCGCGACCTGGGCGTAGGGCTTGCCGGCGAAGGCGGCGATCTGGTCGGCGGTGAAGGTCGGCCAGGCCTCGGGCACATAAAGGCCGCCATCGGGGGCGAGCCCGGCCAGCACGGCGTCGACGAAGGAAACCGCGGGCGACTGGCCCCGGGTCGAGATGTAACGCATCAGCCCTTCCGGCGCTTCAAGAGGACGGCGGCATAGACGCCGGCCAGGGCCGCGGCAAGGCCGAACCAGGTCAGGGCGTACTCCAGATGCCGGTTGGAGATGGTCGCCGGCAGCGGGGCCGCGACGAGGCCGGCCCATTCCGGGTTCGACGAGGTCTCCGCCAGCAGGAAGACCGGGGCCGGGGCCGGCGCCCCGAGCGCCTTGGCCATGGCGGCGACGTCGCGGGAGAAGAACTGGCGCGCGCGGTTGGGCGGGGTGACGACGCTGGCCGCCTCCGGCGAGCGCAGGACGCCGACGATCGTGACCGGCGCGGCGTCGGCGGCGTCGACCGGCGGCCGGGCGGAGATGGTGTCGCCGACGAAGCCGCGGTCGACGAGGACGGTGCGGTAAGGGCCGGCGCCGGTCACCGGACAGGCCGAGATCAGCCGCGAGCCGGCCTGGCCCTCGCGCAGGCCGTAGAGCTCGACGAACGGCGCGCGGGCCAGGCCCGGGCAGGCGATGGTGACGCGGGTGAAGTCGACGTCGGCGCCGGCGGCGCGGCGGGCCAGCACGGCCCCGACCGGCCGGGCCGGCGCGGCCTCGAGCGCGGCGATGCGGGCCAGGACGTCGCGCTTCCAGTACATGCGCTGCAGCTGCCAGGCGCCGAGGCCGATCAGGAGGGCCATCGCCAGCAGGGTGAGGACGGTCAGGGCGACGGGGAAGCGGCCGCGCCGGTCGCCCATCGGAACCTCCGGGTCCCAGGCCTCGGTCATAGCGCCCTCCCCTTCAAAGCCCGGGCCTGCCAACCAGGCCCCACAAAGCAAAACGGCCCCGGGCAGGACCCGGGGCGCGTCTCGATCTCAGATCCGGACAGGTCCGGAGCCGGCGCCCGCGGCTTCGCGAGGAAGGCGCGCGGGCGTCGACGGCGTCAGTGCCCGGCCCCGCCGAACACCACGTAGATGAAGGCGAACAGGAACAGCCACACCACGTCGACGAAGTGCCAGTACCAGGCGGCCGCCTCGAAGCCGAAGTGCTGCTTGGGCGTGAACTGGCCGGCCTGCAGGCGCAGCAGGCAGACGATCAGGAACAGGGTCCCGATCAGCACGTGGAAGCCGTGGAAGCCGGTGGCCATGAAGAAGGCCGAACCGTAGAGGCCCGAGTTCACCGCTTCCTCGTTGAAGAAGTACTTGTGCTCGAGGATGTGGTGGTACTCGTACGCCTGGATGGCGGTGAACAGCACGCCGAGCGCGATGGTCAGGATCAGGCCGTAGCGGACGCCCTTGCGGTCGCCCTGCTGCAGGGCGTGGTGGGCCCAGGTGACCGTGGTGCCCGAGAGCAGCAGGATCAGGGTGTTGACCAGCGGCAGTTGCCAGGCCGGCACCGTCTCGACGCCGTGCGGCGGCCAGGTGGCCCAGGCGTTGCGGACTTCCTCGATGGACGACAGGGTCCGCTGGCCGTCGAACAGGGCCATCTCGAAGAAGATCCAGAACCAGGCGACGAAGAACATCACCTCGGAGGCGATGAACAGGATCATGCCGTAGCGCAGGCCGATCGACACGACCGGGGTGTGGTCGCCGCGGTTGGCTTCCTTCACGACGTCCCGCCACCAGCCGAACATGGTGTAGAGGACGCCGGCGAAACCGGCCGCGAACAGCCACCAGGTGCCTTCCGGCAGGCCGAACAGGCCCTTCATCCAGGTCACGCCACCAATGGCCATCACCACGGCGGCGATGGAGCCGACCAGCGGCCAGGGGCTCGGGTCGACAAGGTGGTAGTCGTGTTTCACGCCGTGGGCCATTGCGGTCCTAACCCCTCGAAAGTCACTGCCGTGCGGGACGTGAGTCGAGCGCGGCGTTAGTCGCGCACGCTATAGCCTTGGCGCGAGGCGGATGTGAAGGGGGGATGTGGCGCCATTCCCCCGGGCGGCGCGGGGCTCCGGCCGGCCCGGTTCGGCGCGGCATAGCGGCGTTCCTCCCCAGGATTCGCAACCGACCGGCTTCCGGCGGCTTTAATGTTCTGGTTATGTTCTCATATTGGAGGCTTGAGACATGCCCGACGGCGCCGGTTGGCCAGAACGCCCGATTTCACTGGAAGAGCTGATGACCGGCGGCGGGGTGCTGGTCGCGCGCTGTGGACGGCCGGGGTGCGATGCGGTGACGCCGCTGGCGGCGCGCCCGCTCGGCCCGGCGGCGCGGCGCGCCTCGGTGCCGCGGCTGGAGGCCGCCGTGCGCTGCACCTGCGGCTGGCGGCGCGGCACGCTGGCCATGCTGGCCGCCCTGCCCGAGCGGCCGGGCCGCCAGCGCTGCTACCTGTTCCACGGGTGAGGCCATGCCGCCGATGGAGGTGGTGGGCCGGCTGCGCGGCCCGCTGACGATCACCTGTCGGACCTGCGAGCACAGCTCGACCTGGAGCCCGAAGGAGGCCAGCCGGCGGCTGGGCGCGGAATGCACCGTGCCGAGCGCCCGGCGCAAGCTGCGCTGCTCGGCCTGCGGCGAGCGGCGCTCGATGTACTTCGTGTTCTCCTCGCCGTGAGGGGATGGGCGAGAGGGGGCGTGAAGGGGGCGGGCTCAGTTGAGCTGTTCGTGCGCCAGGCTGCCGGCCGGCAGCGGCCGCAGGAGTTCGGATTGCGGCCGGCTGAGGTCCAGCCAGTCGAGGCCCCGGTCCGGCGGCAGCACGACGACCTGGCGGCCGTGCCAGGGCGCGACATCCGGCCCCGGCGCCGTCGTCAGCATGGCGAAGGCGCCGTCCTTCACCAGGCCCGCGATCCAGAACCAGTCGGCGCCGGCGAGGGTGAACAGGTGCTTGTGCTTGGGGCTCTTCTGGCCGTCCAGGCGGGCGGTGAATTCGTAGAAGCCGTCGGTAGGGATCAGGCAGCGCTCGCTGCGCGAGAAGTCGCGGCCGTCGCTGCGGAAGTTGAACACCGGCGCGCCGTTCGGCGCCTTCCAGGCCCAGGGCGTCAGGGCGACGTCCACGCCCGCCCGGCCGCCGCGCAGGACCGGCGCCTTGTCGGTGATGCGGATGTCGTCGGCCGGCGGGACGTTGGGCACGCCGCCCGAGAACGTCAGCGGCGCCTTGAGGTCGCTGAACTCGTCGAAGATCTGCGAGAGCGGGACGCGGAGGCGGTAGGCGTTGCACATGGGTGGGGGCGGGGTTGGTGAGGGCTAGATTGCGGTCACGAGGGATGGGCGGAGTCAATCTTGCGCCAGGCGCGGACGTTCTCGCGGGTGCGCAAAGCAGACGTTGAGGCGCCCTGATCAAAGGCTCGTTTGGGCGACCGCGCCGAGGACTGCTTCCGACCCACTGCTGACGTTGCAGCACCCGGTGCCGGCCTTGCGGCTGACCATGCCTGGCCGAACTGGAGCAGATGACATTGTGGGGCTCGTGATGGCAGCATGCGGCAATGGCCGAGCCGAACGCCGCCCGCACCTTCATCAATAGTGATGGTCGTACGCTGCTCTTCAGTTGCGAAGACTTCGTCGAGCAGATTTGTAAGGGCGGAGCCTGCTTCATCTGCGGTGCCTCGCCTACGCAGACGACGTTCAACGATGAACACATCGTCCCCAGATGGGTCCTGCGCCGGTTCAACCTGTTTGACAAAGCGATCACGCTGCCTGGTGGTGAGAAGCGACGATACGGCGGCTACCGGGTCCAGTGCTGTGCCTCATGCAACGCGGTGCTCGGCGAACGAGTAGAGAACCCGGTTTCTGAGCTCCTCTCAGGCGAGTTCGGCACTGTCGCAGCGCGCATGGCATCCGAAGACGCGGTCGAACTCGTCTACATCTGGCTCTGCCTGCTTTTTCTGAAGGTCCACCTGAAGGACGCCGCGGTGCCAGTTCACAAGGATCGTAGACGCGGCACACATGTCATCGGTGACCTCTACGACTGGGCGGATTTGCATCACGTGCACGCGGTTGCCCGAGCGCCTTACACCGGGGCGACACTCCTGCCGTTTGTCGTGGGATCTATTTTCTTCGTCGAAGTTGACGATCGTGGTGGCGACGAGTGGGACTTCGTCGACCTGACTTTCGCCCACACCATCGCGGTCCGCGTTGGGCGAGTGGGCATCGTCGCCGTTCTGAACGATGCAGGAGCTGCAGAGAGCTCTTGGTCTCACCGTTTATCAAGCATCGACGCACCGATTAGTGGCGCCCAATTCCGCGAGCTTGCCGCGATGTTCGCGGTCGCTAACGACGACATACTCGAACGCCCAACTTATGGCACGCTCATCATCCAAGAGCGTTGGGTGACGATATTTGCCAAGGTGCCGGCGAAGCTTCGGATGGCGAATTTCGATCAAAAGAAATTCGGCGCTGCACTCGAGTTCGCGCTCGGGAACATGATCGACCGCATCGCTGTCGATGGCAGTCGAGATCCAAACTATGTGCGCGAACGCGTCGCGAGCGGCGAGGTCAGGTTTCTTATCGACGAAAAGGGGAGATTTAGGCCGGGAAGCGCTGTCTGGGCTCCTTCGGATTGAGGTCGCGCAGCCGGGCTGCAGTGTCCGCTATCCACCCATTGCGGTCCTTCAGCTCTCGGAAAAATCTCCACCCTATGCGCCAGGCTGTTGACCTGGGCGCGTCGCCTGGGGTTTGGCCACCCTACTGGCACTTGCGCGTTCTGCATGGATGCTCGACCAGGCTGCAACTCAACACAAGTGCGGAGTCCCCGCTGAGGTCGCTGAACTCGTGATCGCCAACGCGCGCGAGTATGCGATCATGCTTCTCGACCGAGACGGGCGCATAGCCACCTGGAGCCCCGGCGCGGAGCGCCTCTTCGGGTTCTCGGCCGACGAAGCCATCGGCCAACGCCTGCACCTCTTCTTCCTCGCGTCCGACGTGGCTGCCGAAGCCCCTGATCTGGAACTTGAGACCGCTCGCAAGAAAGGGCGCGCGGAGAACAGCCGGTGGCACGTGCGAAAGGACAAGGAGCGTTTCTGGGGCAATGGCGTGACAATGCGCCTGAGCGATGGCTCCGGGTTCGTGAAGATCCTACGCGACGAGACCCCATCCAAGCTCGCCGACGAGCAGCGGGTGCTGCTGCTGAACGAGCTGAATCACCGGATCAAAAACACACTGGCCACCGTGCAGTCTCTCGCTGAGCAAACGTTGCGCGCCGGCAACGTGGACGCGGGCACCCGCGAGAGTCTCACCAACCGTCTCCTCGCACTCTCGCAGGCCCACGACGTCCTGGTGCAGGAGAACTGGGCGGCAGCCGACCTGCACACGATCGTGGGCCAGGCGGTAGCCCCGCACACGCGCAGCGATGGTGGGATCGAGATGAATGGCCCCCCGGTTCGGGTAAACCCGCAGCAGGCGGTTGCGCTGTCTCTGGCCCTGCACGAACTCGCGACGAACGCCCTGAAGTACGGCTCCCTCACCACTCCCGACGGGCAGGTCGCGGTCACCTGGAACACCGCGCTGGACGGCCAAGGGCGCCGCTACATGAACCTTCTCTGGGAGGAAAGCGGCGGGCCACACGTCACCGAGCCTCAGCAAACGGGCTTTGGCACCCGGTTGCTCGCGAAGAACTTCGGCCGCGAAAGCGGAGGTAGCGCCCGGTTGGACTACCGCCCTGAGGGGCTCCGGTGCGTCCTTGAACTGCCCCTCTCGCACTCCGCTGAGACGCCGATCCTGGATGTGGAGGCGGAACGGACAGGGAAAGAGTCCACCGGCAAGTGAGCCTGTGAAGGCCGGCTAGGGGAACACGCAGCCGCTCCGGCGCAGCTAGGTCTGCATGGCCGCGTCGAGCACCACGCAGTCGCGCCCAGTGGCTCGCCTCGTCCTTAGCCGGGTGGGGCCGGCTTGGGGGTTGCGGCAGGCTAGCGGGGCGCAGACGTTCCTGGGTTGCGGCGCGTCGGGACCGACTTCGCAAGCCGCGCCAGATCAGCCAGATCCATCGGGCCTCGCGCAACTCAACACCGAGGCTCGCAACCTGGGTTCGGCGTCCGGGTGAGTGCAGTCGATCCGGATGCTGCAGGCGCCGTCCGCCCGGATGTCCGTCAGGCACGGCGTCTTCGACATGGGATCGGCGACCGGCGCCAACCTGGCCAGACACCCGCATTCACGTGGGCTGTCGATCATGGCGTAGGGCGTATGATCGAGACCATCGGCGAAGGCGGCGTCGGAACCGGGCGCACATGCCGCCAGGCAGAACGCGGCGAGCAGGGAGAACGGGAAGCGAAGGCGGTAGGCGTTGCACATGGGTGGGGGCGGCGTGGTGAGGGCCAGATTGCGGTCACGAGGGATGGGCGGAGTCAATCTTGCGCCAGGCGCGGAAATTCGAACGCCCCCCGCAGCGGACGTTCGCCCCGCCCCGTCCACCTTCCATCCGACCCGGCGCTGATACCGGACGCCGCCTGGTCACGTTCGCAAAGGCTCGGCGAGCTAGGCGAGCAGGAAGTCGCCCGCGGCGTGAGGCGTATAGGCGCCGGATGCGTCGACGATTTCTTCCACGCCGTTGGCGAACAGCTGGTTGCGCTGGCGCGCGCTGAAGACGAGCGACGTCGCCGTGATCGTATCGTGGGTCCCGGCCCCATCCACCAGCAACGCCTCCGAGATGCTGTCGACCAGGAAGTTGGTCCCGGCCGCATGGGTGGTGGTGAGGTGCTCGATCTTCGCCAGCGTCTTGCCGATCAGGTTCAGGCTCGCGTCGGACGTGACGACGGTATCCTCGCCGCCCGCGCCGTCGATGACGGTGACGCCCCCCAGCGCGGCGTCATCGACGACGACGGTGTCGTCGCCCCGGCTGCCCATGATCTTCTCGACGCTGTTCAGCAACACGCCGGTGAGGTCGATCTCCCCGGCATCGGTGAGGCGGAGGCGGTCGGACCCCGCCCCGCCATAGATCTGATCGCCGGGGTTCAGGGCGCCGGGCGCAGCGAGGAAGGTGTCTTCACGCGACGCGCCGCTGGCGATCTCGATGGCGTCGCTCAGCGTGGCGCTTTCCATGGTGGGACCGATCCGACGCTGGACGATGTCGAAGTCGGAATTGACCCAGGCCACGACCAGGCCGCCGTCGTCGAGCGCGGCGAGGCTGGCGGAGGGCTGAGACGGGAGGACGACAGGCGGCGAGAGGGCAACATCGGAAGAGATGAGCGCCTCGCTCCCGACGCGTTCCCCCGACGCGCTGAACGTCTGGACATGAAGACCGCGCGGGCTGTCGACCGGGCCGTACTGATGTGAAAACCAGACGACCGCATATCCGCCGTCGGCCAGGCCGATGACCGAAGGTGCACTCTGGTCGCCTGGCGTGGTCCTGCCGACCTCCACCGGCGAGCCGACCCTGGCGCCCGCGGCGTTGAACCGCTGGGCGAAGACGTCTCTGGGCTCTTCCGTCGTCCAGACCACCACATAGCCGCCGTCCGCAAGGCCGGTGACGGCGCGTTCGCCCAGGTGCGGCCAGCTCTGGTCGGTGACCTGGATCTCGCCGCCGACCTTGTCGCCCGCCGCATCCAGGCGCTGGAGCAGGAGCTTGCCGGTCGGGATGCTGTCGATCTCCAGATCCCACACGACCACGAACCCGCCGTCCGTCAGACCGGCGGTGGCCGGATGGCGCTGCTCCAGCTCGGAGGGGGCGTTCACGAGGATGGGCTCGCCGACCTTGGTCCCGGAGGCGTCGTAGCGCTGCGAATAGACGTCCGGGTCCGGCGTATCGACGTCCAGCTGGTGGTCGACGATCGTCACGACATAGCCACCCCCCGCCAGGGCCGCCAGCGAAGCCTGCCCGTGCGGGCCGGGCCATGGGCCTCCGAGGTTCAGCTGCTCGCCGCCCACCTTGACGCCGGAGGCGTCGAAGAGCTGTGAGACGACGTCCTTGAAGACCGGCGACGCCGGGTCGGGAACGATGGCCCAGGCCACCGCAAAACCCCCGCCCTCCAGTCCGATGATCGAAGGCTCGGGAGCGAGGTTCGCCGTCGGCGTGGTGTTGATGCGAAACTCGCCGCCGAGCCTTTCGCCGGAGGCGTCGAACCGCTGCCCGAAGAGGTCGCTCGTCGCCACGTCCTGCCAGACGACGACGTGGGAGCCGTCGGCCAGGCTTGCTGCGACGGGCGCGACTTGCACGCCCGCCGTGCTGCTGTTGACCGGTTGCACCTCATGAAGCGTGGCGATCGTCGGCATCGAAAAGGCCTCTCGCTTGCGACGCCCGCGCCGCGCCGGACGAAGCTGCGCGATACCTGAGTTCGGGGAAGTCTGACCGGACAAGTCACGAGCCGGTGACGCGATTAACCGGTGCTAATCCGTACCCGGCCTTCCTGCGAAAGGGACCGAGTGAAGCTTCGCCAGCCTCAGGACCGGCCGCCCTGCGGCACGAAGAGGTAGGGGTCGCGGGTGAAGTGGTAGGCGGCGGTGTCGAGAGCCTGCATGGCCGCGTCGAGCACCAGGTAGTCGGCGCCCAGCGGCTTGCACATCGTCTTCAGCCGGATGAGTTCGTTGCGGTAGGGCCGCAGCGCCTCGAAAGCCGCCTTCGGGTCTGAAATGCCGAGATAGTTTCGAGCGACCATGGGTTCACGCCTCCAGCAATGTCGGCGCGAACAAATACAGAACACCTCGCCCCACACAACCAAGCCGGAGGTGTGATTTCGGGCGGCTGCAACCGGCGCGGCGCGGCTCAGTGAGAGGTGGAGTGGCTTTCGCCGAGATCGATGGCGGCGCTTTCGGAGCTGTGCCGGCGTTCGAGCGTCGCGGCGCGGCAGATGACATGGACCATCGTCACGCTGCCGGCCGGCTCCGCGACGAGGGAGAGGCTGGCGCCCGGCGGCTCGATCGCCTGAAGCTGCCAGGAGACCGCCGAGACGACGCCCTCTTCGGTATCGGCGCCGACGCTGATGACGATCCGCTCGCCGACGCGCGGCGCCTCGACCAGTTCGAAGTCGTGGGAGGGGCCGTCCGCCCCGCTGATCCAGACCCGCACGCGCACCTTCGGCCTCCACGCTGCCCACGCCAAACGTGGATACGCGGATCGAGCTCGGCCGTTCCAAGCGCGCGTGGGGGGCGTCAGTCGGCGTCGGTGGGGACTTCGGCGCCGCCTTCGCGCATTTCCTGGGCGCCGATGAAGATCGCGCCGCCGTCGTCGAGGACGCACATGCCGATGAAGGCCGCATGCTCGGGGTCCGGCTCCTGGTCGATCAGGTCGCCGTCGTAGAGGCCGACGTTGCTGTAGTCGAAATCGAGGGACAGCTGGCCCGCGAGGCCGAGCAGTTCGTCGGCCATGCGGCGGGCGTAGCCGATCGCTTCGCTGACGTTGGCGAAGTCGTCGACGAGGGTGTTGACCTCGGCTTCGTCGCTGCCTTGCGTCGCGGTGGTGGTGACGAGGGTGTAGGCGGGCATGATCGGGTCTCGCGACTGGAGGGGCGTGTTCACTAGCGCGTTCGGGGCCTGTGCGGGGGAATAACTGTCGGTCGGCAATATGTTCCGTTTTTGTTCTTGGCGAACGGGCCGGTTTCCGGTAGCTTTGGGGTAGACGTGGCGGGGTGCGCCATCGGTCGGCGGGCAATCTGAAAATCTGAAGGAGGCTTCGTGATGGACGAGGCGGACGGGCGGTCGTTGGCCGCGCCGGGGATGGCGCGTGCGCGCAGGACGCACGACGGGCGGCCGCGGGCCGGGCGCAGGGCGGCCAAGGCGCCGGTGGGCTGGTCGCCGGAGCTGGGGGCGGAGATCTGCCGGCGGGTGGCGGCCGGCGCGTTGCTGCATCCGCTGTGCCGCGAGCCGGGGATGCCGACGACGCAGGCGGTGGAGGGATGGATCGTTCGCTATCCCGAGTTCGGGGCGGCGCTGCGCGCGGCGCGGGCGGCGTCGGGCCGGCCGGCCGAGACCCGCGGCCAGCCGTTCAGCTATTGCGAGGCGGTCGCGGAGGCGATCTTCGAGCGGCTGTGCGGCGGCGAGAGCCTGACGTCGATCACCCGCGACCGGGCGATGCCGTCGATGTCGACCGTGCGCTACTGGCGCGCGCACGTGGCGGGGTTCGACGACCTGG
>NZ_JBIIGK010000013.1:0-33866 GCF_044236515.1 Phenylobacterium sp.
GCGGCCCAGCTGGTCCACATCCGCAACGCCGTTTCGTAGTCGAGCCGGGAGCCGTCGGCCAAGCTGCCGCCCACGGAGGCCGGCGCCACCAGGGCTGCGATGCCGAACAACGGGCTGAACGTCGGGAGGGTGCCGGTCGCGTCGGTGATCGCCACCGGCTTGAGGCCGTTGCGGACCGCCATCTCGTAGACGCCTGCCCTCACCTGCGCGCCTGGCCGGCTCTTCAACTGGGGCGAGGTGATGCTGACGGTCATGTTCAGCTCACGCAGCCGCCGGACCCGGTCGGGGTCGATGGCCCCGAAGTGCTCGAGCCGATGGCGCAAGCCGCTGCCCGGATGACGCCGCTGCGCCTCCGCGACCGCGGCCGTGACGCGGTCGAAGCTTTCGCCGCCGCCGGTGTGCAGCAGGGCCTGAAAGCCGGCGCGCTCGACCTTGGAGATCAGCTCGACCAGCTCATCCTGAGTGTAGTTGAAAGTCGACCCGGAGCCGCTCACCGCGTTGACGGACGGGATCAGCTTGAACCCGCCGAACCGGAACATGTCGTTGCCGAAGTCCATGCTGACCCCGGCGGACAGGGCGTCATCCACACTGATGGAGAACGGCGACATCCAATAGCCGCGAACGCGCAGAGGCAGCTCGCCCGCCCGCTGGAGCTGTTGGACCGCGTCGAAATGGTCATTCGACAGCAGGCCCATGGTGGAGACGGACGTGATCCCCTTCTGCACGAAGAGCCGGGGAGCATGGGTCTTGATGGCCTGGCGATACTCCTCCACCGAATAAAGGTTGGCCGGCATGTGCGGGATGATCTCGTAGGCCGGTCCCGTGGGCAGGCCGTCGGCGTCCCGCTCAACCACGCCGCCGGCGTAGCGCCGCCCATCGCGCAGCGTTTGGCGCTTGTGATCCGCCTCAGTCCACAGTCCCATTGCCTTGGCGGCCATGGTGTTCATGCTCGTGACGTGCAGACCTGAGAACAGCAGCACCGGATGGCGCTCGGAGATGCCGTCCAGCTCCTGTCGGGTGGGCAGGCGCTTTTCGGGAATGCGGGCGTCGAGACCGTAATCGCCGCGGCCGATCACCCAGCGACCAGGCGCGGTCCGGGCCGCGTTCCGCCGCAGCGCATCCATGATGTCGGCCAAGCTGGCGACCGGAGGCACGTGGGTATCGGCCTGGTAAGCGAAAAAGGCTGCGACCCAGTCGAGATGGATGTGGCTGTCTATAAAGCCGGGCACGACCGTGCGGCCGCGAGCGTCGTAGAGCGACGCCCCGCGGGCCAGGGCCTGAACCTCGTCATTGCGGCCGACGGCGACGATACGGCCGCCGCGCACCAGGGCGGCCTGAGCGCGCGGCGCGTGCTCGTCCATGGTGAGGATCCGGGCATTGACGATCGCCAGGTCATCGGTCCCCGCGGGCCGGGGCCGGGACGTCTCGGCGCCGGACGACGGGGCCTGCGCGGCCGAGGTCGCCGAGGCGGCCAGGGCCGGCGCGCCGGCGGCAGACGCCATCAGGACCTTGAAGATGTCGCGGCGGTTCATCGCCCCCCCTTTGTGCCGAGCAACGCGCCTATTCGGCCGCGCCGGGTTCCGTGCCGACTACCGACCGGATACGCGACGCCGAACCTTCGAGACCGGCGCTGAGGGCCGTGGAGCCGCCGCCGGGCGGCGGGAGGGTGAACACCTTATCGACGTAGGTGTATTCGTAGTAGCCGAGCCTCGCGAGGGGCCGGATCCTGGCGATGTCCACCCGCCCTTCGGTCAGGGCCTCGTCCTTGATGTGGATCGCGACAACTTTCCCGAACACGACATCGACCGTTCCGATCGGCCCCTCGCCGGGGATGCGGGTGGTGTGCAGGTGCACGCATTCAAACTGTATCGGCGACTCGGCGACGCGCGGTGGGCGCACCAGGCGCGACGGCGCCTTGGTCAGGCCGGCGCGCTCGAATTCGTCGATGTCCCGCCCGAACTCCTCGGAACTGATGTTGACGGCCTCGCGCAGGTCGTAGGTGGCCATGTTCCAGACGAACTCGCCGGTCTCGCCGGCGTTGAGCGCGCTGTCCTTCTGCCCGCCCTCGCTGCGCTGGTTGGCGGAGAACATGACGATCGGGGGATCGAAGGTGATGTTCTGGAACTGGCTGAACGGCGCCAAGTTGTCGACGCCCGCGCTGCTGGTCGTCGAAATCCACCCAATCGGGCGGGGAACGACGCACGACTTGAAGGGGTCGTATGGCAGATTGTGGGGCGTTTTGCCGGGCTCAAAATACATAAGGAACCGCCGTTGGACTTGATCGCGAGCGTTCCGAGGCCAGACCTCCCCGCCTGCAGCGCACGAAGGTCTGCGCCGGCAGAACGTGTCGGACAACAGGGCAGTCGCCGAGCCGCCTGTCAATACCATCTCGTATGTTACGATCTCCGCAAAACTCGGAGATGGCGCGAGCGTATTCTCCGCAGGCCTAGAGCGCATTCTTGCCGCGGCGCCGGATCATGCCATACGCTCTGGTACGGCTCGATACCAACGATAGCCGGGCCTCGCGTGAGGCCCCGAAAGCCAAGGATGAGGAAAACGATGATCTGGCGTATTACGGCGGCGGCCCTCGCCGCCTTCGCCTTCACCGGCCATGCAGCCGCTCAGCCGCAAGCCGCTACGACGCTGCCTCCCGCCGAGCGGATGCTGTTCTGGTCGACGCCTGAGCAGGCGGTCGGCTTCAAGAACTTCGACAAGCTCTACGCTTGGCGGCCCGTCGCCCCGGGGTCGGTCGTGAAGGCGCTGCCGAGAGGCCCTGCCCTGGCGGATCCAGAGAACGACGCGGAGGCCTTCATGCGCGACAACCGCGTGTTCGGACTGCTGGTGCTCCACAAGGGTCAGGTGCGACTCGAGAAGTACGCTCACGGCCTGCAGCCGACGGATCGCTGGACCTCCTATTCCGTGGTGAAGTCGATCACCTCCACCCTCGTCGGCGCGGCTGTGAAGGACAGCAAGATTAAGAGCCTGGACGACCTGGTGACGGCCTATGTGCCTGCGCTCAAGGGGACGGGATATGACGGCGTCACCGTCCGGCAGACCCTCAACATGTCCACCGGTGTCCGGTGGGACGAGAACTACCTGGACCCGAACTCCGACACCAACGCCATCGTCCGCATCCTGTCGAATCGCGACGCCGGCGGCCTGACCGGGCACATCGCCACCTCGCCGAAGGTCTTCGAGCCGGACAGCAAGTTCGATTACAACTCCGGCGCCACCCATGTGCTGGGCGAGGTCGTCACCTCCGCCACCGGCAAGCGGCTTTCCGACTACCTCTCCGAGAAGATCTGGAAACCGGCCGGGATGGAGACGGAGGCGCGGTGGACGACGGACGGCGGCCAGGAGTTCGCCGGCTGCTGCCTGAACGCGACATTGCGGGATTTCGGCCGCTTTGGCCTCTTCGCGCTGGAAGGCTTTAAGGGCGTGGACGGCGCGTCCATCGTGCCCGACGGCTGGTTGACGCAGGCCCGTGAGGGCTCGCCCGGCTCCAAGGGCTATGGCTATCAGTGGTGGATCACCTCGCCGCAGACCTTCTCGGCCATCGGCGTGTTCGGGCAGATGATCTACATCGAGCCGGACAAGGATCTCGTGGTGGTGATGCTGAGCGCCTATCCCACACCGGTCGACCGCGCCTATTCGGCTCGCTCCCAGGCGTTCGCCGCGGCGATTTCAAGGGCCGTCGGGCCCTAGGGAGAGTTGGGCCGCGCCGAGGCTGGCGCGGACCCTCTGTTTCAGCGCGGAGGCAGGCGCAGGGCGCCGTCGATCCGAACCACCTCGCCGTTCATGTGGACGTTATCGACCAGGTGCTGCACGAGGGCTGCGAACTCGCCGGGCCGGCCGAGACGCTTCGGGAACGGGATCGAGGCGGCGAGGCTCTGCTGAACCTCTTCGGGCAGCGTCTCCATCATCGGCGTGAAGAACAGCCCCGGCGCCACCGCCAGGACCCGGACGCCAATCCCGGCGAATTCGCGGGCGGCCGGCAGGGTCAGGGCCGCGACGCCGCCCTTGGACGCCGAATAGGCCGCCTGGCCGACCTGGCCTTCATAGGCTGCGACCGAAGCGGTGGAGATGATCACGCCCCGCTCGCCGTCTTCGCTCGGCTCGGCCTGCGCCATCTCGGCGGCCCCTAGGCGCATCATGTTGAAGGTGCCGATCAAGTTCACCCGGATCACCGTCTCGAAGCGGTCGAGAGGCATCGGGCCTTCGCGGCCGAGGATCCGGGCCGCGGTGCCGATCCCGGCGCAGTTGACCAGCACGCGCAGCGCGCCGTGCGCCTCGCGCGCCTTCGCGAACGCCGCTTGGGCGTCGGCCTCGCTGGTTACGTCGCCGACGGCCGCGATCCCGCCGAGGCGCTGGGCGACAGCGTTGGCCTTGTCCGCGTCGCGATCGAAGATCGTCACCCGGGCGCCCGCGGCCGCCAGCGCTTCGGCGGTTGCCGCGCCCAGACCGGACCCACCGCCGGTGACAAAGGCCGATGCGTTCTCAAGCTTCATCAAACTCTCCAGTAATTCCGTACTTAGGCGTATTTTCTAGGACCCCGGCGCCAGCCGCCGCTCTGGCGTGAAGGTCGTCGTGAGTCGGGGTGCGGCTACCCGGCGGCGGCGCGCCGGGCCGGGGGTGCATGGCGATTGACTACCAGCACTCCGACCACCGCCAGGATCAGGACCCCGGCGACGACGACGAAGAACACCGCCTGCCCCGCCGGCAGGCTGAGGATCGCGCCGCCGAGGAAAGCCGAGGCGATGGAGCCCAGCCGGCCGATGCCGGCCACCACGCCAATTCCCGCGGACCGACAGGTGGTCGGATAGGCGGACGCCGCCAGGGAGTAGAGGCAGGCCTGCAGGCCGGAAACCAGGGTCCCCGCGGCGGAAAGGCCGACGATCATCGCCGTCTCAGAGGGGACGCCCGTCGTGATCGTGTACCCCATGGCGCCGGCGACGATGATGGCTCCGCCGAGCACCAGGAGAAGGCCGATCCGCGAGCCCAGCCAGTTGATCAGCACCGCGCCAGCGAGCGCACCCGCCAGGCCCCAGAGGTTGAAGTACAGGGCGCCGCGCAGGGCGACGTCGAGGGGCATGCCCATCGAGGTCAGCATGGTCGGGACCCAGTTGAAGAAGGCGTAGGTCACCGCGAGGTTGGCGAAGAACGCAAGCGACAGGCCGATGGTCACCCGCACGTGTTCAGGCCTCAGGACCTCACTACAATGCGCCTTGCGCGGCTCGTCGTCGGGGATCACGTGGTCCGGAACCCGGTCGCGGCCGAACGCCCGAGCGAGAAGGCCCGTCACCTTCGGCGAACTGCCCTCCCGCCGCAGGAGGAATCTCAGCGATTCCGGCAGGCCGATCGCCAAGACGCCGGCGAGAACGATCCCGAGGACGCCGCCAACCAGGAAGCAGGCCCGCCAACCGTAAGCCGGGATGAGCCACTGGGCTACCGCCGCGCCGATCATGCCGCCGATCGGCACGCCGATGATCATCAGGCCGATGGCTGGGGCGCGATACCGGGTCGGCATCCATTCGGCCAGGAGGGCGGTTGCGTTGGGCAGCAGGGCGCCGAACCCGAGACCGCTGACGAATCTTAGAATGATGAGCGCGGTCAGATTGGGCGAGAAGGCCGTCGCGATCGTCGCCGCCCCGAAGAAGACGGCGCTGAAGATAATGGTCAGCCGGCGACCGATCTTGTCCCCGAGGCCCCCGCCGAACGGCGCGCCGACCGCCATGCCGATCAGGGCGGCGGCGATCGCCGGTCCGAGTTCGGCCTTGCTGAGGCCCCATTCCTTGAGGATCACCGGGCCGGCAAAGGCGATGGCCTGAATGTCGAAGCCGTCGATGATGATCGCCAGCGAGGTAAGCACGAGCACCAGGACCTGGAGGCCGCCGAGCCGCTCGCGGTCGATCACCTCGCCAATCTTCGTCGCCATCTCCGCCCCTTCCTTTTCACCCAGTCGCATCGGCGACCGCTTGCGGGCAGGGTCGCACCGCCCGCTGAGCCGGTCAATACGCCACCGTATGGCCAGTCAGGGCATCTTCCGTACGAACAAGATACCGTTGAGCGTGGTGCGGAATCCGTCCCCGTCGATCGTCGAGAACTGCATGATGTAGCCGGACGCGCCTTCGAAAGCGCCTGTTCCGCCGGTCACCTTCTCGACCATGGCGGTGGTCCGCATGCCGGGCAACGGCGTCTCGATATTCCGGGTCGGATAGACCGCGGTGAACCGCAGTTCGCCGCCGGCGAAGCGGATTGAGCCGGTGTCGGTGAAACCGCCCTTCCCGTCGCTGTTGGAATGGATTTCCGTGATGTAAGGCGCAGGTTCCGACCCCAGGATCGGGTCGGACCCGGCTGGAAGCAGAACCCGTCCCGCCGGCTTGAATGCGACCCCGTCCTGCCGGCGCGGGAACTCGCCGGTCATGATCGATTGGAAGCGGACGATACGGACTTCTGAGTCCGCCGCCACCTGAGCGTCCGAGGCCTTGAACGCCGCGTCGATCTCAGCGGGCGTAGCGGCGGCGGCCGTCGCCAGGCTCAGGGCGAGCATTGTGCAGAGGAAGCTCCGCATCGTCAGTTCCTCGCCGTTTTCTTGACGAACAGCACGCCGTTCAGCGCGCCGCGGATGCCGCCCGGACCAAGGGTCGAGTTCAGCAGGAAGTAGCCCGTGACCCCCTCGAACGTGCCGCTTCCGCCAATGATCTCCTCGACCATCACGGTATTGGCCACGCCATTGACCGGCGTCGGCTCGTTCTTCGTCGGATAGATGCCGCGGAAACGAATCTCGCCGTTTGAGAAACGGATCGAGCCGTTGTCGACGAAGCCGCCCTTCCCGTCCGCATTCGAGGTGATCACCGTATGGTAAGCCGCCGCACCGGTTCCGAAGACGGCGTCGCTCCCCGTCATCGGCGTCACCTTGCCAACCGGCTTGAACGGACTGCCCGCTTCGCGAGGCGGGACAGCCCCTGCCAGGAAGGCGTTGAAGCGGACCAGCCGCACGTCCGCCTGCGCCGTGGCGGCGAGGTCGGCGGCGTGGACCCCCTCGACCGTCGTCGGGGCCGCCGCCGCCGCGGCGGGCAGAGTGAGGGCGAGCGCGGAAAGCGCCCCGACCGGGTCGAGTCTTCGTTCAGGACGCCGCATCATCCGCACTCCCCTGCCCGGTCGAGATCAACCGCCGTAAACCACCTTGCCGCCAAGAATCGTCGCATCGACCTTCAGCTTGAAGTAGTCGGCCGGCTGCATGCGACGAGGATCCCCGTTCAGCACGGCGAAATCGCCGAGCTTGCCGGCCTGGATCGAGCCTCGGTCGTGGTCCTGGTGGGTGCTCTGCGCGGCCCAAAGGGTCCACATGCGTAGGGCGTTGTCGAAATCGGTCGCCTCGCCCTCCGCCGCATCGCCGCCGGCGCTCATCGGATTGCACATCGCAGCCAGGCTATTCATCGGCCGCGGCTGGGTCGGATTGCCGCCGCACTTGTCCGATACCGGGATCGGATGCACGCCCGCCGCGATCAGCGACCTGTAGGCCGCGCCCGTGGTGCCGTACGGATTGGCTTGGCGGGGGCCATAGTCGGTCTCGCGCCCCTGGGAGGCAATGGACGTATAATACATGTTCGCGGCCTTCATCCGCGCCATAAGTTCCGGCGCCTGCGGGCGCCAGTGCTCGATGCGGTGATAGATCATCGGTCCGTTCGGGAACCGGCGGCGCACTTCCTCGATGCCGCCCACCACTCCGGCCGCCCCCTCTTCGCTGACGCAGTGAGTGATGGCCTGCAGGCCGCGGGCGTGGATTTTGGTCACCAGGTCGGCGTACTCGTCCTGGGTGTAGTGGTGGGTCTGCCGGCCGTTGTGCCGACCGCCGTCGTAGATCAGCTTGAAGCCGCCGGTGCGGAACATGTCGTTGCCGAACCCGCGGGTGACGCCGGTGTCGAGCACCTGGTCCACACCCACCGAGAACGGCGCCATATAATAGGCCCGCAGGCGCATCGGCAACTCGCCCACCGCCTGCAGTTGCTGGTCGGCGGAGTATTCGTTGCTCGACACCAGGCAGACCGGCGAAGCCGAGGTCACGCCGCCGGCGATGAACATCTCCTTGGCCGTCTTGCGGATCGCGCCCTTGAGTTCCTCGACCGACCAAAGGTCCTTGGGCAGGCGCATGACGAAGTCGTGCGCCGGACCGGCGTGGCCGCGCTCGTCCCGTTCCACCGTGCCGCCGGTGTAGGGCTGGCCGTTGCTCCACCAACGCGCCTGCGCCTCGTCCTCATAGGTCAGGTAGCCCATGGCCTTGGCGGCCAGGGAGTTGCCGACATTGGTGTGCACGCCGTTGAACACGGCGATGGGATGGCGTTCGCTGACGGAGTCCAGTTCCTGGATCGTCGGCAGGCGCTTTTCCTGGGTGCTGGAGCTGATCGGCCCTTCGGCGAGGATCCACTTGCCGGCCGGCGTCTGGTCGGCCTTGGCCCGGAGCCGCGCCAGAACCTCGGCGATGGTCTTCGGCCGGTCGCCCCACATGTTGAGCATCAGGGCGGTGGCGGCGGCCGACCACTCGATATGGATGTGGGTGTCGACAAAGCCCGGTACGACGGTCCGGCCGCCGGCGTCGAACACCTTTGCGCCGCGCGCCTGCTCACGGATCTGCCCGTTCGTGCCCACCGCGACGATCCGGCCACGATGCACCAGCACGGCCTGGGCTGCCGGCTGGGCCGGGTTCATGGTGATCACCTTGGCGTTGACGATCGCCATGTCGTCTACCCACATCGAGGGGTCGAACGAGGTGTCCGGGCCGGCGTTCTGCTGCGCCCAGGCCGGCAGGCCGGCGACAAGTCCGGCGCTGGCGGCCAGACCGAAGAATTCACGACGGCGCATCACGCCCTCCCCTTCCGAGACTTAGGATTCATAGACGACCTTGCCCCCGAGCACGGTGGCGTCGACCTTGAGGTCGAAGTACTCGGCGGGCTGCATCCGACGCGGATCGCCGGACAGCAGCGCGAAATCGCCAAGCTTGCCGACCGTGATCGAGCCGCGGTCATGCTCCTGGTGCGTGCTTTCGGCGGCCCACAGCGTCCACATCCGCAGGGCGTCGTCGAACCCCACCGTCTCGCTGGCGTCGGTCATGCCGCCCGCCTCGTAGCCGTTACATGCGGCCGCGATGCTCATCAGTGGCTTCGGGTTGCTGGGCGCGCCGCTGCACTTGTCGGACACCAGGATCGGGTGAATTCCATCGGCGATGTATGACCGGTAAGGCAGGCTGACCGAGCTCGAGAAGCCCGAGCCGGTGTTGGCGTTGCGGTTCTGCGTCCTGGCCTGAGCGGCGATCAGTGAGAAGTACATCCCCGCCGCCTTGATCCGCCGCGCCAGTTCCGGCCGCGCGCGGTGGTGCTCGATGCGGTGGCGGATCTCCGGCCCGTTCGGGAACCGCCGGCGCACCTCCTCAATGGCGTTGGTGACGCGGTCGGCGCCCTGCGGGCTGGTGCAATGGGTGATCGTCTGCAGGCCGCGCGCGTGGATCTTGGTCACCAGGTCGGCGAATTCGTCCTCGGTGTAGTGCTGGGCCGTCGGTGCCCCGGGATGCGAGGCGTCCATGATCAGCTTGAAGCCGCCGGTGCGGAACATGTCGTTGCCGAACCCGCGGGTGACGCCCGTCGCCAGCACCTGGTCCACGCCGACCGAGAACGGGGCCATATAATAGGCGCGCAGCCGCAGGGGCAGCTCGCCCATCGCCTGCAGCTGCTGATCGGCGGAGTATTCGTTGCTGGACACCAGGCAAACCGGCGAGGCCGAGGTCACGCCGCCGGCCACGAACATCGCCTTAGCCTGCTTGCGGATCGCACCCTTCAACGCTTCCACGGACCAAAGGTCGCGCGGCAGGCGCATGACCATGTCGTAGGAGTCGCCGGGGTGGCCGTGCTCGTCGCGCTTGGCCCAGCCGCCGGTGAACGGCTCGCCGTTGCTCCACCAGCGCATCTGGGCCTCGCTCTCATAGGTGAGGTAGCCCATGCCCTGGGCCGCGAGGCTGTTGTTCACGTGGTGGTGGACGCCGTTGAACACCGCCAGAGGATGCCGCTGGGTAACGGAATCCAGCTCGTCGAGGGTCGGCATGCGCTTGTCGGCCATCTGACCGAGCGGGCCTTCTGCGACGATCCACTGACCGGCCGGGGTCTTGTCGGCGACGGCCTTCAGGCGGGTCAGCAGCTCGGCGACCGACTGCGGCGCCGGGTTCCACAGATTGACCATCAGCTCGCGGGCGGCGCACGACCATTCGATGTGCACGTGAGTGTCCACGAAGCCGGGGACCACGGCGCTGCCGCCGGCATCCAGCACACGCGCACCGCGCGCCCGACCCCGGATCTCCGCGTTCGAGCCGACCGCCGCGATCCGCCCGTTGCGCACCAGCACGGCCTGGGCCTCAGGCCGGCTGGGGTCCATCGTGATGATCCGGGCGTTGACGATCGCCAGATCCCCAATCCAGAGCGACGGGTCGAAGGAGGTGTCCGGGCTGGCGTTGTGTTGGGCGAAAGCCGAAGCGCTGAGACCAGCCGCACCGGCAAGCGCCAGGCCAGACGTGATGAATTGCCGACGTTCCAATTGCGCCTCCCACATGCGGCGCCCCGCACGCGGCGCCGCCGGACAATCTAGCGTTGTGAGCTGAGACAAAGCCCGGCGCGACGGCTTCCGCCGTCGCGCCGGGCCGGGGGATCAGTACCGATAGGCCGCCGTGATACCGAACGTGCGCGGCCGGATCGCCGTGAACTCGTCGACGGGCGTGACGCGATAGCCGCCGAAGCCGGTCTTGGTCCGATTGAGGACGTTGTTGGCGAACACAGAGATGTCGGTCCCGTTGTCGAGCGTGATCCCCGCCCGCAGCCGCAGGTCGTGCTCTTCGGGCGCCAGTAGGATCGTGGGATCGTAGACGCTCGGATAGGCAGGATCGAGTTCCGGCCGAAGGCTGTCGTTGACCGAGCGATAGATGTAATCGACGCGCGCGAAGGCCGGCATACCGGCGGCTTCGAACGCATAATTGGCGCTGAGGGCGACCGTCCACGGCACGCCGCCCAGAGTGTGGCCCTCAGTGACTAGATCCTGGGCCGCGCCCGGCAAGCGGATGCTCTCGTCGTATTCGATGTTGTTGTAGCCGACGGCGAGACCCAACGTCAGACTGTCGGTCGCGTTGAAGGTGCTCTCGAATTCGAAGCCCTTAGAGGTCGCTTCGCCAAGGTTAGCGATGATGCCGTAGGGGCAGTTGTTCCCGAGGCGGCCTACGCTGCGGATGATGTCAGTCCACTTGATCATATAGGCCGCCGCCGCGATGCGCGCCCGGCCATCCATGAACGAATTTTTGCTGCCCAGCTCGTAGCTCCAAACGTTATCGGAGTCATAGGCGCTGGGCGCGGACTGATAGCCAATGGCATTCAGGGCCGCGAGGCAGTCGGGAGTATTCGGCACCGCGCGGTTTGAGCCGCCGATGCGATAGCCCTTCGCCGCCGTGAAATAGGTGAGGTTGTTCGGATCCCATTGGTATTGGACGCTAATCTTCGGCGTAAGCGGCTTTTCGGATTGATGACCTTCGTTGCGGATGTAGCCGGCCGGCCCGGCCGCCAGGCCGTAAACTTCCCCGACGAAATCGAACGACGTCTTGGCGTATCGAAGGCCCCCGGTGACTTTCAGCCCGTCGATGATTTCCCAGGTGACTTCGCCGAACACCGCGGTCTGCTTGTCGTAGGCGTCGAGGGTCTCATCATAGACCAATAGGTCTGAAGGACCCGGTGTCACGCCGATGTACTCTGAGAAGTAGCGGTCGCGGACGGACTGCTTCGAGCTCTGGTTCGCCTTCGCATAGTAGAAGCCGACCACCCAGGTGAACGGGCTCTCGCTGTCGTTGCTAGCCAGGCGGATTTCCTGGTTGAAGCTGTCCTGATTATTGCCGTTGATGTTGCCGGCGCTGAAGTCGGCGAAGCCGTAATAGCGGTCGAAAGCGCCAAACGGGTTGGTCGCCGTCCGATACCGCACCGGGAAGTTGGCGAGATTGTAGGTGGCGTAGTCGTAGACCCCGTCTTCGTTCCGCATCAGGCGGGACGTGTTCGACGTCAGGGTCGCGAAGCCCAGGTCCCACTCGACGTTCAGAGCCGGCAGCCAGAAGCGGTCCTTGTTGGTCTCCGGTCGCGTGTTTCCGCTGACGAAACGCTGCTCGCTGGGGTCGCTGAGGATCCACCAGGCCTGGTTGAGGTCATGCGAATAGAGGTGGTTGTAATACAACGACGGAGTGATCGTCAGACTATCGCCGATCTTCGCCGTCAGCGCCGCGCGGAACGCGTAGGTGTCGAAGTCGTTGCTGTTTTTCTCCTGCACCGGGCCCGGCGTCGCGCGGCCGGTGTAGGGGCTGGCGACGCCGAGCGGCCCGGCGACGGAGCCCGGCACATAGCGCGCGCGATCGATGAAGCCGCCATCGCGGCGGTGGTAGGCGCTGATTCGGAAGCCGAGTTGGTCTTCCACCAGCGGAGCCCCAAGGGCCACACCGGCCTCATAGCTAGCCGAACCGCTTTCCGTGTAGGCCAACTCGCCGCGGGCGTAGACGTCCACGCCGCTCAGGCTCGGCTTGGGCGTAATGAAGCGGATGGCCCCGCCCTGGGCGCCGGCGCCGAACAGGGTGCCCTGCGGACCGCGCAGAACTTCGACGCGCTCCAGGTCGAACAGGTTGGGGATGGCGTTTCGCGGCTGGCTGCCGAGGGCGCGGATCTGGATCGGCGTGTCATCGACATAGATGCCGGTAGTGCCGGCGCCGACGGTCGAAGACACGCCGCGAATGCTGATGTTCGTGCTCGTCGACGCGTTGCGGGTCAGGTTCACGCCCGGCGTGAAACGCATGACGTCGTCCAGCTGGCGGATGCCCTGCTGGTCCATCTTTTCCTGGGTGTAGGCCGCGACGCTCATCGGAATGCGGCTCAGCACCTCGGCGCGACGGGTGGCCGTGACGACCACTTCGCCGACCATCGTATCGGCGGTCGTGTCCTGCGCATTCGCAACGCCGGCGAACGCCAGGCAGCCGGTGACGCCGCAGAGCAGAGCGGACTTCAGGCGCATGGATCGGTGGTGATGGGTCAAATCGTTTCTCCCCCTGTTGGTCGTCTGACGCGGCTGCGCTGGCGACTTGTTGCCCGGGCTGCCGGAGCGCGCCGGATTCGTCTCACGAGTTACCATTCCTATTGGTACATGACCCCCAGGGGCGGTCAATACCCTACCGAATGGTAATCAGCGACTGTGTGGGATCGGACGACGTTCGCGCTTGTGGCCGCGCGTCGTGGCGGCTTCGGCCTCTTCCATCAGGTTCGTTGCGTTCCGACGGACCTCGGTAAGCATCTCGTCCAATTTGGTGACCTGCCCTTCGTCGAACTGGCCGAAGAGCTTGCTCTCCATTTCCCGGGCGAAGGGGACCAGGCGATCGTAGAAGCGCCGCCCTTTTGGGGTAAAGCGGATCAACAACGCACGCGCATCAACGGGATCCTTGCGCTTGCTGATCAGTCCGTTCGCCAGAAGCCGCGCGCAAGCGCGGCTGGCCGTCATCTTGTCGAGAAGAACAAGGTCGGCCGCCGACTTCTGGGAAAGTTCGCCCCGCGTGCCTAGCGCCGCGAAGACGCGCCACTCTGGCAAGGTCAGATCGAACTCGCGCGCGTAGGTGGTAGCGATTAGATGCGCCACGGCGGCCGCGGCGATGTAGAGCTTGTAGGGGATATAGGTCTCGAGGAGATCCTTCTCCGAGCCGGCCCCGCCTTCAGCTTTCATGTCAGAATCGCCCTTTCGATCCCCCGTGTGAGAATCGACCACAGGAGGCTCTCGGCGCGCGGCAAGCAAGCTCCAAGCTGCGCTTCCAGATCTTCGGTAAGATACGCAATCGAATGGTGATGCTTAGGCTTGGCCATGCATATCATCGCAGGTCTGACCCTCTCGCTTTAGGACAGCCCGCTGATTGATTGCGCCCTTCTCGGTCAACTCGCCAGCACCTGGATCGAGATTTCGGTCCATGATGTGGAAGCGGGCGATACGTCGGCTGCTGCCGGGGTTTGCCCGGTTGTATGCCGCCAACACCTGTTCGATGTGCGCGCGAACACGGGCATTCTGGGACATGGCGGCGAAATCGCCAGGCTCTCCGGCGAGCCGCTGGCACTGCTCCACGTCCAGGAACACCAACATCGCAAGCTCGTCCCGGTTCGGGCCAGAAATGACAACATCACGTGCCATCGATCCAAGCGCCTCGACGAGTTGGGCCCGTAGACCGCTGACGTTCACCCAGACACCGGTCGCCAGCTTGAAATCCTCGGCCAGGCGGCCTTCAATGAGAATGCCGGCCGCCGGATCCGCCGGGTCGGCCAGAGCTCCGGCGTCGCCCGTCCGGAAGTAACCCTCCTCGTCGAAAGCCGGCTCCGTCAGATCCGGCCGGTTCAGGTAGCCAGGACTGATGTTCGGTCCCTTCACCCTCAACTCGTATCGACCATCGAGGGGCGACAGCTTGATCGTCGTACCAGGAATGGGGTTGCCGATGTTGTTGACCTTGTCGGCCTCAAAGTTCAGCGCCGTGGCGGTCGGTGCGGTCTCGGTCGTGCCCCACGCCGAGCAGAAAGCTATGGGCCGTTGGGCGTAGCGATCGATCAACCTGCGCCAGTCGTCCCGGATGCGTGACGGCAAGCCGGCGCTGGCGAAGAACACCAGTCCCAGGCGCTCGAAGAAGGCGCGCGCAAGGCCTTCGTCCTCGGCCAGGATCCGGCCGACCATGTCGAGCCCCCGTGGCGCGTTGAGGTGGATCGTCGGTTGGACGTCCGCCGAGTTGCGGACGCTGCGCATGATCGTCGCTGGCAGCGGGCGCCCGTCGTCGATGTACAGCGACCCGCCGGTCATCAGCACGAGGTCGAAGACGAAGTTGCCGCCAAAGGTATGGCTCCACGGCAGCCAGTCGGCCAGCACCGGCGGTTCATCCTCGACAAACGGCCAGCCCTGCCGCAAGGCCTGGACGTTGGAGGTCAACATCCGGTGGGTGTTGATGGCGCCCTTGGGCGTGCCCGTGGAGCCGGAGGTGAAGAGGATCTTGGCGACGGTGTCGCCGTTGATCGAGGCTTCGCGTTCGGCCAGGCGCTCGGATGGGGCGTTCGCCGCCAGGGCTTGGAGTTCGGACGAGCCGTCCGCAGCGCCGACGATCGGCACGTCGGACATCACGCGGCGCACAGCCGCCTCGTGGGTCGCGCGCCGGTCGACGACCACCATGGCGGGCTGTAGGGTCTCGCAAATCGTTCGCAGGCGTTCGGCATCGCCGCCACCCGCCGAATAGGCCGGCGTGACCGGGGCGATAGGGACGCCGGCCCGATAGGCGGCGACCTTGACCAGGGCGGCCTCGATACGATTGTCGGAGATCAGCAGGATGGGCCGGTCCGAGCCAAGTCCAGCGTCCAGCATTCCCTGGGCGAGGCGTCCCGAACGCGCTTCGAGTTCGCCGTAGGACAGCCGCCGCCAGGCCTCCGGGTCGGGTCCGAACCGATCGCCCAGCGCCGTCTGGTCGGGCTTGGTCCGAGCGGCGGCCAGGAGGGCGTCGGCAGCCCGCTCGGGATAGGGCCCCAGCGGTTCCGCGCACTCCAGGATGATCGTGCCGTCGGGGCGCTCGGTCTTGCACACATTGGGATTAGTCAACGCCAGCGGGAGGCGCTCTGAACGACGCACGGTGCGTTCCTCCTTGAATACTCTTATTGGCTGAGGGGGCCCGCGCCGGCGGGCGATGTCATCCGCTGAGGGCGGGCTCCCTGCTCGCTTCCTGCACCAGCAACGCCACGCTCCGCTCGATGAGCGCCTCATCCTGATGGTCGATCAGGGTGCCGGCGACCCGCATGAACGAATAGCAGTAGATCGCCCGTACGGCGGCGGCCTCGGAGCTGAAGCCCAAACGTTGCAGCAGATCCTGAAAATAGCGCAGCCGCAGTTGATCGACTTCCGCTAGGGCCGCGCGCGCCTGGGGATCACGGCGCCCCCAGAGGCGCAGGGCCAACTCCACTTCGGCTGACTTGTCGGCTTTTACGCCGCGGAACGGCATCTTGAGGAGCTGCGCGAGCCGCGCTTCGGGCGTCGCTGCGCTGCGCTCGAGCCGAGCGATGATGTCGAGGGTGGTGTTGCGCCGCCACTGCGTCAGCATTGCGTCCAGCAAGGCGCCGCGGTCCTTGAAGTGCCAGTAGAAGCTGCCTTTGGTAACACCAAGCTGCTTGGCCAGCGGCTCGATGCGGACCGCGTCGATGCCGCCGTCGGCAAGGATTTCCAGGGCCGCGTCGATCCACGCCTGTGGATCGAGCCGTGCCGACTCTGCCGCGGGACGCGCCTCCTTCACCCTTCCTGCCACTTCGTTCCCTCCACACTGCTGCTACGTCGCGGTCGCGGGAAGACCTGCTGCAATCATCCACATCCGCCCAATTGCGGAACCTGTGAACATCCTGCCGTTGCGATCCCACAGCAGAAAGAATGAAGCGCCGCGCGACGGATACTAGCCCATCCGCCGAAAAGCTGCGCCTCCCTGCCACGGCGTCGCCGTGGAGTGGCGGCCACATGACCCGCATGGGCGCGCCTCGTCAATACGATTGCGTACGGCTTTGGCGTTCCTCACTAATGGGTGCGCGTAGTCCCCTATGATGATTGTCGGTTTGAGACGCCAAACGAAGCGGCGCGCATACGGTATCGTATTGACAGGCGGCAACGCGCGGCGGATGCAGGCGACTCGCCAATCCTCCCCAACTGACGAGACCCCGATGACCTACGAGACCGTCGAAATCCCTTATGGCGCCTATTGGTCCACGCCCTTCGCCAAGTGGCAGGGAAGCTTTCAGCACCTGCATTCGATGAAGCTGGCCGCGCACGTGGCCAAGGCCGAGCTGGCGCGGCGGGAGATCGCCCCGGAGGTCTTCGACTTCGGCGTGCTCGGCATGACCATTGGTCAGTTCCAATCATTCATGGGCGCGCCCTGGCCACTGTACGAGATCGGGCTGAAGTCGGTCACCGGACCGACCATCTCC
Organism: Phenylobacterium sp.; assembly: GCF_044236515.1. Taxonomy (GTDB): domain Bacteria; phylum Pseudomonadota; class Alphaproteobacteria; order Caulobacterales; family Caulobacteraceae; genus Phenylobacterium. The sequence continues at coordinate 17,031 of NZ_JBIIGK010000013.1, forward strand.
CAGGTGTGCGCGACAGGGGTGCGGGTGCTGTTCACGTCGGCCGCCGAGATCGCTATGGGCGATGCGCAGGTCGCCCTGACGCTGGCCGCCGACCGCACCTCAAATGGCCCGCACATTTACTATCCGGCGCCGGGCGGCCCCGGCGGCACGGGATCGTCGGAAGACCAGGTCCTCTATAACTTCTCGCACGATCCGATCGGCGACCACTCGATGCTGGTGACGGCGGAGAACGTCGCCCGCAAGTACGGCATCACCACCCCCGAACTGCACGAGGTCGTGCTGCGCCGGCACGCCCAGTACCAAGACGCCCTGGCCAACGATCGTGCGTTCCAGCGTCGCTACATGACCCTGCCCTTCGAGGTGCCGAAACCGAACTTCAAGGGCGTCGCCAGCGTCATGGAAGGCGACGAGGGCATCTTCGGCTCGACCGCCGAAGGCCTCGCCAAGCTGAAGCCCGTGCTGCCGGACGGCGTCGTCACCTTCGGCGCCCAGACCTTCCCGGCCGACGGCAACTGTGGCCTCGTCGTCACCCACGCCGACCGGGCGAAGGAGCTGTCGAAAGACCCGTCGATCCGCGTCCGCATCCGCGCCTTCGGCCAGAGCCGCGCGGATTTGGGCTATATGCCCGAGGCGCCGGTCGGGGCGTGCAAGAAGGCGCTGGACCGCGCCGGCGTCAGCATCTCGGACCTGAAGGCGGTAAAGTCGCACAATCCGTTCGCGGTGAACGACGTCGCCTTCTCGCGCGCCACCGGCTTCCCGCTCGACAAGATGAACAACTACGGCTCGTCGCTGATCTGGGGCCATCCGCAAGGCCCAACCGGCCTGCGCGGCGTCATCGAACTGATCGAGGAGCTGGCCCTCGCCGGCGGCGGGCTCGGCCTGTTCCAGGGCTGCGCGGCGGGCGACAGCTCCATGGCCGTGCTGATCGAGGTCGACGACCGCTAGGCAGCCAAGAAAGGGGTCGGCTCCGCCCAGAAGCCGACCCCAGTTTGCTCGGGAGGTCTCGGAGGGGGACGTCGAAGCCCGACGTCCCGCCGCCAGCTTTACCGTCGGTAGGTAACCGTGAAGCCGGCCGTGACTGGCCGGATCGGGTTGCCCGTCCAGATCTGACCGGTACGGCTGCCGTGGCCGAGGCCGACGACCGGCGTGTAGTTGGTGGCGTTGTTCACGAACGCCGACAGGTCGGCGCCGCCGTACTTCACACCGGCGCGCAGGCGGACCGAGTAGGTCGCCGGGTCCGGGTTGAGCAGCGCATCGTAGGACGCGTTCCGCGGATCGAACTGCGGGGTGAGCCCATCGTTGCGCGAGCGGTAGTCGAAGTCGGCCCGGGCGTAGCTGTCGAGGCCCATCGGGCCTTCGAACTCGTATTGCGCGGACAGCGCCAGGCTCCACGGATTTCCGCCCAGCGTGTGGCCGGAGGTGACGATGTCCGAGGTGGCGTTCGCCGCCCGGATGGTCTCGGTGTACTCGGCGTCGTTGTAGCCGACCAGGGCGGTCAGGGTCAGACCGTCGACCGGAGCGAAGTCCGCCTGCAGGTCGAACCCGCGGCTCTGGGCCTTGCCGAGATTAGCGAAGAAGGCGAAGCCACAGCCCTGCACATTCACCGTCCGGATGATGTTCTTCCAGTCGATGTGATAGGCGCTGGCCGCGAGGCGCACACGGCCTTTGGCGAGGCGGTTCTTAGCGCCGACCTCGTAGCTCCACAGCGAGTCGCTGTCGAAGGTGCTCGGCGCGGCCTCGTACCCCAGCGACTGCAGCCCGGCGCGGCAGCCTGCCGTCGTCACGGGAATGCCGCGGTTAACGCCGCCGAGCCGGAAACCCTTGGCCGCCGAGGCGTACACCATGTTGTCGGGGTCGATCTGGTAGGAAACGATGAACCGGGGCGTCAGCGGCTTGGCCCCCTGCGTACCCTGGTCGCTGCCCCGGCCGCCCTGCGCCGGACCGTCGCGATAGGTGAAGTAGCGCAGCTCGTTGTCGGCGTAGCGCAGCCCGGCCGTCAGTTTCAGCTGCTCCGTGACCATGAAGTTCGCTTCGCCGAACACCGCCATCTGGGTGTCCTTGGTCCTGAACCCATCGACATAGATGATGCCGCCAGGCAACGCCGGGCCGCCGAAGAACTGTTCGATTGGAACCGGCAGCACCAAATTGATGAAGGGCGACTGGAGCACTTGGTAGGCGGTCTGGATGCCGACCGAGTAGAAACCGCCGGCCTGCCAGGTCAGCCGCGCGTCCGGATCAGCCGAGGCGACGCGGAACTCCTGGGTCCAGATGTTCTGCTTGTTGCCCAGGTTCCCGAGGTCGAAATAGCCCGGTGTCGCCAGGATTGGAGTTGGGTTGCGAGTTCCGCCGAAGGTGTTCGGATAGAAGGCGGTGTAATCGTAGACCCCGTGCTCCTCGCGATAGAAGTACGAGGTGTCGGACTCGAGCGTCACCGGACCCAGGTCCCAGTCGACATCGAGGGCCGGAAGCACGAACCAATCCTTGTTGGTGGAGTTGTTCCGCGCGCCGCTGACGTATTTGCCGTTCTTCGGGTCGGACAACACGGTGTTGGCCACCCGCTGCCAATAGACCGGCGAATTGTTCGAATAGAGATCCTGGTAATAAACCGACGGCGTTATTTTGAGATTTTCCTGCGGCGCATAGGCTAGCGCCACACGGAGCACCCGGGTGTCGATCCAATTGCAGTTGTTGCAGTTGTTGTAGTTTGTCGGATAGGAGATCCGATCAACGAAGCCGCCGTCTCGCCGGTAGTAGGCGCTGGCGCGGAAGCCGAGCTTGTCGGCCACGATCGGACCGCCCACCGCGGCCCCGAATTCATAGGACGGGTCGCCGTTGCGCGTGAACGCCAGTTCGGCGCGACTGTAGACGCTGTAGTCCGTCAGGCTCGGCTCGGGCGAGATGAAACGGACCGTGCCGCCCTGCGAGCCGGCACCGAACAGCGTGCCCTGCGGCCCGCGGAGCACCTCGATCCGTTCCAGATCGAACACCGCAGGAAACGCGTTGCCCGAGCTGTTGCCGAGCGTGCGCACCTGGATCGGGGTGTCATCGATGTAGAGTCCGGTGGTGGATGTCCCGGCCGTCGAGGAGATGCCGCGGATGGAAATGTTGGCCTGCAGCCCGAAGGTGCTGCGGTTGAAGTTCACCCCCGGGGTGATCCGGGTGACATCGTCGATCCGGCGTATGCCGCGGTCGTCGAGGGCCTCTTGCGTAAAGGCCGCGACACTGACCGGCACCCGGCTGAGCGCCTGGTCCGAGCGGGTGGCGGTGACGATCACCTCTTCCAGGGCGGCTGCGCCCTGATCCTGCGCCTGCGCCTGCGCGGCGACGGCGAGCGCCCCGAGCAGCACGACGGAGGCCGCGCCCATTAGACGAGCGCGTGACGACTTAGAGTCCATTCCTGCTTTCCCCTTCCTGTGCAGCTTCCTGAGGCGGAAGCTGTCCGCACCCGGTTTTATGACCCCGGTGTCAATACTGAAGCTGAACGCCGACCGCACGTGAGTCAATACGCTACAGTATGTGCGCGCTCAGCGTTCAGCCGGCCACCCTCCTGCCCTCGCCCCTAGAGTTGACGGCGGACTGATGACCCTCAAGGCCTGCAACATTCGTGATGGTACGGGTCCGCGAGCCCTCAGGCTGTATAGACGATCTTGCCCCCGACTATGGTGGCCACATTGGTGATGTTGTGGACCTCTGCGCCGGGCTTTCCGGTCGGATCGGAAGATGCGACGGCGAAGTCGCCGAGCCTGCCCGGCGCGATGACGCCGCGATCGTCGTCGCCATTCATCTGGGCGGCCCACACAGTCCACATCCGGAGCGCCTCGTCGAGGCTCACAGACTCGCCGCCGACAACCATGCCGCCGGCCGTAAGATCAGTGATCACGTTGGCGACGCCGCGCCAGGGGCTGTAGTTGCCGCCCGGTCCCGCCGCATCAAGCACCAGGCAGGTCTTCACGCCTTCGTTCAGGAGCGTCCGGTAGCGATGCTCGCGGCCATAGCCGCCGCGCGCCTGGGGCGAGGCCGGCAGGTGGCTGCTGGGGGCGGTGATGCCGAGGCCGACGTTCAGCGCCTTGAGCCGGCGGATCTGCTCGATGGAGGTTGGCGTCAAGTGGTCGATTCGGTGCATGAGGTGGTTCATGTCCGGATGAGCGGTCCGCGCCGCGGCGATGGCGTCCAGGGCCATGGTCATCCCCTGGGGCGTGACCACGTGCATGATCGCCTGCAGGCCGTTGGCCGTGCACTGCCGCAGGGTGTTCTCGAGGTCCTGCTGGATCCACTTCAGGCCGACGTCGCGTCCGCCCATCCCGTCTCCGCCGTTGTCGACGAAGATCTTCACGCCGCCGAAGCGGAGCATGCTGTCGCCGTAGCCCGACATCCAGCCGACCTTGGTCAGCGTATCGAGGGGGATGGCGTGTGGGATGGTCGGTGAGTGCCGGATGCGGGCGGGCAGATCGCCAGAGGCGGAGGTGATCTGCAGCGCCTTGAACTGCTCGGGGGCGACGTTCGGCAGGGTCGTGATCGAGGTCAGGCCCTTGGCCGAGAACCACGGCTTGAAGCGGTTGCGGATCGCCGACACGTACTGATCGGTCGAGTAGCGGCTGCCGATCAGGTCCCAGACCTCAGAGGCCACGCCGGTGGGCAGCCCCTCGGCGTCGCGATGCACGAACGTCCCGCGGCGCTGGGCGCCGTCAGTCCAGCGCGCCGAGGTGTCGTTCGGACTCATGTAGCCGGAGATCTCGAACGCCTTGGTGTTCATGATCGAGGCGTGGATGCCGAGCAGCACCATGATCGGCCGGTCGGTGGAGACTTTGTCGAGGTCCTGGCGGGTCATCCAGCGCTTCTCGGCCACCCCGTCGGGGAAGCCGCCGGCGTTGACCACGACCCACTGACCGGCCGGCGTCCGGGCCATCTCGGCTCGGATGCGGACCAGCATCTCCTCGATGGAGCCGACGCCGCGCAGGCTCGGCATCCAGTCGCCGGACATGCACGACCATTCGACGTGGCAATGGTTGTCGACGAAGCCCGGGATCACGGCCTTGCCGCCGGCGTCGAAGATCTCGGCGCGCCCGGCCGCCTGACGCACCTCGGCGGTCGAGCCGACCAGGGCGATACGGCCGTTGCGGACCAGCGCCGCCTGGGCGCGCGGCCGGGCCGGATCGAGGGTGATGATGTTGGCGTTCACCAGCGCCAGATCGCCGTTGAAGTTGGCCTTGGGCGTTGCGACCTGCCCGAACGCCGACGAGGCGCCGGCCATTCCAACTGTGCTGGCGAGGCTCGCCAGGAATTCACGTCTGTGCACTCTTCAGCCCCCATTGCCTCGGACGCGCCGCGCTATACGTTTTAGAATGTTTCCTTCGACGCACTCTTCGACGCTACTTAGCCTAAAACGTACGCTTCGGTATGTTGCCTATAAATTGCTGCTGCGCAATGGCGGCGCTGAAGCCACGACTTGAACGGCCGCGGATCGTCAGCGCAGGTCGGTTGGGGCGTTGGTGTTCGCGAACGCCGACGGCGCGCCGAACCGTCCGGCGGTAAAGCCGAGCTCGAGCCGCACCTAGAGCGCCTCGCGGAGCAGGGCCGCTGGCGCGTCCTGACCAGCCGCCGCTAACGGGGCCCGATGATCAGTACCGCGCGACCATCGTCACCCCGAATGTTCGGGGCTGGAACGTCGAAGTCAGGAACAGCGGACTGGTCCGTGAGGTTCGCGCCCGGGCCGTGACGGGGCGAGAATCAAGTAGATTGTTCACGAACACCGAGAGATCGACACCGCCCATCCGCACGCCGGCCCGGGCTCGGACCATGTGCTGCTCGGCCAGCCGGGGGAGCAACGGGTCGTAGTCCGTAACGCGCGGATTGTCGCGGGGCGGCGCGCTACGGTAGAAATAATCGCCGCGCAGATACGCTTCATGACGTCGGCTTGGAATGACGTACTCAGCTCCGGCCGCGATTATCCAGGGCCGTTCGCCCAGGGGGTCGCCACGCTCGACGATGTGGGCGCCGCTGCTGGCGCGGATGGTGGTGCGATACTCGGCGTCGGTGAAGCCCGCGGAGAACGATAGCGCGAGGCGTTCCGTCGGTTTGGCCTGAATGGAGAGATCGAACCCTCGAGAACGAGCCCGTCCAAGGTTGGCCGTGTAGAACAGGTAGCAGCTCGGCAGGCCGACGTTGCGCTGGATGTCGCTCCAGTCCACCTGGAACAGGCTCGCGGCTATCGAGAGCCGGCCGTCCATGAGGCTGTTCTTTGCCCCCAGCTCATAATTCCAGACGCTGTCGGAGCCGTAGGTTAGCGGATTTCCAGTGATCCCCAGGTCCCGGAAATCGGCGGCGCAGGCCACCGGGTTCTGCGCCGGGTTGGTCCCGCCGATCCTGAATCCCTTTGAGACCGTGGCGTAAACGAGGTTCTGGTCATCGATCTGCCAGGCGAGGCCGACCCTGGAAGTGACCGGAGTCTCGGACTGACGCCCGGTCGTGTGGTTTTCCGAGATGGCCGATCCGTATTGATCAGTCTGCGACCTGAACCGGCTTCGGGACGCCCGCAACCCCGCCGTCAACGTCACGCCTTTTGAAAGCATCAGGTCGGCCTGCCCAAATGCAGCGAACTGGGTGTCGACCCCTCGGTTCAGGTTGACCAGATCGAATGGCGTGTCGGTTCGCGCTGTGGGTCCGAACAGCTCCGGAATGGATCGTCCGTAAACACGGAACATCAGTTCCGGGAAATCGGGATCATAGTCCCACTGCTCGCTGTCCTGGTCCTGATGGGCGTAAAACACCCCGCCGATCCAGCGCAGCCGCCCTTCGGGATCGGTGGAACGGACGCGCAGTTCCTGGGTAAGGTTCTCCTGCCGGTTGATCATCGTCGCCCGCACCCGATAGCCCGGGACGATCAGGTGCGGGTACGGGGTGCCTGCGAAGATGCTTCCGATCTCGTCGCTATAATCCCACACCGCAACGCTCTTGCGGCGGTAGAGCGAAGTGCTGGATTCCAGCGTCACCGGACCCAGATCGTATCTCACCACCAGCGCCGGCAGGATGAAGAAATCCCGGGTGGGTTGCTGGAGCTGGTTGCCTTGCGCGAACCGTCCGCGCGGCACGTCGGAGAGATTCTCCCACAGCACGGACGTGTCGCTGGAGGCCGCATGTTGGTAGTGCAGCGACGGGATGATCGTCAGCCCCTCCGCCGGCTGGGCCATTAGGCTGCCGCGCACGACCAAACTATCCGAAGCGTTGGAGTCGGGTTCCAGACTGCGGCCGTCCGGATCGAGATGATCCACCCAGCCGCCGTCGCGCCGTCGCCAGGCGCTGACGCGAAAGCCCAGACGGTCCTTCATGATTGGTCCGCCCACCGCCGCGCCGACCTCTCCCGCCAAGCCTCCGGACCGGATCTTGCTAAGTTCGGCGCGGCCGTAGAACGATCGCCTCTGCAGGTCCGGCTCGGGAGTGATGAAGCGGACGGCCCCGCCCATGGCGCTAGCTCCGAACAAGGTTCCCTGCGGGCCACGGAGCACCTCGACGCGCGCCAGGTCAAAGATCTTGGGATAGGCGTTGGACGCCGTGAAGCCGACGGTGCGCACGTGGATCGGCGTATCGTCGATGTAGATGGCGGTGGTCGCGGCGCCGACCGTAGAGGTCACGCCCCGGACGGCGATGTTCGACAGCGCGCCGTTGCCATAGAGGCTGCCGCTAAACACCAGGCCGGGCGTGGCGCGGGCGACGTCGTCGATCTCCCTGATGCCCTGAGCGTCGAGCGTCGTGCGGGTGTAGGCGGCGACGCTGATCGGCACCTTTCGCAGCACCTCTTCCTGGCGCGTCGCCGTCACCACGATCTCTTCGATGACGACGGGGGCCTTCGGCGCGGGCGAAGACACGGCGGCGACCGGCGCCGACACGGTGCGCACAGGGGCCTGGGCCGGCGCCCTGACGACGGCGAAGCCGCTGTCCGTCCGGACATAGGTGAGTTCGGATCCGGACAGAAGGCGCGCCAGCGCCTCTTCGGGTTCGAACATGCCGACCGCGCCGACCGTGCGGAGACGGCGGGTCGCGTCCTTGCGAAACACGATCGAAGCGCCGCTCTGGACGCCGAACGCCGTCAGGGCCGATGACAGGTTCTGGGGTGCAATCTGGAACAGCCGTTCGGCCGCCGCCGTCGGCGTCGCCAGCAAGGCCGCAGCCGCGGCGCCTGCCAAGGCGCACGTGAGCTGGCGACGCCAAATCCGCAAAGCTTCCCCCTTGTCTTCTCGTTATGGTGAAGTCGGCGGCCGCGCCGCCGTCGGCGATCAGCGGCTGGCCACCACCTTTCGCGTCCGCGCCGCGGAGAGTTCATAGCCGTTGTGGACCGGCCTCCCCTGCCCCAGGCCCAGCGCCTCGACGGCCGAGATGAAGGGCAGGATCTCACCGGCGCGCAGGACGGCGCTCATCCGCTGCTCCGCCACCTCGGAGTCGACAACGAAGACCTTGATGGCCGAATAGCGGTTGAGTTCGGAGGCTATGGCGCCGACCGTCTCGTCGTCGAACACCAGCTGGCCGGTGCGCCAGCTCTCCGGGTCGCTTTCGGCGACGCGGCTGACGCCCCAACCCGCGTCGGAAAAGCGAAACCTGTATCCCGGCGTTAGGTCGACGTCGGGCACCGTCCGGCGCCGCTCGCCAGCTCCGGCCTGCTGAACCCTCACCCGCCCTTCGAAAAGGGTCACCTCGACTGCCTCGGGCCGCAAATAGACATCAAACTTCGTTCCGAGGGCGACGACCTTGCGCCCCTTCGCCGTCACTTCGAACGGTCGCTCGGGCATGTGCGCGACGTCGAATAGCGCTCGTCCAGTGAGAAGTTCTATGCGGCGAGGGCCCGTCTTCGTCGGCCAGACCCGCAGCCGTGAATCCGTGTCCAGCACCGCGATGCTACCATCCGGCAGCCCGACGCTGGCCACCTGCCCCACGGGATTGGAGAAGGTGATGGGCTCGACGTTTTCCGGCCGAAAGAACCTGGAGGTATCCGCACTGAAAAGCAGGCCGACCGATAGAATCAGGCAGGCGGCGATGGCCTGGGAAAGACGACGCATTCCGCGGGCCCGCCGCACGCCCCGCTGAGCAAGTTCCCGCAACTCGAGCATTTCAGGGTCGGCGCGGCTCGCCTCCAATGCGGCCCAGACGGACGCCACCTTCGCGTAGGACGCCTCGTGCGTGGGGCTCTCGGCGCGCCAACGATCGAACGCCGCCGCGTCCGCCGCGGAAAGCGGCCCCGCGCGGACACGCGCGAACCAACCCGCCGCATCGACGGGCTGTTCGACGTCCCGGGCCCGCTCGCCGTTCATGTCTCGTCTCCGACGACGGCGATGAGGGCGCGCAACGCGATCATGATGTGCTTCTCGACCGCACTGATGGAGATCCCGAGTTCGCTCGCGATGCTCCGATAGGTCATCTCCTCGAACCGGTGAAGGATGAAGACCTGACGGGTCCGCGGCGGCAGGCCGGCGATGGCCTCCGTCAGGAGGGCGAGGCTCTGCCGCCCGATCAGGATGCGCTCGGCGCCGACCCCATCGGCGGTGTCGTCAGTGAATTCGGCCGACGGGTCGACCCAGGCGCTCTGCCGTTCGGCGCGCCGCACCAGCACGTGCCGCGCAACGACGAAGAGGTAGCGCTGCATGTCGACGATCACGGTTTCCGACTTGCGGGCCTGCAAGCTGGCGAAGACTTCCTGGACCAGGTCGTCCACCTCGCCGGCCGGCGCCCGTCTGCGGAAATAACGCCGCAGCGCCGCGTCCCAGGCGCGGAAGTCGTCTCTCAGGGCCTGGGGCGCAGACGGTGTGGGTCGCGCTGGCATATCGAAACGGGAGCTCCGAAGGGCGCGGGGAGCGCCGTGCTCGTTCCTAGAGCGCCGATCCTAGCAACCCCTCACCCCGCCGCCGCAAGAAAACACCAAGGTTCGTCGGAAGGCGGCGCCCATCACCGGGCTACTGCGCGTCGGGTCATGAGTGAGACGATCATGCAGACCGCGAACGCCAGGGGTGCGGTTACGAGAGTCGGATAGTCGGCGGGGAACAGCGGCTCAGGGTTGCCAAGCGCCTTCACCCACACCGCCGGGCTGGCGACGATCAGCGCGACCGAGGCCACGAGGCCCGTGATCCCGCCTGCCAGCGCGCCAGCCGTCGTCAGCGGCCGCCAGTAGAGCACCAGGATCAGCAGCGGGAAGTTCGCGCTGGCCGCGACGGCGAAGGCGAGCGCCGTCAGGAACGCGACGTTCTCCTTCTGGAAGACGATGGCGATCGAGATCGCCACCAAGGCGACGCCGATGGCCGCGGCGCGGAAGACCCACAGCTCGGACCCCTCCGTCGTCCTCCCCTTGCGGACGATCCGGAAAAGGTCGTGCGAGGCCGCCGAGGCCGACGCGATGGTCAGTCCGGCAACGACCGCCAAAATGGTGGCGAAGGCCACCGCGGCGATGAGACCCTGCAGCCACTCGCCGCCGACCGCATTGGCCAGGTGCACGGTGACCATGTTGCCGCCGCCGCGCAGGGCGCCGGAGGCGTCCTGGAAGGCCGGATTGTCCTTCACGAAGGCGACCGTGGCCGGGTTGGCGATCAGGAACAGGATCGCAAACACCCCGCCGATGACCACAGAGGCGACGGCGACCGAGCGGCGCGCCTGCTTCTCGTCCGGCACCGTAAAGAACCGGATCAGCAGGTGCGGCATGCCCAGCAGACCGAACACCATGCCGAGACCGAGCGACAGGTTGGAGAACACGCTCGCCTTAAAGCCGCCGGGTTGAAACAGCGCTGCAGCCGTGTCGCTGACCGCCGCTGTCCGCTCATAGAGCCCACCCAGGCCACCCGCCTCGACCAGACAGAACACCCCCAGAATGCCCACGCCGATCATCAGCAGGACGGCCTTGATGATCTGCACCCAGGTCGCCGCCAGCATGCCGCCGACGGCGATGTAGAGGGCCATCAGGCCGCCGACGAGGATGACGGACCACTCAAAGGTCAAGCCGAAGAGCAGGGAGATCAAGGTGCCTGCGCCGACCATCTGCGCGACGAGATAGACCAGCGACACAGCGATGGTGCTGAGCCCGGCGAAGACGCGCAGCCGGTCGTCGGCCAGGCGGCTGACCATCACGTCGCCGAGGGTGAACTGGCCGAGCCTGCGCAGCGGACCTGCGATCAGCAGCAGCATCAGGCACAGCCCGGCAAGCGGGGCTAGATAATAGATCGCCACGTCCCAGCCGCTGGCGAAATAGAGCCCGGCGATGCCTAGCACGGTCGTCGCCGACATGAAGTCGCCGGCGATGGCCAGGCCATTCTGCGTTCCGGTGATCCTCGAGCCGGCGGCGTAGAAGTCGGCGCGTTGCGAAGTGCGGCGGCCGGCCCACGCGGTGATGACCAGGGTCGCCAGTACCGTGGTGACGAAGCAGATGATCGCGATCATGACTTGGGGGCCTCGTCGTCGCTGCCGCCGGCGCTGAGCCAGGCGAGAAGGGGGAAGCCGACCAGCAGGCCCAGCACGTACCAGGCGGCAACGGGAACACCGCCAATGAGCGATCGGAAGCCGGCCGGAGCGACCAAGGGCGCACCCGCCAGGATCGGGACGCTGGCGTAGAGAAGGACGATCAGGACGCAGATGCCCAACTTTGCGGTGACGCGCACGGTCAGTGGCCCTCCCTCAACAGATATCGCTGCAGCTTCCCGGTGGCGGTTTTTGGCAGGTCCGTCCGGAACTCCACGGACCTCGGATAACAGTGTGGCGCAAGGCGCGACTTTACGTGCGCCTGCAGCGCGCGGGCTAGGTCGTCGTTTGCCTCGCCTGGATCGCGGCACACGACGAAAGCGCGGATCTTCATCAGTCCGTTCGCATCGGGCCAGCCGACCACCGCAGCCTCAAGCACCGCCGGATGGGCGGCGAGGGCCTCTTCGACATCGAATGGCGAAACGTAGATCCCGCTCACCTTGAGCATGTCGTCGCGGCGCCCGGCGTAGCGGTACCAACCCTCGGCGTCGCGGGCGTACTTGTCGCCGGTCTGTGTCCAGTCGCCCAGGAAGGTGTCGCGGGTCTTGGGGCGATTGTTCCAGTAGCAGGCGGCGGCTGTCGGACCGCGCACCTGCAGGTCTCCGAGCTCGCCGTCGGCGCAAATGCGCCCCTGCTCGTCGACGATGCGCAGTTCATAGCCGGGAACCGGCTTGCCGGTCACGCCGTAGCGAACCGCGCCGGCCCGCTGCGACAGGAAGATGTGCAACATCTCGGTCGAGCCGAGGCCGTCCAGGATCTCGACGCCGTACCGGTCCGTGAAGGCTGAGCCCAACGCCTCCGGCAAGGCCTCGCCGGCAGAGGTGGCGATGCGGAGGTTCGGCAGGTCCGCGCGGCGGGGCGCCCGCTCGTCCGACAGGAAGCCGGCGAAGAAGGTCGGCGCGGCGCACAGGACGGAAACCGACTGAGCCGCGAGCAGGGCGCGCACCGCTTGCGGCGTGGGCCGGTCGCGCAGGAGAACCGTCGTCGCGCCGGCGGCGAGCGGGAAGGTCAGGGCATTGCCGAGGCCGTAGGCGAAGAAAAGTTTGGCGACCGAGAACACCACGTCCTCCTCGCGCACGCCCATGACTGGAAGGCCGTAGAGACTGGCCGTTAGGCGCAGCGATCCGTGGGTGTGGACCACGCCCTTTGGACGCCCGGTCGAACCGGAGGTGTAGAGCCAGAAGGCCGCTTCGTCGCGACAGGTGGCGGCCGCCGCCGGGACCGGCTGGGCCGCGCGCAGGCGAACCTCCAGTTCGTCGGGCCCATCGCCGGAAACCACGACCGCGAGGAGGTCGGGGCAGAGCGACAGCACCTCGGTGAAGACCGGCGCGAGCGCCGCCGAGACGAAAGCCACCCGGGCCCGGCTGTCCTGCAGCAGATAGACGTAGTCGTCCTTACCGAACAGGGTGTTCACCGGAATGGGCACGACACCTGCCTTCATTGCGCCAAGGAACAGGCTCGGGAAATCAATGTCGTCCTGGAGACAGAGCAGCACGCGCTGCTCGCGGGCCACGCCCAGGTCCTGCAGGAGCGCGCCGACGCGGTCGACCCGCTCGCTCAGCTGGTCGTAGGTCCAGACGCCCCGATCGTCGACGTAGGCCGGTTTGGAGCCGCGGCCGGCGAGGAGGTTGTGATCGAGCAGATCGGTCGCGGCGTTGAAGTGCTGCGGCAGGCTCTCGAGCTGCGTGGCTCCAAGGGTGGCGTGATAGGTCATCGAGGCGTGGTCTTCGGGCATGTCGAGCGCTGGGGAAGGTCGGCCGGGCGGCGCTGGGGCCGGCGCACGCCACGGTCAGGCCGACGCACAGGTCGACCGGCCATCACTGGAGAGGCGGTCATCCCGTCCTCTTGCACCTTCCCCCCTTGCCGCAGTTTTGCGGCCTTTGGTGCCAAGACGCGCGACCGCTGTGAAACGGAAGCGCGACGCGGCTATTTTCTCTCTGACGTCGTCGGCCGGAACCGCTCTCACCACCGCGGATCGATCGGCGTCGGCATGGGGCAAGCCCGCTCGATCACCTCACCCGCCGTGAAGCACAGGTCCTCGCGAAACCGCCGAGAGACGATCTGAACTCCGGTCGGCAGGTCGTCCGTCACGCCGGTCGGCACGGAGAGCCCCGGGACCCCGATGAGCGGCGGAAGAAGCATCGGCGATTGGATGCGAAGGATCTCGCGGATGGCGTCCGGGCCGCCCTGGTCGCGATCCAGCTTCATCGGCGGCTCCCAGGAGTTCGGCATCAGGATGATCGGATAGTCTTCCATCAGCAGATCCCAGGCGCTGGCGATGGCGTTGCGACGCGCGAAGGCTTCCGAAAGCCCCCTCATGTCGACCTTGGGCGTGATCTCGAGCCAGGCCAGGACCTCCTTGCGGACGCGTTCGTCGCCATACTTGCGGACGGCCTCGCCGAACGTGTCACGCGACTCGTTCATCACCAGCCGGGACCAGAGATCCTGGCCTTCGGCGAAGTGCGGAAGCTCCTTTTCCTCGACGACGTAGCCGGCGTCGCTCAGCGCCTTGGCGGCGGCCTCGAGCGCAGCCGCGACCGAGGGCGACGGCGTATAACCAGCCGCACGGGCGAACAGGGCGACGCGCTTGGGGCCCTCGCTGTCGGGATAGTGCAGCGGGGCGGGTGTCCACCAGGGATCCCCGGCTGCGCGCACCGAGGTCGCCGCAAGGCCGAGTCGCAGGTCCTGGATGCTGCGCGCCAGGACGCCTTCGACGCCCATAATCGAGCCGCTCATCGCGCCGCCGCCGCGACCCGCAGAAATCCGGCCGAGCGTCGGGCGGATCGCCGGAACGCCGGAGACGTAACCGGGGTAACGTACGGAGCCGGCAATATCGTTGCCGTGGGCGATCGCGCCCATGCCGGAAGACACCGCCGAGGAGGCACCGCCGCTCGAGCCGCCCGGCGTCACCGTGCGGTCCCAAGGATTGTAGGTGCGGCCGTGCAGGTCGTTCTCGGTGAACCAGCGGAACGACATAGCCGGCGTGTTGGTCCGGCCGATGATCACCGCGCCAGACTTGCGGAAGGCGGCGACGACGGCGCTGTCCTGCTTGGCGATGTTGTCTTTCATCGCCACCAGGCCGTTGGTGGTCGGATGGCCGCGGAGGTCGACGTTGATCTTGGTGGTCACCGGCACGCCGTGCAGCACGCCTAAGGGGCCGCCGTCCCTCACCGTTCGATCAGCCTGATCAGCGGCAGCGAGGGCTTCGTCCGCCAGAAGCTCGACGATGGCATTGAGCTTGGGATTGACTGCCTGCACGCGTTCAAGGGCGCTCAGCGTAGCCTCGCGACTAGTGATCTGGCGGCGGCGGATCGCGTCGGCGAGATCGGCGGCGTCCCAACGCCAAAGCGGGCCCTGGAGCCCCTGCCCGCCTGTGCCCGCATTGGATCGGGCGCTAGCGAGGGCGGGAGAGACAGCAAGTGCGCCCCCAACGAGACTCAGAATCTGACGACGATCGACGGGCATAGACGAGCCTTGATGCAGCTGGACCGAAAAGGGCGGCCGCTCCGAACCCAGGAGCATTCGGAGCGGCCAAGGGGGAGAAGGGGTCAGTAGCGAGCGATTGCGGTCACACCGATGGTCCGCGGCTGGTACGTCTGAATGAGGAACAGCGGGCTTCGGCGAGAGCCGTGCGACCGCGCCAGCAGCGGCGAAGCATCGAACAAGTTGTCCGCGAAGAGCGACACATCCACGCGATCCATACGCACGCCGATGCGTAGCTTAGCCAGTTCCTGCGATTTGAGTTGGTAGAGCGCAGGATCGTAGCTGGTCACGTTCGGGTTCTGAGCCGGGGGACGACCGCGGTATTGATAATCCGCCCGGACGTAGGCGTTCTGACCGAAGGCCGGGAATTCGTATTCAGCGCCCAGCGCCACCACCCATTTCGGCCCGCCCAACGGGTCCCCCGCCTCGACAATGGCGGCGCCGCTCACGGCTTGGAAACTCTCGCGATATTTTGCGCTGGTGTGACCCACTGCAGCATTGAGCGTGAGACCATCGATCGGACGGGCGCGGGCCTCGAGGTCGAAGCCGCGCGAGCGCGCTGATCCGAGGTTCGTGGTGTAGCCGAGGAAACAGCTAGGCAGGCTGATGTCGCGCTGAATGTTGGACCAGTCGACCTGGAAAGCGCTGGCTGCGATCTGCAGGCGACCGTCCATTAGAGTGTTCTTCGAACCGACCTCGTAGTTCCACACGGTGTCCGCATCGTAGCTGAGCGGGTTGGCGGTGATGCCCAGCCGTTCGAAATCCGGTCCGCAAGCGACGGGATTCAAGGGGTCGTTCGAGCCGCCGAGCCGGAACCCCTTAGCCGCACTAGCATAGACCATGTTGCGGTCGTTGATCTGATAGGAGAGCCCAACCTTCGGGGTGATCGGCGACTCTTCCTGTCGGCCGGTCGTATGGGTCTCCCCGATCGCCGAACCATACTGATCGGTCTTGGAGCGGAACTTGGTCTTCGACACGCGCAACCCGGCGGTGAGGATGAGCCCATCGATCAATTCGAAGTCCACCTGACCGAAGGCGGCCAGCTGTTTGTCGATGCCGCGGTTGATGTTGACGAGGTCATACGGCTGGTCGCCGCGAGCGGTGGGCCCGATGATCACTGAAACCGGCGCGCCGTAGAGGGTCTCGATCATCTGCGGGAACATGGGATCGTAGTCCCATTGCTCGCTGTCCTGGTCGGCGTGGTTGTAGAAGACCCCGGCGACCCAGCGCAGGCGCGCGTCAGGATCGGTGGTACGCAGGCGCACTTCCTGCGTGAAGCTCTCCTGCCGATTGATCATCGTCGCCCGGACTTGATAGCCGGCCATGATCAACTGCGGATAAGGCGTACCGAAGAAGATGCTGCCAATGTCGTCGGTGTAATCCCATTGGCTGGCGTTCTTGCGGACGAAGAGCGAGGTGTTGGACTCCAGCGCTACCGGGCCGAAGTCATACCGAACGGCCACCGCACCCAGGCTGAAGAAGTCACGATTCCACTCGGGCAACTGGTTGCCCGAGACGAAGCGACCCTGGCCGCGGTCGGACAGGTTCTCCCAGATGACCGCCGTGTCGTCGATGGTCGTCTTCTGGTAGTAGAACGAGGGAACAATCTCGAGCTGCTCGGTCGGCCGGAAGGTCATGGCGCCGCGTAGTACGGTGCTTCCCGCCGTGTTGACGTTCTTGTCCAGCGCACCGCCGGGATAAGACGCGCGATCGATCCAGCCGCCGTCGCGGCGATACCAGCCACTCAGCCGAAAGCCGATCTTGTCCTGAACGATCGGGCCGCCGACCGCCGCCCCGAACTCGCCGCTGGTCTCGCCGCCCTTGATGCTGGCGAGCTCCGCTCTGGCGTAGCCGGAGAAATCATTG
>NZ_JBIIGK010000256.1:0-2679 GCF_044236515.1 Phenylobacterium sp.
TCGCGGCTCGGCCGCTTGACGGGTTCGAGGTCGTCGGAACCCGGCAGGGTCCGGTCGCGGATGGCGTCCATGCGGGGGATGGTCTTTCCTTAGAGGCCGTCGGGTGGCCTAGGCTTTGCGCCGCCTGTATATGGGCAGGCCGCCGCCTGCGGCAACCGTGACGCTTTCTCCCCCGGATCCGATGACCCTGAAGCTCTATGACACCATGACCCGCCGGAAGGCGGACTTCGCCCCGCGCGATCCGCAGCGGGTGACGATGTATGTCTGCGGGCCGACGGTCTACAACTTCGCCCACATCGGCAACTTCAGGCCGGTGGTGGTCTTCGACCTGCTGTTCCGGCTGCTGCGGGACATCTACGGCGAGGACCACGTCCTCTATGCCGCCAACGTCACGGACGTGGACGACAAGATCAACCGGAAGGCGGCCGAAGAGGGGGTCGCCATCGGCGTGATCACCGACCGTTACCTCTCCGCCTACAACGCCGACGCCGCGGCGCTCGGGGCCCTGCGGCCGACCTTCCAGCCGAGGGTCACCGAGACGATGGACGCCATCATCGCCATGATCGCCCGGCTGGTCGAGAACGGCGCCGCCTACGCCGCCGAGGGCCATGTGCTCTTCGACACCCAGGCCTATCCCGACTACGGCAAGCTCTCCGGCCGGCCGATGGACGAGATGATCGCCGGGG
Organism: Phenylobacterium sp.; assembly: GCF_044236515.1. Lineage (GTDB taxonomy): Bacteria > Pseudomonadota > Alphaproteobacteria > Caulobacterales > Caulobacteraceae > Phenylobacterium. Next base: position 687 of record NZ_JBIIGK010000256.1, read on the forward strand.
CCCGCGTCGACGTCGCCCCCTACAAGCGCCACCCTGCCGACTTCGTGCTCTGGAAGCCGTCGAAGGAGAACGAGCCGGAGTGGCCGAGCCCGTTCGGGCCCGGGCGCCCCGGCTGGCACATCGAGTGCACGGCCATGATCGACGAGGCCCTTGGCCTGCCGATCGACATCCACGGCGGCGGTGTCGACCTGATCTTCCCGCACCACGAGAACGAGCGCGCCCAGGGCGTCTGCGCGACCCACGACCACACCTACGCGGCCGTCTGGATGCACAACGGCTTCCTGAACTTCGGCGACGAGAAGATGTCCAAGTCGCTGGGCAACGTCGCCCTCGCTCACGACCTGATCCAGCACTACCCGGGCGAAGCAATCCGCTGGGCGCTGCTGGCCGGCCACTATCGCGGCCCGCTGGAGTGGAACGGGGAGCTGATCGAGCAGGCGAAGTCGGCCCTGGATCGCCTGTATGGCGTGCTCGACGACGTGGCCCGCGCGATCCGCGGCGGCGCCCCGGAGGAGAGCCGCCGCGCCGACAAGATCGACGCCCTCGTGGCGCGGGTCCGCGAGCCGCTTTGCGACGACCTCAACACCGCCGCGGCGATGAGCGAGCTGTTCGGGATTTCCGACGGACTTCGCCAGGCGTTGATGAAGCAGGACTGGAAGGGGGTCGCCAACCACCGCGCTGCGCTGCTGGAGGCGGCCAACCTCATGGGCTTCCTCACGGCCGACCCGCAGGGCTGGTTCCAGAGCGGCGCCGATGAGGGCCTGAAAGCCCGGGTGGACGAACTGATCGCCGCCCGCGCCGCCGCCCGCGCGGCGAAGAACTGGGCCGACGCCGATCGCATCCGCGACGAGCTCGCGGCGTTGAACGTCGAGGTGATGGACGGCCCGACGGGCGCGACCTGGCGGATCAAGGAGCAAGCCTGATGGCCTTCAAGGCCCCCGAGCTGAAGAGCACCCCGTTCGGCCGGGGCGGCGGCATGGGCCCAAAGACCATGAGCCTGAAGACCGAGGGCAAGCCGCCGCCGCCCAAGGGCCCGCCGGGCGTCCGCATCGAAAACCGCATCGGCGTCCAGGCGCCGGCCGAGGTGATCTGGTCGGCGATCTACGACCTCGCCGCCTGGGCGGAGTGGAACCCGGTCTACACCAAGGCGACGGGCGACATCCGCATCGGCCAGCCGCTCGACCTGACGCTCGCCCTGCCGGGGCAGGCGCCCCAGGCGCTGCGTCCGACGGTGCTGGAATGGGTGCCGAACGAGCAGCTGCACTGGCGCACCTCCATGAGCGGCGGGCTGGTGAAGTCGATCCACTTCCTCGAGATCGAGCCGCTGTCCGAGACCGGCTGCATCGTCTCGAACGGCGAATTGATCTCCGGCTTCCTGGCTCGCGGCTACCTGCGCCGCAACGGCCGGGCGCTGAACCGCGCCTTCATCCAGATGAACGAGGCGCTGAAGGCCCGCGCCGAGGCCTTGTGGGCGGCGCGGACCGCTTAGCCGGACCGATCAGCGTCGCGGCCGCGAGCAGACCCAGTCCCAGGGCTCCGAGCGCCAGCGCCGCCGGCCGGTGGAACGTCGCCGCGGTATAGGCGCTGGGCCGCCGTCCGTGCTCGTGCGGGGACGTCACCCGCCCGTCCATCTCCGCGTCCCAAAGGTTGCTGTCGCCGCCTGGCGGTCGCCGCCGATCCTTCAGCAACGGTATGATCAGGCCTGACACCCGATCGAGGAGGCGCGGCGCGGTTTTCTCGCCGAGGATCTGCAGGGCGCCTGCGCCGCCGACAACGATTTCCCGCCGCGGATGCTGGGCGGCGTGAAGGATGGCGTCCGCCACGGTTTCGGGCGCATAAGCCGGCGGCGGCACCTTGGCCGCGCGGTCCATGTGGTTGGCCGCGTGCTCGGCCAGCGGCGAGGAGATGCCGCTCGGCTTGATGAGCGTCACCGACACCGGCGTCCGGGCGGCGAGAAGTTCGATGCGCAGGCTGTCGACGTAGCCCTTCACGG
>NZ_JBIIGK010000014.1:0-33715 GCF_044236515.1 Phenylobacterium sp.
CGGTGGAGCCAGCCGGAGAGGCGGACGGTCTTGCCTTGGTCGGCGGCGCGGAGCTCGCCGCAGGTGTGCGTGCGGTAGGCGTGCATCTTCGGAAAGTTGGGTGATATGAGGGCCGGAAGGGCGCATGTAGGGGGGTGAATGTCAAGCAACGCCACCGGGGCTGAGATGACCGCGGAGAAGGTCGGACGCATCCTCCATCTGGTGGACGACGACGCGCTCGTCCGCGAGCTTGCGGCCGAGATCGTCGAGGGGGTGGGCTATGAGGTCACGCACCACGCCGACGGCGATGCGTTCGTCGCCGCCCTGCCCCACCTGGCGCCCGGGTGCGTGCTGCTCGACATCCTTATGCCGGGCCTCGACGGCTTCGGGGTTCTGAAGGCAGTCTCGGATCACAAGGTGACCTGGCCCGTGGTCGTCCTGACGGCCCGCAACGACGTCCGCACGGCGGTCGAGGCGATGAAGCGCGGGGCATTCGAGTTCCTGCAGAAGCCGCTGGTTGCCGACGAGCTGCTGGGGGTCGCCGACGACGCCTTCCGCAAGCTGGACGAGCTGGCCGAGGACAGCGCCCATGCGGCGGAGGCTCGCGGCCTGGTCGAGCGGCTGTCCAAGCGTGAGAGCGAGGTGTTGCGCGGCCTGCTGGCCGGACTGCCGAACAAGCTGATCGCCTACGAACTCGACCTGAGCGTCCGCACCGTCGAGATCTATCGCGCCAAGGTGATGGAGAAGCTTGGGGTGCGCGGCCTGTCGTCGGCCGTGCGCCTGGCCCTGGCGGCCGGCGTCACCCCGCTCGAGCTCACCAAGTAGTCGGAAGAAGAGCGCCCGGGATTGGCGAGTGAGGGAGCTCCCGGGCGCTTAGGGGCGACCGTGAAGGGGCAGGTCGCCCGTCTTCCTGGCCGGTGTTCGTATCCCGGCTTGATGTCACGCTAGGCGCGCCGCGCCGCCGGCGCACTTAAGGGAAACTACGGTAGCCAAACGAAAAGGCCCGGGCCGAAGCCCGGACCTTCCCTGTCGTCTCGTCGAGACGATCAGTAGCGGTAGGACGCCGTGACGCCCATGATCCGCGGACGGACCGTGCGGCCGGTCCAGGTCCAGCCGCGGTTGCGGCTGTGCGTCTCGCCGATCAGCGGATGCTCGTCGAACAGGTTGTTCACGAACACCGAGAGGTCGACGGAGTCGCGACGGATACCCATGCGCGCGTTGACGATGGTGTAATCGCCGGTCGGCTCGAGCAGCCGGTCGTAGTTGAGGACGCCCGGGATCTGGGTGCCGATACGCGGCATCTTGCCCGTGTAGTTGATGTCCGTGCGGGCATAGAAGTCCATCGTCTCGTTGATCGGCCGCGTGTAGTCGGCCGAGACGACGACCCGCCAGGGCGCGCCGGAGCCGGCCACCGGCGCGTCACCCGGCAGGATGATCTGACCGGTGGGCGACAGCAGTTCCTCGTCGAGGGTCATCTCGTTGTAGCCAGCGCTGACGCCGAGGGTCAGGCCGTCCATCGGACGGACGTCCAGCTCGACATCGAAGCCCTTCACCGTCGCCGAGGTCAGGTTGTCGATGATCCCGTAGCCGCAGACCGGAAGGGTGATCGACGTCTGGATGTTCTTCCACTTGATGAGGTAGGCGCTGCCCGCGAACGAAACCATGCCGTTGAACAGCCGGTTCTTCGACCCCAGTTCGTAGGACCACACCGTGTCCGACTCGTAGGTCGGCGGCGTGTACGGGCGGCCGTTGGAGTCGACGTAGCCGAACTCCAGCAGGGTTTCGTTACAGGCCGCGGGCACCGGCATCTGGCCGCCGCCCGGGCGATAACCCTTGGCGATCGAGCCGTAGAACAGGTTGTCCGGATCCATCTGGAAGTTCAGGCCGACCTTCGGCGCGAACGAGTTCTCGGCCGTTTTGACGACGCCGCCCGGGAATTCCGGCGCGAACGGACCGCCATTGTTGAACGGGCAGACCGGCCCGGTCGGGCAGTCGGCGCCGAACGGCGAGGTCAGGTTGTTCTCCGGGCCGTCGAGGAACTGCTCATAGCGCAGCCAGTTGCGGGAGTAGCGGACCCCGGCGACGATGCTGAGCTGTTCGGTGAGCTTGAAGTCCACCTGTCCGTAGCCGGCCAGCTGGCGTTCCTTCGACCACTCGTCGCCGTAGTAGACGGTCGAGCCGGGAAGCAGCGGATAGCCCCAGACCTGTTCGGAGGCCGGATGGCCCGGGCCAAACGGCGAGCTGTCGTCGGAGTAGATGTCGCCGAACCAGTTGTTGGCATAATACCAGGTGTTGCCCTGGATGGTCAGGTTCGTCTTCTGACGGCTATGCTGGTAATAGGCGCCGGCCGTCGCCTTGAGGCGATCGCCCGTATACTGGATGCGGAACTCCTGCACGAAGCTGTTCTGCAGGCCGTCGACGATCGCCGGGTACTTGCCGCCCGGTGGGACGAAGTCCTCGAAGTTGTACGAGCGCGTGTAGCCGAAGGTGTAGTCGTAGTACTGCACCCGGTGCTGACGCAGGTACGAGGACGTCGAGTAGAGCGACACCGCGTCCAGGTCCCACTGCATGTTCACTGCGGTCATGAACAGGTCGGAGCGGCCGCGCTCGGTGTCGGGCAGGGTGAGGTCGGTCAGCGTCGTGCCGTTCGCCGGCAGCGGGTTGAACTCCGGCACGCGGAAGACACTGTCGCCGAAGTCGGACATCCCCAGCCAGAGGTTCTCGTTACCGCCGCCGAGCTTGACCCGCTGGTAGAAGACGGACGGCGTGATCGAGAAGTTCTCGGTCGGCGCCATCTTCAGGGCGCCGCGCAGGGCGAGCGTCTTGGTCCAGTTGTAGTCGGTCTCGCCCTTGCCGGTCGGGGTGAAGCTGATCGAATTGGCGCGGCTGGCGCCGGTGCGGTCGACGACGGTGAGGACCCCCGGGACCTTGTCGATCCAGCCGCCATCGTAACGGTAGTAGGCGCTGGCGCGGAAGCCGAGCTTGTCCTGGATGATCGGGCCGCCCATGGCGACGCCGCCTTCATAGCTGTTGTCGTGTTTCGGCGAAATCGCGCCTTCCAGGCGGGCATAACCCGAGTAATCGTTGAGGCTGGGTTGCGGCTGGATGAAGCGGATCGTGCCGCCCTGCGAGCCGGAGCCGAACAGCGTGCCTTGCGGCCCGCGCAGCACTTCAACCCGTTCAAGGTCGAAGATCGCCGGGAACACTGAGCCGTTGGCGACGAGCTGGCGCTGCTGGATCGGCACGTCATCGATGTAGATGCCGGTGGTGGCCGCCCCGGCGTTGGACCGGATGCCGCGGATCGACACGTCGTTGCCGCCGAAGGCGTCGGTGTTGAACGAGACGCCGGGGGTTAGCGCGACCACGTCGCTGAACTGACGGACGCCCTGCTGGTCCATCTGCTCCTGAGTATAGGCCGCGACGGAGATGGGGACCCGCGACAGGACTTCCGCCGAACGGGTCGCGGTGACCACCACTTCTGAGATTTCAGGCCCGGATTGCGCGACCGCGGACGAGCCGCCCGCCAGGGCGAAACCCAGTGCGGCGACGCCGGCGCGCACGAACAGTGTTTGTTTCCTCGATCTCATAGTCCCCTCCCTTTGCGCGGAATTCCCGCTGCATGCCGACGTTACGGACAAGCAATAGAGGTGACAACAGTGCAAAAAGTCACCGTTCGGCGAACAGAATCGGTGCAATTTTGACAACAGGTGAGACATGCACTGCACCGGGGCGCCAGCGCCCAAGGCTTAGGCAATCTGTGCTCGCAGTTTGTCGGCAGGCTGCCGAAAACGAAAAAAGGCCGGGGTTTCCCCCGGCCTTGTCTCGCCTTGAAGCGGTGACCCGCTTCGTCGGAAATCAGCGCATCGTCGGGATGACGAAGCTCTGGTCGGACACGGCGCCGCCCTTCGGCCAGCGGGCCGTGACGGTCTTCGTCCGGGTGTAGAACCGGATGCCGTCCATGCCGTACTGGTTGAGGTCGCCGAACCCGGACCGCTTCCAGCCGCCGAACGAATAGTAGGACACCGGCACCGGGATCGGCACGTTGATGCCGACCATGCCGACCTCGACCTTGGCGGCGAATTCGCGGGCCGCGTCGCCGTTACGGGTGAAGATGGCCACGCCGTTGCCGTACTGGTGCTTGGACGCCAGCTCGATCGCCTCGTCGGCGCTGGACGCGCGGACCATCTGCAGGACCGGGCCGAAGATCTCGTCCTCGTAGGACTTCATGCCCGGCTTGACGTGGTCGAAGAGCGTCGGGCCGAGGAAGTAGCCTTCCTCGTGGCCCTGCAGCTTGAAGCCGCGGCCGTCGACGACGAGCTCGGAGCCCTCGTCGATCGCCATCTGGATGTAGCCTTCGATTCGCGCCTTGTGCTGGCCGGTGACCACCGGGCCGTAGTGGGCGTCGTTGTCCGTCGAGACGCCGACGCGCAGGGCCTCGATGGCCGGGATCAGCTTGGCGCGCAGGGCTTCGGCGGTGGACTCGCCCACCGGCACCACCACCGGCAGGGCCATGCAGCGTTCACCGGCCGAGCCGTAGGCCGCGCCCATGATGTCGGCGACGGTCTGATCGAGGTCGGCGTCCGGCATGACGATGCCGTGGTTCTTCGCCCCACCCATGCACTGCATGCGCTTGCCGTTGGCGGCGCCGCGTCCGTAGACGTAGTTGGCGATGTCCGAGGAGCCGACGAAGCTGACGGCCTTGATCGCCGGATGGTCGAGGATGGCGTCGACGACGACCTTGTCGCCCTGAATGACGTTGAGCACGCCCGGCGGCAGGCCGGCTTCGATCAGCAGCTCGGCCAGGCGGATCGGCACCGACGGGTCACGCTCGGACGGCTTCAGGATGAAGGCGTTGCCGCAGGCGATGGCCGGAGCCAGCATCCACAGCGGGATCATCGCCGGGAAGTTGAACGGGGTGATGCCGGCGGCGACGCCGATCGGCTGGCGCAGGGAGTAGACGTCGATGCCGGGGCCGGCGCCGTCGGTGAACTCGCCCTTCATCAGGTGCGGGATGCCGCAGGCGAACTCGACCACGTCGAGGCCGCGCTGGATGTCGCCCATGGAGTCGGAGACGACCTTGCCGTGTTCCGACGACAGGAGCTCGGCGAGCTCCTTCATGTTGGCTTCGATCAGTCGCTTGAATTCAAACATGACGCGGGCGCGGCGCTGCGGGTTGACCGCCGCCCAGGCCGGCTGGGCCTTCACCGCCGAGGCGACCGCACGGTCGACGAGGGCCGAGCCGCCCAGCGAAACCTGGGCCTGAACGGCGCCGGTGCTGGGGTTGAAGACGTCTTGCAGACGGCCGCCAGCCTCAGTGTAGGCCGCGCCGTCGATAAATTGATGGATGGTGCGCATACTCGGGTCCTCCCCTGTTCCTGGCGGTTCTATCAGGGCGGATATGCAAGGCAATGCTGGATCCCGCGCATGTGATGTGCAGAAATGCATAATATGAACTGGGACGACCTGCGGATCTTCGTAGCCATCGCGCGGGCGGGAGGGCTAGTCGCGGCGAGCCGCCGGGTCGGCCTGGATCACACGACGGTGGCTCGCCGGCTGAGCGCCCTGGAGGGCGCCGTCGGCGCCAAGCTGGTGCACCGCTCGCCACGCGGCGCGAAGCTGACCGACGCCGGGGCGGGACTGCTGGAGCACGCCGAGCGGATCGAGGCCGAGGCCCTGGCGGCCGCCGAGAAGCTGGGCGCCGAGAGCCAGCGACCGGCCGGCGCCGTGCGCCTGGCGACGCCGGAGGCGTTCGGGGCATGGCTGGTGGCGCCGCACGTCAAGGCGCTGCATGAGCGCCATCCGGGCGTCACGCTGGAGCTGGTTCCGGAGGCGCGGGCGGTCAATCTCTCGAAGCGCGAGGCGGACATCGCCGTCAGCCTGTCGCGAGCCGAGAGCGGGCGGCTCTACACGCAGAAGCTCGCCGATTATCGCCTTGGACTGTTCGCCTCGCGTGACTACCTCGAGAGCGTCGGGCCGATCGCCCAGTTGTCGGAGCTGAAGGACCACCCGTTGGTCTGGTACATCGACGATCTTATCGACATTCCGCAGCTGAAATTCCTCGACCAGGTCGTGGCCGGGGCCCGGCCGGTGTTCCGTTCAAGCTCGATCGCCGCGCAGCAGGCGGCGGTGGCGTCCGGCCTCGGGCTGGGCGTTCTGCACGTCTTCGCCGCCGCTCAGGACCCGCGGCTGGTGCGGATTCTGCCCGAAGCGGTGGCCATCGAGCGGAGCTACTGGCTGGTGCTCCACGCCGATCAGCGGCACCTGCCGCGCATCCGGGCGGTGGTCGATTTCCTGCATGAGCTGGTGCGGACTGACCGCCACAGGCTGTGACCAACCGCAGGCGCGGCGGTTTGCCGGCCTTTCACGGGCGGTCGGCCGGTTGTAGCCTTGATATCCCGGCAGACAGGCCGAAGGCCGGAAGCCCGACCATGAACGACATCGAAATCCTCAAGCACACCCCTGCCGCCGGCCTCGTCGCCGAGCGTAAGGCCATTCCGCCGTTCGCCTCGCTGCGCGCCTTCGAGGCGGTGGGCCGGGTGGGCGGCGTGCGCAAGGCGGCGCTGGAGCTGTGCGTCGACCACGCCGTCGTCAGCCGCCACCTTCGGGCCCTGGAGGCCTGGCTGGGCCGGGCGCTGTTCGACCGCAGTTCGGCGACTCCGAAACTGAACGCCGCCGGCCGACGCTATCACGCCGCGATTTCGGCCTCGATGATGGAGGTGGCTCGCGCCACCCGCGAGGTCATGGGCGGCGAGAAGGGCGACCGGCTGCTGATCTGGTGCGTGCCAGGATTCGCCACGCGATGGCTGGCGGCGGCGCTGGATCATTTCTCCGAACTGAACCCGGGCATCGAGGTCGAACTGCGCCCCACGGACGCCGCGCCCGATTTCAACGCCGACGAGGCCGACGGCGACATCCGCTTCGTGCGCGACATAGCCGACGCGGGTCCGCCGCCCGGCGTCGACTGGCTGACCTTCGCGCGGCCGCAGGTGTTCCCCGTGGCCAGTCGCCAGTGGCTGGACGCCAATCCGATCGCGGGCGAACCGAGCGACTTCCTGACCGTGAAGATGCTGCACGAGGAGAACGACGAGGAATGGCGCGGCTGGTTCGCCGCCCATGGGGTCGAGACCCCGGCCCGCCTCCCCGGCTCGCGTCTGTGGCACGCCCACATGACGCTTGACGCCGCCCGGCGCGGCCAGGGCGTGGCGCTGGCCAACCCCTTCCTCATCGCCGACGATATCCTGGACGGCGTGCTGGAGCCGGTCTCGAGCCCGCCGGGCGTCTCGCTCGGGGCCGAGATCGGCGCCTACGTCTTCGCCATGCGTGACGACGCGGCCAAGCGCCCGGCCATGCGCAAGCTACGCGAATGGACCCTCGCCCGGGCCGCCGAGTTCCTCGGCGAGCCCGTTCCCGGCGCCGAGCAGCCGGCGACGCTGGCCCTGGCGGGCTGAGTTCGAAATTTTGGATATCGCGTGATCGGCGCAAACACGCCGAAAGCGATGGTACCGCCCTCCCGGATCGAACGGGAGACCTCCAGAGCCACAATCTGGCGCTCTAACCAACTGAGCTAGGGCGGCGCATCGCGAGCGCCGGTTCTAGTCGCGACCGCCGCGCCGATCAAGCGCGCTGCGCGCCGGATTTGCCTCAGGCCTTACGGCAAAGAAAAAGCCCCAGAGGCGGACGCCTCCGGGGCCTGTTCCTTGGCTCGCTGAGCGATCAGCGGGGCAGGCTGAAGCGGATCGGGATCCGCACAGTGCCGCCGTCGACCGGCTGGCCGTCCTTGGTCTGGGGCCGCATCTTGAACAGACGCGCCAGACGCAGGGCGGCATCGCCGAAGCCCATGTCGCCGGGTTCTTCCGAAGCCACCGAGCAGGTCTCGAGCGTACCGCGCGCGGTCACCGAGCAGCTGATCGTGGCCCGGCCTTCGGTTTCCATCCGCTGGGCACGTTCCGGATAATACCGGGCCATGTCCTCGGCGGAGGGACGACGAAGCCAGTCCGGCTGCGTGATCACCGACGGGCGCGGCGGCTCCGGCGGCGGCGGAGCCGGCGGCCGGGGCTCTTCCACCCGACGCTCGACCGGCGGAACCGGCAGCGGCGGAATGGTCGGCACGTCAGTCACCGCAACCGGAGGCCGCGGCTGCAGCTTGGGCGGCGGCGGCGGCGGCGTGTTCGGCGGCGGCGGCGGCGGCGGCGGCGGAGGCGGCGGCGGGACGGGCTTGATGATCGCCACGTCCGTCACCTCATCCGAGTACGCCTTGTACTTCGGTTCGAAACGGGTCTTCCAAAGATACACACCGACGGCGACGTGAGCGATGAGGGACACAACAATGGCGATGATCGCGCCCTTGTTGGCCTTCGGCTTCGGATCGTCGAACGGGTTGTGCCGAACGTGCATCGCTTCGTGTTGGGAGGTGTCAGCCATGTGTCACGCCCCTCACTGTTCTTCGCCGACCAGGGCCACGCTGTAGAACCCATTGTCCTGCAGCATGTTCATAACGCCCATGAAGTCGCCGTAGAGCACGTCCCTGTCAGCCCGGATGAAGATCCGCTCTTTCGTCGGGTTGCGGCTCTCGCCCAGGTTCGCGCGGAGATCGTCGCCGAGGGCGGAGAGATCCGTCGCGAAGTCCTGGATGAAGATCCGGCCGTTCGATTGCAGCGAGATGTAGACCGGCTTTGGCGGGTTCGTGCCGGGCGGAGCCACCGCGGGGGGCAGGTTCACCTTCACGGTGACCGCCGCCATAGGCGCCGCCACCATGAAGATGATCAGGAGGACCAGCATCACGTCCACGAAGGGCGTGACATTGATCTCTGCGTTCTGCTCCTCTTGGTACCTGCCACCCCCGGAACCCGAGAGTTTGGCTGCCATGTGGCTTAGGCTCCCTTGTCGAGCTGCCGCGAGATGGCGTTCAGCAGTTCAGCCACAAACCCTTCCGTACGGGCGCCGTAAGCGGAAATCCGCGTCTGGAAGTAGTTGTAGAAGATAACCGACGGGATGGCGGCGAAGAGGCCCAGACCGGTGGCGAGCAGGGCCTCGGCGATGCCGGGGGCCACGACGGCCAGGTTGGTCGTGTTGGTGTTCGCGATACCGATGAAGGAGTTCATGATCCCGTAGACGGTGCCGAACAGGCCGATGAACGGACCGTTGGAGCCGACCGAGGCCAGGAACTGCATGCCGTTCGACAGGCGGCGAGCCAGCGAGGCTTGCACGGCGCCGACGGCGGCCGCAGCGCGCGCGATGGTGTTGTCGCGGTGTTCGCCGGTGATCTGCAGGCCCGCTTGACGGGACAGCTCGATTTCCTGCGCGGCCGCGGCGGCCATGTCGGCCAGCGGGTTGCCGTCGAACTCTTCCGAGAGCGCGATGCGGTTCATGTCGTTGATCGACTTCGCGCCGCGGAATTGCTCAAGGAAGTTGTCGGTGGTGCGGTTCAGGCTGCGGAATTCGACCAGCTTGGTGACCAGCAGGGTCCAAGAGAAGATCGAAGCCAGCACCAGGCCGATCATGATGACCTTAACGACCGGGTCGGCGTCCATGAACATGGTGCCGATGCCGAGCTTGCCGGCGTGCTTCATGGTCGGCGGATCGGAGGATTCCGGAGCCGCAGCGGCGTCCGCGGGAGCGGCGGCCGGAGCAGCAGCCGCGTCCGCAGGAGCGGCGGCGGCGTCAGCCGCGGGCGCCGCAGCGGCCGGGGCGGCGGGGGCGGCGGCGTCCTGGGCGAACGCCGGCGCGCTCAGCGCCAGCGCGAGCGCGCCAGCGAGAGCGATGAAGGGGGTCTTCAGTTTGTTGTCGAGCATCTGTCGCCAGTTCCTGGTTGGTCTAGCACGATTGGCCGGAGGGTCGTCGCGCGAGAGCGTCTCCACCCTAGTTGAAACAAGCCCGCCGCCCCGACCCGATTTCTCGGACCGCGGCGACAGACCGCTGTCGCTTACGCCCGACCCGTAACGCATCTCCCAACTTGCTCGTGGGAAGCTTGGCGTTTCGAAGGCGCGAGGCGACCCCGAGCCCCTGTCGGGGACCCGAAGTCTTACCGCTATGTTAGACGTGCGGCTGTGACCCTTTGGCAACCCCTTAATTAGGCGTCAAGGGGTCAGTCTTAGCGCCGTGATCACAGAGAGCGACCCATTCTGGTTGTTGCTGCAACGCACACATTGATGCGCCACGGTTTTTTCTCGGCCACTCCTCTAAGGCGGCTGTGCAGATGCTGCATTGCAATGAAAAATTCACAGAACTCCGTTTCCGGAAGTCTGGATCACGGCGCCGCAGTTCCTAGCGTTCGCTGCGGCGAATATAGGCAGACTGCTGACGTGACGCGACGGAACCCGCTCCGTTGATCAGAATAGAGATCGCCCGCAGCCGCCTGGAATCTGGACTGAGAGGACTGAATTGGCTCAACCGCGAAGTGTCGCCGCGCGCGAAAGTTGCGCCGAGCGGAGGCGCTGGCCTCTCTATGAGGGAAGTGGTGCCTGGGGGCGGATTCGAACCACCGACACGCGGATTTTCAATCCGCTGCTCTACCAACTGAGCTACCCAGGCGAAGGCCGCCGACGCGGGAGCCGCGTCTATAGAAGAGCCGATTTCGGAAGTCCAGCCGGGCTTTCAGTCCTCGGTCGGATCGTCCGAAACGCCGCCCTCCCCCTCCTCGGCCGGTACGGCGTAGGCGCCGGTCAGCCAGCGCTGAAGGTCGACGTTCGCACAACGGCCGGAGCAGAACGGCCGGTATTTCTCGACCGACGGCTTGCCACAGATGGGACAACCCGGGGCGCTCATGCTGTCCCAACCTCGAAGCGCTCGCGCGGGTAGCCGGGCGTGGGGCGCAGATCGAACCGGGCGCCGTAGCGCCCGGCCAGCGGCGCGAGCAGCGGCCGGCTCGCCTCGGCGATGGTCGGCGCGGCGGAGGCGACGAGCCGAGCCCCCGGCTGAACCATCGCTTCGGATTCGAGCTTCCGAATGAGCCGCAAGGCGAGCGTCCGATCGCTGAAGCGACCGTCTTCGCCACACAGAACCTCCGCAAGCGGCCGGACGCGACGGGGCAACGAGAGCTCCATCGTCCCGAAGCGGCCAACCGGGCCGATGGCGACACCCGGATTGTCCGGCCCGAAGGCGGCCCGCGCGGCGGCCATCAACGCGTTGCCGTCGTGACCGCGGCCAACCAAATCGACGACGACGATGCCGCCGATTCCCTTAAGCCGCAGGAGCCGGGCAGCCAGGGTCAGGGCCGTCAGGTTCGCCTGGCGGGTCACGCGCTTGACGTCCGCCCCCTTGCGTTCGCCGGTGTCGACGTCGATGGCGGTGAGCGCCCGGGTCGGTTCGATGGCGAGGACGCCGCCGCCGGGCAGCGGATGGAGGATCTCCAAAGCCTCGGCCTCCGCCTCGTCGGCGACGGCGCGGGCCTCCGGACCTTCGATGATAACGGCGTCGCGGGCGTAGCCGCGAAGCTCGTCGGCCAGGGAGCGGGGCTCGCCGAGCAGGCGTGGCGCCCCCTCCTCCTCCCCGACCAGCCTGGCGATGGCCAGCTTGCCGCGGCGTGGCTCGCTGCGAATCTCGATCTCCACCGCCTGTCCGCGGACCGGCTTTGCGTCGCTCTTGAACGGCAGGATCGCCTCCGCGCCCCCGCCCAGGTCGAGGAAGGCGGTGGCGAGGGCGGGCTCAAGGCTGGCCACGCGGGCGATGGCCCGAGCGCCGAGCCGCAACTTCGGATCGTCGCCGTCGCGATGGACGATCAGCCGTTCCGGAGCGCCGTCGAGGGTGACAACCCCGCGGCTTTCGCCGACGCCACGGTCGAGGAAGAGGCGACGTAGGGTCATCGGCGGATATATCCCACGCCTTCGAGCAGGCTAACGGTCTCATAGAGCGGCAGGCCCACGACACCCGTGTAGGAGCCCTGGAGTTCCAGCACGAAGGCTCCGGCCCGGCCCTGGACGCCGTAACCGCCGGCCTTGCCGATCCCCTCGCCGCTGTCGATGTAGCGAGCAATGTCGTCGTCGCTGAGCCGCTTGAACCGCAGGCGGGTTTCGGAGAGCCGCTCGACCCGACGGCCGTCTGGGCCGGCGACCGCGACGGCGGTCAGCACACGGTGCGAGCGACCGGAGAGCAGGTCGAGGCAGGCGCGGACCTCTTCCGCCGTCTGCGCCTTCGGCAGGACGCGGCGGCCAACCGCGACGACGGTGTCGGCGCCGAGGACAAAGGCTGCCGAGTCGGCTGCGGCGACATGAGCGCACTTGGCCGCCGCCAGGCGCAGCGCCAGCCGGCGCGGCGTTTCATTGCGAAGCGGAGACTCGTCGATGTCCGCGGCGGTGACCGCGTCCGGCTCCAACCCGACCTGGCGCAGGAGGTCGAGGCGACGCGGGCTCGCCGAGGCCAGGACCAGGCGTTGAGGGGGTGGGGCCAAACTCTGAATTCCTATCGAACGCGGAAGGTGATGCGGCCCTTGGAAAGGTCGTACGGTGTCATCTCGACAAGCACCTTGTCGCCGGCCGAGACCCGGATGCGGTTCTTGCGCATCTTGCCGGCCGTGTGGGCGATGATCTCGTGCTCGTTCTCGAGTTTCACGCGGAAGGTCGCGTTGGGCAGGACTTCACTGACCGTGCCCGGAAATTCCAGAAGCTCATCCTTCGCCATGCAGGCTCCCAAGCAGCATCATCGGCGTAAAAGGACGGCCCGCACCCTTTGGGACGCGAGCCGGGGATCGGCGAGATGTATATCCAGAGGGGATGCTGCGGTCGATGGGCGCGCATCAGCGCCGGAACCGGGCCTGAATGCGCTCGGCAAGGGTGTCGCGAACCTGGCGGTAGGCCGCCAGGCGCGCCTCGCGCGAGCCTTCGGCCAGGGTCGGGTCGAACGTCGGCCAGTACTCGATTTCCGTAGCCCGGCCGCGGCTGAGTTCGACCGCCCGGTGCTGGGCCTCCGGCGTTAGCGAGATGACCAGGTCGAAGGAGTCGTCCTGCAGCTCGTCGAACGTCTTGGCGCGGTGCGGGGCGAGGTCGCAGCCGATCTCCGCCATCACCGCCTCGGCGAAGGGATCGATCCCGTCTTCCAGGGCCGGCTTGAGCGCGCAGCTGTCAACGAAGATGCGGTCACCGACCAGCCGTTTCAGCAGCGCCTCGGCCATGGGAGAGCGGACGCGGTTGAAGTTGCAGGCGAAAAGGACCGCGCCGATCGGCGGATCGGAAGGAGGCGGATCGGACATCCGCTACCCGCGCCGATACAGCGCGCAGATTAGGGTGAACAGACGACGGGCGGTGCCGAGGTCGGTCTCGATCTTGCCCTTCAGCCGCTCCTGCAACAGTCCGGAGGCTTCGTTGTGGACGCCGCGGCGGCCCATGTCGAGCACTTCGATCTGCGACGGCGTCGAGTTGCGGATCGCCTGATAGTAGCTCTCGCAGATCATGAAATAGTCTTTGATCAAGCCTCGGAATGGCGACAGCGACAGGACGTGGCTGCGGACGTAGTCGGGGCCGCGGACGTCGAGCACCAACCGATTCTCCACCAGCCCCATCCGCAGGTCGTACGGTCCGCCGGCCGCTCCGTCGGGTTGGAAATAGTTATCCTCGAGCAGGTCGAAGATGGCGATCTGCCGCTCCTGCTCCTGGTCGCGCGACACCGCCGCGAGCGACTCGTCGTCGAGCTCGACGCTTTGCAGGCGATGGATCTTGCGCTCGTCGGCCATTGCTTCCGGATCAGGCGTCCGCGTTGAGGCGATGGCGAGCTTTATGACAATCCCGGGGCCTGCGTCATCCCGGACATGATGAAACGCCCGGCGCAGGTGCGTCGGGCGTCTCGATCCGTCGCTCAATAGCGGGCGTAGCGGCGGCCGGTTGGTTCGACGAAGTCGCCGTGGACATAGCCGATCCCGACGCCGTCCTGACCGACAAGAATCCACTCCCTTCCGCGCACCTGAGCCAGAGCCTGGAATTGCTCGCCCGGCCGCAATGCGCCGACGCGGTTGGAGCCGGTGGACGGCGCGGCCCGCAAGTTCACCGAGCGGCGCGAGACGAAGGTGTCGCCGATCTTGTTGAACTTCGCTGGCGCGATTTCGGACGAGAGCCGATAGCCGCCCTGGGTGTAGGTCGAGGCGTGGGCCGCGTTCGCCCGGCTCTTCTGCATCTGGCAGCCGATCGCCGAACCTGCCGCGGCGCCGGCCGCGGCTCCGACCACAGTCTCGCCGGTCGGATGCCGGCCGCCGACCTTGTTGCCGATCAAGCCGCCGACCACCGCGCCCATCAGGGCCCCGGCCTCCTGCTTGCCGCCTGGCGCCGAGCAGTTGGTGACCCCGCCGATGCCTTGCGCCTGCGCGGCGGAAGCGCTGGCGGCGATCGCGCCGGCCAGCAGCGCGGCGAGCGCGCCGCCGCCGATGGTCGTCTTGAAGTTGGGCATCTGGAAACTCCGTCTTCTGGTGTCTTCGACAGGGCCGTCGGCCCCGATGGAGACGACCTTAGGAATCCCTGCCTGAACGGCTTGCACGACGATTTTGACAGGAATGGTTCAGCTTGATGACCGCGCCTCCGGCGCCTCGAAGCTGCGCGGCTCAGCCGCCCTCGTGGATGAAGGCTCAGGGGTCGGCTCGCCTGGGGCTTCGGACAGCACGACCGGCGTCGCCTTGGCGAGGATTTCGATGCCGGCGGCGTCGAAGGCCAGCTTTACCCGTCGGTTGTACTCGCGGCCGATCTTCCATTGCTCCTTAGGCCGGGTGGTCGCCCGAGCTTTCAACAGCACTCCGCTGTCGGTGAGCCGGTCCACGCCGAGAATTTCGAACGGCTTGGTGATGACTCCGCTGAACGCCGGGTCGGCGCGCATCGTCTCACCGACTTCGGCCATCACCTGCAGCGCTTGGTCGACATCGGCCGCGTAGGTCACCAGAACCTCGAAGACATAGGACGAGAAGGCCTTGGTGCGGTTATGGATCACCTGGGCTTCGCTGTAGGGGAAGATGTGCAGCGTCCCGTCCATGTCGCGCAGGCGGATCGTCCTCAGGGTCATCGATTCCACCGTGCCGCCGGCTTCACCGATACGGACGTTGTCGCCGACGGAGACGGCGTCCTCCGCGATCAGGAAGACCCCGGTCAGGAAGTCCTTGACGATGGTCTGGGCCCCGAAGCCGAGCGCCAGTCCGACCACGCCGGCGCTGGCCAGCAGCGGCCCGACCTGGACACCGATTTCCGACAGGACGGTGAGGAGACCGACGACGATCAGCACCGCCTGGACCGAGCCCTTGAGCAGCGGCCCCAGCGAGCGGATCTGACTGGCGCGACGCGAATCGCGGCTGCGGCTCGCGAAGCCCTCGACGAACCGCCCGATGACGAAGCCGGCGACCTCGACCAGTGCGGTGGCGAGGACGGCGATCAGAGCCAGGCGGATCAGCCGGACGCCGGCCTCCCCGGACAGCCAGGCCAGCAGATCGATTCCCCACACCGCTGCGACCATGCCGAGCGCGCTCAGGAGGATGACCAGACGCAGGAGACCCCAGGTCAAGCCGGCGGCGCGCGGCGTGCGCCGCTCCGATTCGGCCATCTCGACGCTCTCGTGCTCGGACAGGCGCGACAGCCAGTGATCGAAGAGGCGGCGCAGCGCCCAGACCACGCCCAACGCCGCCAGGACGATGGCCGCCGAAATCAGGAAGTTCAGCCCGGCCTCGCCGGGATCAAGGCTGTTGAGATGGGTCCAGGCGTCGCGGCCGAAGGCCCAGAGCTGTTCGGCGAGCGAGGGCTGGACCGCGGCGGGTGCAGCCGCGGTTTGGTCAGCGGCGGAAGTTTGGAACATGCCGGGCCTTAAGGTGACGCTCCCCCGAAAGGCGGGAACGCGGCCTCGGGCGATCCGGTTCCTAGGCCTTGGTCTGCCCGAGCCGGATCGCCGCGGAGCGGGCGTGGGCTGGCAGCCCTTCGGTTTCGGCCAGGGCGACCGTGGCCGGAGCGAGCGCTGCGAACGCCGCCTCGTCGCATT
Organism: Phenylobacterium sp.; assembly: GCF_044236515.1. Taxonomy (GTDB): domain Bacteria; phylum Pseudomonadota; class Alphaproteobacteria; order Caulobacterales; family Caulobacteraceae; genus Phenylobacterium. The sequence continues at coordinate 15,913 of NZ_JBIIGK010000014.1, forward strand.
TCACGAACGAGGTGCGCTTGAGGAAATCGTAGAGCGACAGGCCTGAAGAAAACCGCGCCGCACGGCTGGTCGGCAGGACATGGTTGGAGCCGGCCACATAGTCCCCGATCGCCTCCGGGGTCAGGCGACCCAGGAAGATCGCGCCCGCGTGGCGCACCCGGTCGGCGAGACGTTCCGGATTCTCCACCGCGAACTCGACGTGTTCGGGAGCAATGAGGTCGACCAGCCGCGGGGCCTCGGCCAGAGGCGCGATGACGACGGCGCCGTGGTCGCGCCAGGAGGCGGACGCGTCCTTGCCGGTGGCCAGCACGGAGAGCTGGGTCTCGAGGGCGGCGACCACCTGTTCGGCGAACGCCTCGTCGTCGGTGATCAGAATCGATTGCGCCGCCGGGTCGTGCTCGGCCTGGGAGAGCAGGTCGGCGGCGATCCAGTCGGGATGATTGGCCCCGTCGGCGACGACGACAATCTCCGACGGTCCGGCCAGCGCGTCGATGCCGACGACGCCATAGACCCGCCGCTTGGCGGCGGTCACGAAGGCGTTGCCAGGCCCAACGATTTTGTCGACCGGCCGGATCGGCCCGGCACCATAGGCCAGGGCGGCGACCGCCTGGGCCCCGCCGACGCGCCAGATCTCGGTGACGCCCGCGGCCTGGGCGGCGGCCAGCACGGCTGGCTGCAGGCGGCCCGGCGGGGTGACCATGGCGATGCGCTCGACACCGGCGGCGGCGGCCGGCACGGCGTTCATCAGCACGGTCGACGGATAGGCGGCGCGGCCGCCTGGCACGTAGACGCCAACGGATTCGAGTGGCCCCCAACGCCAGCCGAGCTCGACGCCGGCCTCGTCCGTGAATTTCTGATCCGCCGGCCGCTGAAGCTCGTGATAGGCGCGGATGCGGCCGGCGGCGAAGGCGATCGCCTCGCGGACCTCGGCCGGGCAGGACTCGGCGCCGGCGTCGATTTCGGCTGCGCTGACCCGGATCGTCGCCTCGGTCAGCTCGACCTTGTCGAACTCGCGAGCATAGCGCAGCAGAGCCTCGAGGCCTTCGGAGCGAACGGCGGCCAGCACGTCGCGGACGATCGCGTCGACCTCCTCCGGCGTGTCGCGACGCTCCTCGACAAAGGCGGCGAAGGCGGTTTCGAAATCGGCGTCGGTGGAGCGAAAGCGTCGCATGGCGGGCTCTCTTAGCGGGACGGCGGCAAAACCGCCATCTCCGCGAAACCCTCAGGCCTCGTGCTCGGGCGTGCGCGGCGTCGGCCAGGGCTGGGAGACGTCGGCCAGGACGGCCTCGATGCACTCGACCTCAACCCGCACGTCGCCGCCGCCGGCGAAGCTGAGGGTCAGCACGCCGCCCGGAGCTTCGCCGGCCTCGAAGGTGATCGCCAGCAATTGAAGCACCGCGTCCGGCGCGTTGCGGCGGATGCGGCGCGCCTCGACCTTGAGCACGCCGGCGATCTGCAGCGCGGCGCGTACGCGCTGGCGGCCGGCCCCCTCCCAGCGGTAGCGGTTGAAGGCGAGGGTCAGGCGGCGAGCGGCGGCTTCGAACTGGATGTCGCCAACCTTCAGCACCGCGTCCTGGGCGGCGGCGGACAGGACCGCAAGATCGGCCTCGTCCTGCGCCAGCAGGCGAAGGGGCTGGGCTTGAGCCATCGAACGCCTACTCCTCGACCTGGGGCTCAGGCTCACCCTTGATGCGGCGGATCTGCGCCCCGCAGGCGCTGAGCTTTTCCTCCAGCCTCTCGAAACCGCGGTCGAGGTGGTAGACGCGGTTGACCACCGTCTCGCCGCGTGCCGCGAGGCCGGCGATGACGAGGCTGACCGAAGCCCGCAGGTCGGTGGCCATCACTTGCGCGCCCTCCAGCGTCTCGACCCCGCGAACCCGCGCCTCGCCGCCCTGGACAGCGATCTCGGCGCCGAGGCGGGCGAGTTCGGGGACGTGCATGAAGCGGTTCTCGAAGATGGTCTCGCGGATAACGCTCTCACCCTCGGCGAGGGTCATCAGGGCCATGAATTGAGCCTGAAGATCGGTCGCGAAGCCCGGGTAGGGATCGGTTTCGAGCTCGACGGCCTTCAGGCGCCGCGACGGATCGCGACGAACGGTCAAGCCGTCGTTGTGCGGCACAACCTCGACGCCGGCCTCGACCAGCTTGTCGATCAGGGTGGTCAGGAAGTCGCTACGGGTGCGGGTCAGCCGCACCTCGCCACCGGCCATGGCGGCCGCCATAGCATAGGTGCCGGTCTCGATGCGGTCGGGCAGCACGGCGTGAGTCGCGCCGGTCAGACGGCGGACGCCCTCGATCCGGATCGTCGACGTTCCGGCGCCGGCCACCTTCGCGCCCATCTTGTTGAGGCACTCGGCGAGGTCGGTGATCTCCGGCTCGCAGGCGGCGTTGGTCATCACCGTCTGTCCTTCGGCCAGGACAGCCGCCAGCAGGGCATGTTCGGTAGCCCCGACGGAGACGAACGGAAATTCGATCTGGCCGCCTTTCAGGCCGCGCGGCGCCTGGGCGTAGACGTAGCCCTCATGAAGATCGATGCGGGCTCCGAGCGCTTCCAGCGCCTTGAGGTGCAGATCGACCGGCCGGGCGCCGATGGTGCAGCCGCCGGGCAGCGAGACCTTGGCTTGGCCGCTGCGGGCCAGCAGCGGGCCAAGGACGTTGAACGAAGCGCGCATCTGGCGGACCAGGTCGTAGGGCGCGAAGCCCGAGACCACTTCGCGGGTCGTCAGCAGCGTCTCGGCTCCGTCCGGACCGTCGCGCTCGATCACCTCGGTCCCGAGCCGCTGCAGCAGTCGGCCGAGGAAGCGGGTGTCGGCCAGGCGCGGCATGTTGGTCAGGCGCAGGGGCTCGTCCGTGAGCAGGCTGGCCGCCATCAGCTTGATGGCCGAGTTCTTGGCGCCGCTGATCGGGATTTCCCCCGTCAGGCGGGCGCCGCCGATGATGGCGATGCGGTCCAATCCCGTTCCTCGATCTGGGCGCCGCCTGCGGAATATCGGCGCGCCCGGTCGGGGCTATCTAGCCTGACGGCGCAGCAGCGCAAAGGGCGTCAGCCATCGGTCTCCGGCTTGCGGGGCGGCGCCGGGTCGGCGGCCTTGCGGCGGCGCAGATTCGCCCGCAGGGCCTGGGCAAGCTTCTCCTGGCGCTCCTCGGCATGGGTCTTTTTGGGCGGCGGGTCGGCGCTCATGAGCCACCGGTGCGACCGGCCGGAGCCTGCGTCAAGCGAGCTGCGCGATTTGGGCTTCACGCGGCGGGATCGGCCCGCTATATGCGCCGCCTCGCCTTTCGCCGCCGTAGCTCAGTGGTAGAGCGCATCCTTGGTAAGGCTGAGGTCGGCAGTTCAATCCTGCCCGGCGGCACCACCCTCCCCGTCCACCTGACGGGTTCAGCCGATGGCCCGATGGCGGCCGTCGGCTGCGGCGAGGAAAGCTCCCTCTCCTGCGACCTCGGGAACCCGACGGCGGCTGCGCTGTTGTGATGCGGCGATCCATGGTGGAGCTTGCTGTCATGCGCCGACTTCTCCTTGCCACCGCCGCCGTCAGCCTGGCGGGCGCCGCCGTGGCTCAGCCGAGCTTGCAACGAAACCCCAGCCCGCCGCCGGTTCCCCGTGAGCATGTGGCGACCATCGAGGCCTATGGCGGTCTCCTGGAAGGCCGCCAGGCCGCCTATGTGCGCCAGGTCGGCGAGCGCGTGGCCGGCGCCGCGGGCCGTCGGGACTGCGGCTTCCATGTGGTGAATTCCCCGGCGGTAAACGCCTTCACCGCCCCGCCGGGCTGCCACGTCTACATCACGCGCGGCTTGCTCGCGATCCTGAACAGCGAGGCCGAACTGGCCGCCGTGCTTGGCCACGAGGTCGGCCATGTGACGGCGAATCACGCCGGCGGGCGCCAGCAGCGGACGGTGCTGTCCGGCATCGGCGCGCTGATCGTCGGGGCGGTGACCGGCTCCGGCGAGCTCGCCCAGCTGGCCAACCGATTCGGCCAGCTCAACGTGCTGAGCTATTCGCGAAATCAGGAGTTCCAGGCCGACGCTCTAGGGGTGCGCTACCTGACCGCCGGAGGGTACGCGCCGCACGCGGTGGCCGACATGTTGAGCGCACTGCAAGCTGAGGACCAGCTGAGCGAGCGTCAGCGCAATCAGGAGCCGGCCAAGGCGGTGCCGGAGTGGGCCCGCACCCACCCCCTGACCGGCGAGCGTATCGCCCGCGCCGCCCAGGAGGCGCGCCGCGTCACGCCGCAGCCCGGCGCCAGCGAGCGCGAAGAGCCGTTTTTCGCCGCCATCGACGGGCTGCTCTACGGCGACGACCCGGAGCAGGGCTTCGTCAACCGGCGTGGCTTCGCGCATCCCGGTCTCGGCGTCGCCTTCGACGCGCCGCCGGGGGTGACCCTGTCCAACAGCCCGCAGGCGGTGAAGATCGAGGGGCCGAACAACCTGGCCGGCGAGTTCACCATTACCGGGCGAAGCGGGCGCGATCTCGAGGACCAGGCCTATCAGGCGCTGCGCCGCGCCGCCGGTCAGACGCCGGTCCAGGCCGGCCGCGCCGAGCGGGTGCGCAGCGGCGGCATGGACGGGATCGTCCTGCCGGCCCTGGCGCGGAGCCAACGCGGAACTGTCGAGGTGACCGTCGCCGTGTTCGAAGGCGGGCCGAACCAGACGTTCCAGTTCCTTTTCCTGGCGCCGAACGGCGGGGCGCGCACGGTCGACGAGCTGATCAGGTCGCTGCGCCGCGTCGGTCCGCGCGAATCGGCCGAACTGCGCGCCCGCCGGATCGAGGTGATCGCCGCCCGGCCCGGGGACACGCCAGAGCGGCTGGCCCAGCGCATGGCGGTGGATGAGGCGCGGCTCGACACCTTCCTGATGCTGAACGGCCTGCGGCCCGGCGATCCGCTGCCCGCGGGCCGGCGGGTTAAGGTGGTCGCCTACGCGTCGCGCTAGGGCTCAGCCCTTGTCGCGGAGCAGGCGCGCCTTGTCCCGCTGCCAGTCTCGCTCGGCCACGGTGTCGCGCTTGTCGTGGACCTTCTTGCCCTTGGCGAGGGCCAGTTCGAGTTTCGCCAGGCCCTTGTCGTTCCAATAGAGCTTGGTCGGGATGATCGTCCGCCCGTCGCGGTTCACCGCGCCGATCAGCTTGTCCATCTCGCGGCGGTGGAGCAGCAGCTTCCGGGGCCGCCTCGGCTCGTGATTGAAATGCGGACCAGCCTGGGCGTACTTCGGGATGTCGGCGTTCACCAGCATGACCTGATCGCCTTCCACGGCCGCATAGCTCTCGGCGATGTTGGCCTTGCCGTTCCGCAGGCTCTTCACCTCCGAGCCGGTCAGGGCGATGCCGGCCTCGAAGGTGTCCTCCAGGAAGTAGTCGAACCGGGCGCGCCGGTTTTCGGCGATCAGCTTGCCCGCTGCAGGGTTGCCGGCCATCAGGCCACGCCTGCGTCCTTCATCGCCTGGAGCACCTCGCGGCGGGAGGCCTCGGACGCGGCGACCAGCGGCAGGCGCACCTCGTCGGTGCACAGGCCGAGATGGGCCAGGGCGTACTTGGTCGGAGCCGGCGAGGAATCGGAGAACAGCGCCTTGTGCAGGGTGATCAACCGATCCTGGGCCTGCAGGGCCCCGGCCCAGTCGCCGGACAGGGCGGCGTCATAGAAGGCCGAGCACTGTTCCGGCGCAACGTTGGCGGTCACCGAGATGCAGCCGTGGCCGCCATGGGCCATGTAGCCGAGCGCGGTGGGATCGTCCCCCGACAGCATGATCCAATCTTCGCCGCACATCAGGCGCTGGAAGCTGGCGCGGGTCAGATCGCCGGTTGCGTCCTTGATGCCGATGATGTTCGGCAGCTTGGCGAGGCGGGCCAGGGTCTCGTTCGAGATGTCGGTGCTGGTGCGGCTCGGCACGTTGTAGACGAACACCGGCAGTTGCACGGCGTCGTTGATCGCCGCGAAGTGGGCGTAGTGCCCCTCCTGGTTCGGGCGGTTGTAATAGGGCGTTACGACCAGGGCGGCGTCGGCGCCGATCGCCTTGGCGTGGCGCACAAGCTCGATGGCCTCTTCCGTCGAGTTCGAACCGGCGCCGGCGATCACCGGGACCCGTCCGCGCGCGGTCTGGACGCACAGTTCGACGACCCGGCGGTGTTCCTCGTGGCTGAGGGTGGCGGTCTCGCCGGTGGTGCCGACCGGCACAAGGCCATGGACGCCGCCGTCGATCTGGCGCTCGACAAGGGCGACGAACGCCGCCTCATCGACGCGGCCGTTGCGGAAGGGAGTGACAAGCGCCGGAAGGACGCCCCTGAACGAGAGGTCGGTCATGGTCTTTCGCAAAAAGCCGTGAAGAGCGCGCTTGTTTGAGCGACGTTCAGAAAACGCGCGACATTATGGGGATGCGGGTTTGCCCCGCAATCTTCATATCGGCAAGTTCCGTCGGGGGACAAAGTTGCACGTGAACGTCCGAAAAGCGCTTCTCCTCTCCGGTATGGTCATGCTCGCCGGCACTCTGGCGCGGGCGCAGGCTCCGGACCCCCTCGGCGACCTGATCGCCGCCCAAGCGCCGCCCGAGGCCCCTGCCCCCGTCGCGCATCATCAGACTGTGCGCCGGCCGCTGTCGGACGCCGACGCCGCCAGCTTCCGCCGAGCGGTCGACGCCGGACGCCGCGGCGACGCCGCGGGCGCCCGCGTGGCGATCGGCCAGATCGGTGATTCGCTGGCCCGGAAGACAGCGACCTGGGTGCTGGTCGACGCCAATTCGACGTCACTGAGCTTTTATGAGGCGGACCAGGCGCGCCGCGACCTGGCCGGGTGGCCGCGCGAGGCCCGACGTATCGCCGCCGCCGAGCGCCTGATCGAGACCTCCGGCAAGTCGCCCGCCGAGGTCGTCGCCTGGTTCCAGGGCCGCGAGCCGCAGACCGCCGAGGGGGCCATGGCCCTGGGGTCGGCGCTGCGCGCTGCCGGCAAGCCCGCCGAGGCCACGAGCCTGATCCGCCGCTGGTGGCGCGACCGCAGCTTCGAGGCGGACGCGCAGCGCAGCATGCTGGCCCGGTTCGGCGACATCCTGACCCAGGACGATCATGCCCGGCGCGCCGACATCCTGCTCTACGGCCCGCAGGGACCGGCGACGCGCGACATCGTCGCCTTGCTCCCGGCTGACCAGCAGGCGGCGGCGGCAGCGCGGATCGCGCTTCGGGCCGGCTCCTCCAACGCCAACGCCCTGGTGAACGCCCTGCCCGCTTCGGTCGCCCAGAGCCCGGGCGTCGCGGTCGAGCGCGCCGCCTTCCTGCGCAGGGCCGGCATGGACACGCTGGCCGCCGCGCAGCTTCCGTATTTCCCCCGCGAGGCGTTGACCGCCGAGCAGGCCGACAAGATCTGGTACGAGCGGCATCGCCTGGTGCTGGCGGCGGTGCGGGCCGGCGATGCGCGCGCCGCCTATGCGGCGGCGGCCGACAGCGGCCTGACCAGCGGCGGCGACGCGGCGGACGCCGAGTTCTACGCCGGCTGGCTGGCGCTTTCGAAGCTCAAGGACCCGGACCGGGCGGCGCGCCACTTTGCGAACCTGGAGAAGATCGGCGCCTCGCCGATCACGCGCGGCCGGGCCCGCTACTGGCAGGGCCGCGCTGCCGAAGCCAAGGGCGACCACGCCGCGGCTCAGCAGTTCTACGCTGACGGCGCCCAGCACTACGGCACCTTCTATGGCCAGCTGGCGGCCGAGCGGATCGGTCTCGACCTGCACCTCGGCAAGGACCCGGCGATCAGCCAGGCGCACCGGGCCAAGTTCGAGGGCCGCGAGACGGTGCAGGCGACGCGGCTGCTGTTCGACCAGGGGTACCGAGATCTGTTCCGGGTGTTCGCGCTGTTTCTGGACGACAACCTCGACACCCTCGAAGACCAGGCCCTGCTGGTCGACCTGGCGCGAAACTACGGCGACCAGGACACCTCGATGAAAATCGTCCGCGCCGCCGCGCAGCGTGGCTTCCTGCTGCCCGAGCGCGGCTATCCGCTGCGCACGCCCCCGCAAGTGGCGAACGGGCCGGAGCCGGCCCTGGTGCTCGGCATCACCCGCCAGGAAAGCGGTTTCGACCCGCTGGTCCGCTCGCAGGTCGGGGCGCGCGGCATGATGCAGGTGATGCCGGCGACGGCGCAGATCGTCGCCCGCCGCAACGGCATGGACTATTCGCCCGCCCGCCTGGATGACCCGGACTACAACATGCGGCTCGGATCGAGCTACCTGGGGCAGCTGGTCGGCCAGTTCTCCGGGTCCTACATCATGGCGACGGCCGGCTATAACGCCGGGCCGGGGCGGCCGACCCAGTGGTCGGCGTTCTGCGGCGACCCGCGCGGCGGGAGCACGGACCCGATCGATTTCATCGAGTGCATCCCATTCTCGGAGACCCGCAACTACGTCATGCGGGTGCTCGAGGGGATGCAGATGTACCGCGCCAAGCTGCACGGCGGGCGGGTGCCGATCACCCTATCCAACGATCTGCGGCGCGGCGGCTACGGCTATCCGCCCGCGGCGACGCAGACCGCCAGCACGGACGCGGCCGCGACCGACTAAGCGCGGCGGGCGGCGAGGACCGGACCGGCGTCGGTCTCGATCAGGCGAGCGGCGAGACCGAAGACCTCGAACAGCACCTGCGGGCTTAGAGCATCTTGCGGCGCGCCCTCGGCGACAACGCGACCGTGGTGGATCACCACCAGCCGGTCGCAGGCGCGCGCGGCCAGGCCGAGATCGTGCAGCGTCAGCACCACCGCCGCGCCCCGGCTCGCCTCTTCCCGGAACAGGTCGAGGGCGAGGAGCTGTGCGTCGGGGTCAAGGCCAGCCGTCGGCTCGTCGGCCACCAACAGCGGCGCGCCGGTGACAAGCAGGCGGGCGAGCAGGGTCCGCGCCCGCTCGCCGCCGGACATGTCGAGGACGCCGCGATCTTCCAGCCCCGCTAGGCCGACCCTCGCCAGGGCGGCAAGGGCGCGCGCCTGCGCCTCGCCGGGCTGCGCGTCCGGCGCCCCGAGGGCGGCGATCCGCCAAGCGGAGAGGTTCCATCCGATCCGACGCTCCTGGGGCAGATAGGCGGCGAGCGCCGCGCGCTCGGCGTCCGAGAGGCGATCGACTGGCCGCCCGCCCAGTTCGGCCGTCCCCGCGTCGAGGCGGGCAAGGCCGAGGACGGCGCGCAGCAAGGTGGTCTTTCCGGCGCCGTTGGGACCGACGACGCCGACGACCTCGCCCGGCGCAGCCACGAGACCGGCGCCGTCCAGCACGACCTGCCGATCCCGCTGCACCCGGGCGTCGCGAAGGCGCAGGGCCGGCGTCATCCGCGCCAGCTCCGTGCCGCGCGCCAGGCGATCAGGGCGAACAGCGGCCCGCCGAACAGGGCGGTGACGACGCCGAGCTTCAGTTCCTGTTCGGTCGGGATGATACGCCCCGCCAGGTCGGCCGCGGTCAGCAGCACTGCGCCGGCGAGGGCGGAGGGCGCGAGGATCCGACTCGGCCCCGAGCCGACAGCGGCGCGGACGAGATGGGGCGCGGCCAGGCCGACGAATCCGACGATGCCGGCGGCCGCGACGGCGGCGCCGGTCAGGATCGAGGCGCCGGCGACCGCGGCCGTGCGCAGCCGGCGCATCGGCAGGCCGGACATCGCGGCCGTCTCCTCCCCCAGGCTGAGCATCACGAGGCCACGGGCGGCGTAGGCGCACAGGCCGGCGCCGAGCGCCATTGGTCCGAGGGCGCGCGTAAAGTCGGCCCAGTCGCGGTTGGCCACCGAGCCCAGCAGCCAGGCGAACACCTCCGCCAGGGTGACGGGCGACGGCGAGAAGTTGAACACAAGCGAGGTGACGGCGCCGGTGAACGCCGAGAGGGCGACGCCGAACAGGATCAGCGCCTCCGGCTCGCGGAACCGCGCAGCCACCAGCGTCAGCAAGAGGCCGGCCAGCAGGGCGGCGACCAGCGCGGCGGCCTCGATGGCGCCAGGCATCACCGCGAGGCCGAGGGAGATGGCGAGGGCGGCCCCGAGCCCGGCGCCGCCGGCCACGCCGAGCACGCCCGGATCGGCCAGCGGATTGCGCAGGAGGCCCTGCAGCACCGCGCCCGACAGCCCCAGAGCCGCGCCGACGAGGGCGGCGGTGGCGACGCGCGGCGCCCGGATGGCGAACAGCACCTCGCCGGGTCCTGAGTCCGGCGCGCGGAGCGCCTCGGCGATCTGCGCGGCCGAGAGCCGCGTCTCACCGAGCAGCAGGCCGGCCGCCAGCACGGCCAGCAGCAGGCCGGCTAGGACCAGGTTGAGCGAAAGCTGCCTCATCGCCGCGCCGCCAGGGCGAGCTGCTCGGCGGCCTCGGCCGCGCCCCAGTCGGGACAGCCGAGCATCGATCCCGGAAGGCTGGCGACCGCCCGCTCCGCGACGATCCGCTGCAGAACGCGATGACGGCCCGCACCCCAATGGTCACCGGCCAGACGGAAAGCGTCGAAGAAGCCCAGCACCACCGTCTGCGGCGGGGTCAGGGCAAGGCTCTCGAGGGAGATGGTGTGGAAACCCGGACGCCGCTCGGCGTTTGCGAGCCCAGCCGAGCGCAGGACGGCGTCGATCAGGGTGCCGCCCCCGGCGGTTACGCCACCGGGCGTCACGTAGAGCACGCTGGCCCCTTTCCAGGCGCCAGCGGCGCGGGCAAGGCGCGCGTCCATCTCGGCGACCAGCGCCTCGCCGCGCGCGGGCTGATCGAGGGCGGCGGCGACCTTGCGGATATTGCGTCGGACGCCCGCGAAGTCGCCGGCCTCGTCGATGGTGACGATGCGGACGCCGCGCCGGGCCAAGGCGTCGGTCAGGCGGGGATCGCCGCCCCAGTATCGGACGGCGACGTCCGGCCGGGCGGCCAGCGCGCTTTCCAGGCCGACCCGGCGCAACGGCAGGCCGCGGGCCGAGGCGCGCAGCCGGGAGTCGGGATCGTCGGCGCGAGGCGACAGGCCGGCGATAGCATGACGCGGACTGATGGCCAGGACGAACTGGTCGGCGCACTGGTCGAAGGAGACGACCCGTGGCGCCGGCGCCGCCGGCGTCGCCGTCAGGAGCATCGCGGCCCCCGCCGCCGCCAGTCTGGATGTGGATCTGCGCATGGGCCCTTGTCGCCCGATAGCGGCGCTGGCGGCCGCCCGCAACCCGCGATCACTTGCCGCCCGCGTCCGGCCAGGGCTAGCTCCTGACATAAGGTCTGGGGGAGCGTTCGATGTCGTCGCCAAGGGTGTTGGCCGCGGTGGGTGGAAGCCTGCTGCTTTCCCTTTCGGTCGGCTGTGCCCGACCGCCCGCGGACGTCGACGGGGCCAGGATCGCACGCGCTGACGCCGAGCCGCAGAACTGGATGTCGTACGGCCGCACCTACGGCGAGGGCCACTACAGCCCACTGGACAAGATCAACGCCGGGAACGTCGGTGATTTGGGCCTGGCCTGGAGCGTGGACTTCGACACCCATCGCGGCCAGGAGGCGACGCCGATCGTCGTCGACGGGGTCATGTATGTCTCGACTGCCTGGAGCGCGGTGCGCGCGTTCGACGCCCGCACCGGCGAGCCGCTGTGGACCTACGATCCGCAGGTCCCCCGCGACACCTTGGTCAAAGCGTGCTGCGACGCAGTCAACCGCGGGGTCGCGGTGTGGAAAGGCAAGGTGTTCGTCGGCACGCTGGACGGCCGGCTGGTCGCCTTGAACGCGGGCACCGGCGCGCCGGTCTGGAGCGTCCTGACAACCGATCCTTCAAAGGCCTACACGATCACTGGGGCGCCGCGCGTGGTGAAGGGCAAGGTGTTGATCGGCAACGGCGGCGCCGACATGGGAACGGGCATCCGCGGCTACGTCAGCGCCTACGACGCAGAGACCGGCCGGATGGCCTGGCGCTTCTACACCGTCCCGGACCCGTCAAACCCGACCGAGACCGCCGCCATGACGATGGCGCTGAAGACCTGGAAGGGCGACCTCCTGAAGGTGCGCGGCGGCGGCGGCACCGTCTGGGACGCCATGGCCTACGATCCCGAGCTCGACCTGCTCTACATCGGGGTCGGCAACGGCCAGCCGTGGAACCAGGCCGAACGCAGCCCCGGCGGCGGCGACAACCTGTTCCTGACCTCGATCGTCGCCTTGCGGCCGGACAGCGGCGAGTACGTCTGGCACTACCAGCAGAACCCGGGGGAGACCTGGGACTACACCGCTACCCAACCGATCATCCTGGCTGACCTGACGATCAAGGCGCAGGCGCGCAAGGTGCTGATGCAGGCGCCGAAGAACGGCTTCTTCTACCTGATCGACCGGACCAACGGCCGGCTGATCTCGGCCGAAAAGTTCGTGCCCGTGAACTGGGCGAGCCGCATCGACCTGAGGACCGGCCGACCCGTGGAGAACCCCGCCGCCCGCTACGAGGTGACAGGCAAGCCGGCGATCGTCTGGCCCTCCGCCCGCGGCGGCCACAGCTGGCAGCCGATGTCGTTCAGCCCGAAGACGGGCCTCGTATACATCCCGGCGCAGGACACCAAGCAGGTCTACGGCGCCGAGCCCGGCTATGCGCCGCGGAAGGTCGGCTTCAACACCGGCGTCGTCGAGGACGGTCCCGTCGCCGACGCCGAATGGGCCGCTGCTCCGCCGTCGCGCGCGTATCTGCTGGCCTGGGACCCGGTGCGGCAGAAGGAGGTCTGGCGTGTCGACCGCCGCCGGCCGGCCGGCGGCGTGCTGACCACCGGCGGTAACCTGCTGGTCCAGGGCGAGCCCGGCGGTCACGTCACCATCCTGCGCGCCGACACCGGCCGGGAACTGTGGCGGTTCGACGCCCAGAGCAATCCGATGGCTGGGCCGATCACCTATGCCGTCGGCGGCGAGCAGTTCATCGCGGTGATGGCCGGCTGCGGTGGGGATTTCGGCGACGCCTGCGGCCTCGTCGACAAGTCGGGTCGCAAACCCATCGTCGACCGCCTGCTGGTATTCAAACTGGGCGGTAAGGGCAGGCTGCCGCCGAGGCAGGAGCCGATGCCCCACGCCTTCTTCCGGAGCTCCGATACCTTCCCGGCGGCGCAGGTCGCCCGCGGCCGCAGGCTCTTTGACCAGTACTGCTTCGTCTGCCACGGCGGCGAGGGTCGTGGGGGGCTGAACCCCGACCTGCGGCGGTCCGGTTATCTCGAAGGCGACGGCTTTGCGCAGGTGGTGCTGAACGGCGCCTTGCGCGACGCCGGGATGGCTTCGTTCGCCGGCGTCCTGAGCGCGGCGGATGTGGCGGCGATCCGAGCCTATGTGATCGGCGAGGCGCGGCGCGCGGCGGCCGCTCAGTAGGTGTACGAGACGCGGGCTCCGAGGGTCTTGAACTGTGGCCGGACTTGCAAGCCGCGTTCCAGCCGCGCCTGATCGCGCGGCTCGGGCGTCCACGACAGCCGGTAGCGCACGACGTAGCCGTCGTGATCCGAGAGACGGGCGCCCGCCCGGCCATCGAAAGCATGACCGGCGGCCAGCGGCCGAACCGGACCGGCGAAGGCCTGGAGATCCTGAGACGCCAGCCAGGGCCGCTCGCCAGGCGCCGGCTGGGCGCACGCGCCGCCCTGGGCGCAGTACTCGCTGACAACGGTGAACGGGCGCTCGGCGGCCTTATGATAGTAGCGATCGGGGGCGTTCTTGACGTTGAAGTCGCCGCCGACCAGGAGCGGCCGCTCGGCGCTGGCGTTGTCGGCGATGAAATCGAGCAGTTCCTCGGTCTGCCGATTATGCGCCGCCAGCGACCGGGCCAGCGGGACCTTGGCCGCGCGGCGGGAATTGAGGTGGGTGTTGACGAGGTCGACCTCGACCGGGACGCCGTTCAGGGCCACGCGGACCAGCATCGCCCCCTTATTGGCCAGGCAATCGAAGCCCGCGCAGGCGGCATAGGGACGGCTCTCGACCTTGACGATCGGCAGGTCGCTTAGGACGTGAAGGCCCCCGCCGGTGAGCTTGCCGAGCCCCTCTCCGGAGAGTGCATAGCGAAGCGAGGCGCGGACGCCGTGCCCCTTGGCTTCGGCCGGAGGTCGCGCGCCGCGCCGCGGACCTTCGGCCCAGTAGGCGTACCCGCTGGCCTGGACGAGATCGGCGACTTCCGAGCGGAACCCTTCCTGCAGAAGCACGACCTCCGGCTGGCGTCCCTCGCGGCGCAGTGCCGCCAGCTCCGCGCCGATCGCCTTCAGCGCCTTTGCACGGCCGGGCGCGACCGGCCACGGCAAGCCCTTCACATTGTAGGTCAGGACGCTGATGTCATAGCTCTGCGTAGCCGCCACCGCGTGCGGAACCTCCGCGCCAGCCATCGCCGGAGCCATCCCAAGCATCGCCCAGTGCATCGCCGGATCTCCAGAGGGAGGGAACCTGACGGCGGGCTGTTTCGCGCGAGTCCGTGACGGCGGATTGAAGTCGGCGCTGCCGATTGATGACAAGCGCTGGCGGGACTCGGCCCCGGCCCTTCCGCGTGTCAGAAACGGGCGATGAAGGCGCTGTGTCGCGACTGCTTCTGGACCGGCGAGGACGCCGCGCGGCGGTGCCCCGCGTGCGGCTCGCCACGCGTGCTGGCGCACGACGAGTTGTCCGGCCTGGCGATCGCCCACATGGACTGCGACGCCTTCTACGCCACCGTCGAGAAGCGCGACCGCCCGGAGTTGCGCGACCGGCCGGTCATTGTCGGCGGCGGAAAGCGCGGGGTGGTCACGACCTGTTGCTATATCGCCCGGATCTCCGGGGTACGGTCAGCCATGCCGATGTTCAAGGCGCTGAAGGCGTGCCCCGAGGCGGTGGTCATCAAGCCGGACTTCGCCAAGTACAAGTTCGAGAGTCAGCGCATCTTCGGCATGGTCGGCGAGCTGACGCCGCTGGTGCAGACCCTGTCGCTGGACGAGGCGTGGCTGGACCTTTCCGGGACCGAGCGGCTGCACGGCGCGCCGCCGGCCCTGACGCTAGCGCGGCTTCAGGCGAGGATCGAGGCGGAGACCGGGCTCACCGTCTCGATCGGCCTCGCGCCCAATAAGTTCCTGGCCAAGATCGCCTCCGACTTGGACAAGCCGCGCGGGTTTTCGGTGATTGGCGGCGCGGAGGCGCGCGCCTTCCTGGCGCCGCGCCCGGTCGGCCTGCTGCCCGGCGTGGGCCCGGCCATGGTCGCCTCCCTCGAGAAGGCCGGCTACCGGACCATCGGTCAGCTGGCGCTGGCGAACGTCAAGGACCTCGCCGAGCGCTGGGGCGCGCATGGCCTGCGGCTCGCCGACCTTGCCCATGGCCGCGACAGCCGGGCGGTCAATCCCAACGAGGGGCGCAAGGGGATCAGCGCCGAGACCACCTTCAACAACGACCTGGCTGCGCTGTCGGACCTCGAGGACATGCTGGCGCCGCTCTGCGAGAAGGTGGCCCGGCAGGCGAGGCGCGCCGGCGTCGCCGGCCGGGTGGTGACCCTGAAGCTCCGGACCACGGATTTCCGCATCGTCACCCGGCGGCGGACCATTCCCGTCGCCACCCAGACCGCGAAGACGCTGTTCGCGGTCGGCCGCGAACTGTTGGCCAGGGAGGCGGACGGCCGGTTCTGGCGGCTGATCGGCATCGGCATCGCCGACCTCGTGGAGGCGGAAGTCGCCACCGCCGACTTTTTTGCCGGCGACGAGCGCCGGGCCCTGGCCGGAGAGAAGACTCTGGACGCCATCCGCGCCCGTTTTGGGCCCACCGCCGTGACGTCAGGCCGCATCCTCAAAGCCACAGCGGCGCGCAAGGACGACTGAAACCGACCGGCGAGCCGGCCATATGCCATTTGAGCCCTTCCAAATGCGAATGTTTGCCATATCTAATTCCATGGAAGGCGGGCCCGCCTTCCAGGAGATCCGCGCATGAGTGAGCGCAAACAGGGTGGTCAGGACACCGGCGTTCGCTCGGCGGTCATCACCCAGACGAAGCCAAAGACGCAAAAGCCGTCGATGTACCGCGTTCTTCTGCTGAACGACGACTACACGCCGATGGAATTCGTCGTCTATGTGCTTGAGCAGTATTTCAACAAGTCGCGCGAAGACGCGACTCGGATCATGCTTCATGTCCACCAGAACGGCGTGGGCGTGTGCGGGGTCTTCACCTACGAAGTGGCGGAAACAAAAGTGGCCCAGGTCGTTGATACGGCACGGCGGCATCAACACCCGCTACAGTGCACCATGGAAAAGGATTAAGGCCTCTTGCCTTCATTTTCGCGCCAGCTCGAAGAATCCCTTCATCGCGCGGTCGCCTACGCCAACCAGCGAAAGCACGAGTACGCTACGCTAGAGCACCTGCTGCTCTCCCTGGTCGACGACGAGGATGCCGCTGCGGTGATGCGGGCCTGCGACGTGGATCTCGGATCCCTTCGCACCACCCTGACCAACTACGTCGACAACGAGCTGCGCTCGCTGGTCGTCGACGACGGCGAGGACGCCAAGCCGACCGCCGGCTTCCAGCGCGTGATCCAGCGCGCGGTGATCCATGTCCAGTCGTCCGGCCGTGAGGAAGTCTCCGGCGCGAACGTGCTGGTGGCGATCTTCTCCGAGCGTGAGAGCCACGCCGCTTACTTCCTGCAAGAGCAGGACATGACGCGCTACGACGCGGTGAACTATATCGCCCACGGCATCGCCAAAAAGGCCGGCGCGGCTGAAGCCAAGCCGATCAAGGGCGCCGAGGACGAGGACAAGCCGAGCGTCAAGACCGGCGGCGAGGCCCTCGAGGCCTATTGTGTCGACCTCAACGAGAAGGCCAAGCAAGGCAAGGTCGATCCGCTGATCGGCCGCATGGCCGAGGTGGAGCGCGCCATACAGGTGCTGTGCCGCCGGACGAAGAACAACCCGCTGCTGGTCGGCGATCCCGGCGTCGGCAAGACCGCCATCGCCGAGGGCTTGGCCCGCAAGATCGTCAACAAGCAGGTGCCGGAAGTTCTGGCCGGCGCGACCATCTTCTCGCTCGACATGGGCGCGCTGCTGGCCGGCACCCGCTATCGCGGCGACTTCGAGGAGCGGGTCAAGCAGGTCGTCAAGGAGCTGGAAAACCACCCTGACGCCATCCTGTTCATCGATGAGATCCACACGGTGATCGGCGCCGGCGCAACGAGCGGCGGGGCGATGGACGCCTCGAACCTGCTGAAGCCGGCCCTGGCCTCGGGCGCCCTACGCTGCATGGGCTCGACGACCTACAAGGAATTCCGTCAGCACTTCGAGAAGGACCGGGCGCTCGTCCGTCGCTTCCAGAAGATCGACGTCAACGAGCCGACGGTCGACGACACGATCAAGATCCTGAAGGGTCTGAAGACCTACTACGAGGACTTCCACAAGCTTCGGTACACCAACGACGCCATCAAGGCGGCGGTGGAGCTGTCGGCGAAGTACATCACCGACCGCAAGCTGCCAGATAAGGCCATCGACATCATCGACGAGGCCGGCGCCTCGCAGATGCTGCTGGCCGAGGGCAAGCGGAAGAAGACCATCGGTCTGAAGGAAATCGAGGCGGTCGTCGCCAAGATCGCCCGCATCCCGCCGAAGTCGGTCTCCAAGTCGGACACCGAGGCGCTGAAGCAGCTGGAAAGCGACCTGAAGCGCGCCGTGTACGGTCAGGAAGAGGCCATCGAGCAGCTGTCCGCCGCCATGAAGATGGCCCGCGCCGGCCTGCGCGACGCCAACAAGCCGATCGGCTGCTACCTGTTCACCGGCCCGACTGGCACCGGCAAGACCGAGACGGCTCGCCAGCTGGCCTCCACCCTCGGCATCGAGCTCCTGCGGTTCGACATGTCCGAGTACATGGAGCGCCACACGGTCAGCCGCCTGATCGGCGCTCCCCCCGGCTACGTCGGCTTCGACCAGGGCGGC
>NZ_JBIIGK010000101.1:0-10474 GCF_044236515.1 Phenylobacterium sp.
GATCATGAAGCCCAGCAAACTCGTGCAGCGGCAGGACGGTGCGCCGGCGTTTCAGCCAGCGCATCTGGGCCTCGAAAGCCGCAGGCGACACCGCCAGTCCCCAGGGATCGTTCTTCGGCGGCGCCACGCGATGATACATCAGAATGGCGGGGCCCGCAGGCCATCCCACCAGTCGCCTCGCGCGCCGCACCAAGCGACGGCCAAGCTTGCCTCGCCGTCCCTTGGTCCCGTCAGACCGGAGTTTCACCTGTTGCGGCTCGCGCATCGCTGGCAGGCGCCCTTCTCGACCGGTGTCCGTGTCACGCTGATCCGGGGGCTATGGTGACACCGGGTCGGGAGCAGCTTCCTGTCATTCGATAATGGAGTTGATAAGCCGAGGGCCAGCCGCAAGCAGCAACCCGACCGATCCCGCGTCGCTTAGCGGATTTCCCTGACGAAGCAGTCGCGGCCCATCGTCTTGATGGTGACGCACAGGCGGCTTGCCTGCTCACGAGCCTCGAAACCGCCGAAGAGCCCACGATAGACGGTTCTTCCGGCTACCGCCGCCGGCAGCACTCGCGTTGGGAGGCCGACCAGTCCGCCGGAGGGGTTCCTCACTAGGGTCCGCAGAACCTTAGTGGCCTCGTCCGCTGTCGACGCCGCTACCACTTGGACGAAAATGCCCCGGTCCGTCGGCGCGCTCGCTCGACGGGGGGCGGACCTGGACGCCTCACGCCGATCCGGCGACGTGCGCGATGGCGACTGGGTCTCAATGACGGGGGCGGCCGCGAACAGCGGGCGGACGAAGCCGGGATCGCACACAGCGCGCCAGGCGCTTTCCAGGCTCGTTCGAGGCGGCGGCGGGCGCCAGCCGATATCAGCCGACCGGAGGGGTCTGGCTTCTCCTTGCAGGTTGCGACGGGCATGTCCTTTCGTCTCTCCGCTTTTCACGCGGCCTCCCGCGCAGTCGGCCTCGAGCGTCATCTGCCATGACACCAGCCCGTTCTCGAACGCGACGCCCCGGCTCAGAGCTTCGGCATGCAGCGTGACGCGGTAACGAGGCGGGTCCGCCGTCCTCTCCGCCGAAGCGATGCTGATGACCGCGGACGGGCTGATGGCGATCACCTCGCTTGGCGCGATGTCGGTCTCCGCCTGCAGCCATGCCGCGACCTGGTCTCGCTCAAGTCCCGCGGGATAGGTAACTGTCGGAGACGCGGCGGACGGCTGCCAGGCCTGCGCCGCCGGCGGAATGGAATACAATAACAATGCGGCCGCCGCAGACCGAGAGAGGCGGTCGCCCCTGAGACGGGCAGAACTGCGGGTGCGGGGTACGACGTTCTGCTCATGCTCAGGGCACGTCTCGACCACCGAATTTGCACAGGCGTGAGGGCCAGGGAGTTGGAGGCTGAGATGCGGCGGGGCTGCTAGCACCGCGACACGCCGCCCGCCACGCCCTGCAACGCCGCCGCAAGCTCGTGCGGGGCGTAGGGTTTGCCGATCAGCCGCACGCCGCGCGCACGGCCCTGGGCGAGGACAGGCGTATAGCCGCTCGCGAGCAGCACCGGGAGCTTGGGGCGCGTGCGTTGCAGGTGGTCGGCCAACTCGAGTCCGCTCATGCCCGGCATGACGACGTCGGAAAACACAACGTCGTAGGCGTCCTCGCCCTCTTCGATCATCGCCAGGGCCTCGTTGGCGTTGCGGGCTAGGGAGGGGCGGTGGCGAAGGTCGCGCAGGAACTCGAGGCAGAACTCGCCCACCTCGTCGTTGTCCTCGACGATCAGGATGCGAAGGCCGCCGGGAGCCGCCCGCGACGGCGCCGGTGCGGCGGCGTTCTTGGCCGCGCCGTTGGTGGTGCGCGGCAAGTAGAGGGTGAACGCGGCGCCGGTGGACTCTGACTGCAGATCCAACTCGCCGCCCGACTGCTTCACGAAGCCGTAGACCTGCGACAGGCCAAGGCCCGTGCCGTGACCGACCTGCTTGGTGGTGAAGAACGGCTCGAACACCCGATCGCGCAATTCGGGCGGAATCCCGGGGCCGGTATCGCGGACGGAGATCGCCACGAACTCGCCGAGCCCCTCGCCGTGGTTCTGGACGCTGGGCAGGACGCCGACCACATCAACGCCGATGTCGATCCGACCGCGGCCCTGCATGGCGTCGCGAGCGTTGATGGCGAGGTTCACGAGCGCGGTCTCGAATTGACAGACGTCGGCGAGGGCGTGGCAGGGGGTGGCGGGCGCTTGGACGCTGATCTGGACGCCGTCGCCGATCAGCGGGCGCAGCAGCTGGCAGACATCGGCGATCTTCTCGCTCACCTCGAACACCTCCGGCTCGAGCTTCTGGCGGCGGGCGAACGCGAGGAGATGGGAGGTGAGCTTCACGGCTCGTTCCACCGTTGAACTGATTGCCGCAATGTAGCGCCGGCGGCGCTCCTCCGGGGTGTCGGGACGCTCCAAGAATTCGATGGACGAGCGCAGGATGGTCAGGAGGTTGTTGAAGTCGTGGGCGATGCCGCCGGCCAGCTGGCCGACCGCCTCCATCTTCTGCGACTGGCGCAGCGCCTCCTCCTGCTCGAGTCGCTCGGTGACGTCGCGGCCCACGGCGAAGATCAGCCCGTCGGCAAGGGCTGAGCGCCAGGAGACGTGGCGGTAGACGCCGTCCTTGCGCCGCAGCCGGTTCTCGAAGCGCGGCGAGCCGTGGCCCTCCGCCAGGGACGAGAGCTCCGCCTCCGTCGCCGCCAGGTCGTCGGGATGGACGAGCCGGTGAAGGCGCGTGCCGGCCAGCTCGTCCTCGTCCCAGCCAAGGGCGGCGGTCCAGGCGGGATTGACAGCCAGCATGACGCCCCGCTGGTCGGCGACGCACATCATGTCGCTGGAAAGCCGCCAGAACCGGTCATGAAACGGGATATCCGGATGTCCGCTCCGAACCATGTCCACATCCCACCTCCCGGCCGGCTCCGGGGAGAAGAGGTCGTTTCGCCCGCCCCCCGCGCGCACGGTCTTCTCCCCTCAGAGGCGAAGCATGGCCCTAAGTCTGGCTGTCAATCCATGGCAATTTCCAAGAAGATCGCCCGCATTTATCGTTTGATTATCTGGAGATAGGTCGCCGGTGCGCGACTACCGCAGCGCCTGTCTCGACCGGCGGCGCGGCTCAAGGCGCTGATCGTGCGGCTGCTCAACGAAAGGGCGATCGTCGCGTCGAACGGGCTGACGGCGCTGTCGACGCCGATGACCGACGACGAGATCGAACAGATCGCCGACGCCCTCCGCCGCTGCTCGCGCAGCTTAGCTGAACGAGGTCGCGAGGACCTGAATGATGGCCGGGCCGATAAGGATGATGAAGAGGGGTGGGAGGACGAAGAGGATCATCGGCACGGTCAGGGTGGCCGGGAGCCGGGCGGCCTTCTCCTCGGCCGTCATCATTCGGGTGTCGCGGAACTCGGCGGCGAGGACGCGCAGGGACTGGGCGAGCGGGGTGCCGTACTTCTCGGTCTGAACCAGCGTGTTCACCAGGCCGCGAACCTGGGGCATGCCGGTGCGGCGGGCGAGGTTGGTCAGCGCCTCGCGACGGTCCGACAGGAAGCCAAGCTCGACGGCGGTGAGGCCGAGTTCGTCGGCGAGGTCGGGAGCGCTGGCGCCGATCTCGCGGCCGACACGGCCGACGGCGGCGTCGAGGCTGAGGCCGGCTTCCGCGCAGATCACGAAGAGGTCGAGGACGTCGGGCAGGCCCTTCAGCAGCTTGATTTGTCGCCGCTTGATCGCATTCTTGAGGAGGATCATCGGCAGGTAGACGCCGGCGACAGCGCCGAGGCCGGCGATGGTCAGGCGCGCGAAGTTGCCGGCGTCCGGGCGCAACAGGGGCGCGGCGGCGTAGGCGATCAGCGCCAGAAGTAGGGGCCCGGCGACGCGTATCGCCAGGAACACGCTGGTCGCGTCGGCCGAGCGCCAGCCGGCCTGGGCCAGGAGGCCGGCGGCGGTGCGCGCGTCCTCGCCGCGATGCAGCTTGAGCTGCTCGACCATCCGTCTGGCGAGGCCGATGGGCTGCCGCCGGACGGTGCTACGCGGCTTGAGCAGGGCGGCGCGAAGCTCGGCCCGGCGCTGGCCGTGGGCGCGCACGCGGGCGGCCATGGGATCGCTGGGCGCGAGGGCGCGGAGCACGGCGAGCACCGCCAGGAAGTTGGCGACACCGACCGCGGCGAGGATCCACGAGCCCGCCGGAAGTTGCTGCAAGGCGCTCATATCTCGAACCTCACCATCTGGCGCATGACGAAGCCGCCGGTGAACAGGCTCGCCAACCCACAGGCGAGCATCAGCTTGCCGAGCGGGGTGACGAACAAGGTTTGCAGGTAATCGGGGCTGACGAACCACATCAGAACCGCCATGACGAACGGCAGGGCGCCGATGATCAGGGCGCTGGCCGTGGCCTCGGAGGACATCGCCTTGACCTTGAGCTTCATCTGCTGACGGCGGCGCAGGATCTGTTCGAGGTTGCTCAGCGTCTCGGCGAGGTTGCCGCCCGTCTCGCGCTGCACTGACAGGCTGATGACCAGGAAGTTAAACTCGGGAAGGTCGAGCCGGCGCGCGGTCCGCCACATGACAGTTTCCATCGCCTCGCCGAGCCGGACCTGTTGAGCGATGCGACGGAATTCTTCGCCCACCGGATCGGCGATCTCCTGCCCGACGACACCGATCGTTTCGGTGACCGGCAGGCCGGCGCGAAGGCCGCGGACGATGAGGCCGATGGCCTCGGCATAGATCTTCAGGAACCTGGCGCGCCGCCGGCCGGCCAGCATGCCGACCGCCATGTACGGCAGGACCAAGCCGGCGGCGAGCGCACTGGCGAGAACGCTGAAGATGGGCAGGCCCGCCATCAGCATGATGACGGCGTCGGCCAAGGCGAGGCCGAGGCAGGCTGCGCCATAGGCGCCGATGGTGATCGGCCGACCGGTCGCCTCCAGCCGCGCCTTGAGCGCCGCCGGACGCGGCAAGAAACGCTGGGCGAGGCGGTCGAGGCCGCTCTCGGAAGCGCGGCGCAGCGACAAGCCCGCCGGCGCCGCCTTGCCCGCGCCCGGGCCGGCCAGGGCGCGGGCGCGGCGCGCGATACGGGCGCTGCCCTGAGCGGCCGGCGCGACAGCGGCGAGGGCGAGGACGGTGAGGAAGACGGTTGCGCCGACGAGCAGAGCGCCGATCATCCGGTCGCCTCCAGCAGCAGTTTGTCGAGGCCGAAGTACTCGGCGCGGGCCGTGAAGTTCGGTCTCAGGCCCGACGAGACAAACTGCCCCTTCAGCCGACCCTCGGCCCCCTCCCCTTCGAACTTGAAGCTGAACAGCTCCTGGGTGGTGATCACCTCGCCTTCCATGCCGACCACCTCGGTGATGCTGGTGATACGCCGGACCCCGTCACGCATGCGGCTGATCTGGACGATCAGCTGGACGGCGGCGGCGATCTGCGTGCGGACGGCGCGGCTCGGCAGGTTGACGCCCGACATGCCGACCATGTTCTCCAGCCGGGTCAGGGCCTCGCGCGGGCGGTTGGCGTGGATGGTGCCGAGCGAGCCGTCGTGGCCGGTGTTCATCGCCTGCAGCATGTCGATGGCCTCACCGCCGCGGATTTCGCCGAGGATGATGCGGTCCGGCCGCATCCGCAGGGCGTTCTTCACCAGCTCGCGCATGGTGATCTCGCCGCGGCCTTCCAGATTCGGCGGCCGGGTTTCGAGGCGGACCACGTGCGGCTGTTGCAGCTGCAGTTCGGCAGCATCCTCGATGGTCACCACCCGCTCGTCCGGGGCGATCATACGGGACAGGGCATTGAGCAGGGTGGTCTTGCCCGACCCGGTGCCGCCCGAGATCAGGATGTTCAGCCGGGCGCGAGAAGCGATCTTCAGCACCGTCGCCATCTCGGCCGAGACGTTGCCCTG
Source organism: Phenylobacterium sp. (assembly GCF_044236515.1). Lineage (GTDB taxonomy): Bacteria > Pseudomonadota > Alphaproteobacteria > Caulobacterales > Caulobacteraceae > Phenylobacterium. The sequence continues at coordinate 5,893 of NZ_JBIIGK010000101.1, forward strand.
GCGCGCCATCAGGTCGAGGTCGATGGCCTTCTTCGAGAATTTGCGGATCGATATCGACGCACCGTCGATGGCGAGCGGCGGGATGATGATGTTCACCCGGCTGCCGTCGGCGAGGCGTGCGTCGACGAGCGGCGTGGACTCGTCGATCCGGCGGCCGACCTGGCTGACGATCCGGCCGGCCACGCTCATGACATGGGCGTTGTCGCGGAAGTGGACGTCGGTGAGCACCAGCTTGCCGCGTTGCTCGACGTAGATCTGCCGCGGGCCGTTGACCATGATGTCGGTGACCGTGTCGTCGGCCAGCAGCGGCTCGAGCGGGCCCAGCCCCAGCATGTCGTTGACGAGCAGGGTAACGAGGTCGCGTTGCTCGCGGACATTGAGCTGGATCTTCAGCTCGCCGACGATCTCGGCGACCACCGTCTCGAGCTGGGCGGTCAGTTCGCCCGCATCCATCTGGCTGGCGGCCTCACTGTCTATGCGCTCCAGCACGAGCGGCCGCACGCGCAGCGCCGCCTCCTCGATCTTCGAGGTTGCAGCCGGCGGCGGCGCGGTGTGGGGCGCGCTCAGCAGGGCGTCGCGGGCCAGAGGCTCGTTGGCCGCGACGACCGCCAGGCGCAGTGGGGCCGCCGGAGGCGGCGCCGGTTGGGGAGTAAGACCACGACGACCGAACACGCCTACCTCCGCAGCAGACGCTGGAGCCAGGACGCGGGCTCGGCCGCGACGGGCCTGGCTCCGGAGAGCCGTTCGGCCAGTGACTGCAACGCCTTGCCGGCGGGGCCTTCGGCGGCGACCTCGATCATCGTCTTCCCCTGCTCGGCGGCGGCGGCGGCCGTCTTGGGATCGGCGGGAACGACGAATTCGAGCGCCTCGCCGAGCGCCTTCTCGAACTCGGTCCGCGGCGCCTCGCCGGCGACGCCGCCGACGCGGTTCGCGACGAGGACGATCTCGCCGTTCGGCCGAAGGCTGCGCGCCAGCGCCACGAGCCGACGGCTGTCGCGTAGGCCTGGGAGGCTGAGGTCGGTGACGACGACCGTGACGTCGGCGGCGGCAATGGCGGCGCGGCCGAGGCGGTCCAACCGGTGCGGCACATCCATGACCAGAGCGTCACTGGTGTCGCGCAGGGCGCCGACCAGCGCCTCCAGCCCTCCGGCATCGACCGGCACGTCGGCGTCGAGCGGCTCCTCAGCCGCCAGCACGCGGAGGCGATCGCCGGCATGGGCCGCGGCGGAGCCCACCAGCAGGGCGTCGATGCGGTCCGGCGCGGCGAGGATCTCGCTGAGCCCGCGGCCGGGCTCGATGTCGAGGCTAAGGGCCAGCGCGCCGCATTGGAGATCGAGGTCGAGCAGCACCGTACGCCGGCCATGGGTCTGGGAAAGGGCCCAGCCGAGCGCCGCGGCGACGCTGGTCGCGCCGGCCCCGCCGCGGGCGCCGACGACGGCGACCGAGCGCAGGCCCGGGCCGGCGCCGGCCCGCGCCGGGCGGGCCGGTGAGGAAGGCTGCAGCGCCGCGGCCAGGGCGTCGGCCGAAACCGGCTTGGCCAAGTAGTCGGCGACGCCGAGCGCAACGAGGCGGCGGTAGAGGCCGACGTCGTTCTCGGCGCCAATGGCGACCACCCGAACGCCCGGCTCGCAGACGTCGGCAAGGGCGTCGAAGGCGACGACCACATCGTCCACGCCGGTGACGTCGACCAGCAGCACCGCCGGCGACGCGCCCTGGGCGAGGGTCCGGATCGCGGCCTGAAGGCCGCCGGCGCGAACGGCGGCGGTGGGCCAGCCGAGCTGGGCGGCGGCCTGGCGGGCCGCTTCGCGCGTCACCTCGTCGGCCACGAGGGCCAGGAACTGCGGCGCGGGCGCGGCGGCCGGTAGCGCAAGGCCCATGCTCAATCCTCCTCGGTGCGGTTAGCGTCGGCGCTGGGCGAAGCCGGGCGTTGCGGCTCGCCGCGCCGATAATCTTGCACGGCGGCGATGGCGGCCTCGTCGGAGGTCGTGGAGCGAGCTACGCCACGGCCCAGATCGCGGGGGTCGGCGACCATCATCCGCAGGTTGGCGGCGTTGGCGCAGCCCAGCCGGTCGGAGCCGGCGCAGGCCGGCCCGGCCGTCGGCGCGGCGACGCCGGCTTTATCACTGGCGCAAGCGGCGAGGATCAGCAGGGCGAAGGGGGCGAACTGGCGGGTCATCGGGCTCACCCCTCGGTCTCGGTCGTAGCGTCGGCGGCGATCGACCTGCCCTCGACGGCCGGGAACAAGTCGGCCGGGGTCGCCAGCTTTTGGCTGGACGGCTTGACGAGGTACGGCGTGACGATGATCACCAACTCGGACTCGCTCTTCTGAAACTCCTTGGAGCGGAACAGCTGGCCGAGCACCGGCACGTCGCCGAGGGCCGGCAGCTTCTTGATGTCCTCGGACGTCGTGCGCTGCAGCAGCCCGGCGATGGCGAAGCTCTGGCCGCTGCCAAGATCGACAGTGGTGTCTGCGCGGCGCGTGGTCAGGGCCGGGACGCGCACGCCTTCGAGGGTGATAGCTCCGGCCTGGGTCAGCTGGCTGACCTCCGGGCGGACCTTTAGGCTGATGCGGCCGGCGTCGAGGATGGTGGCGACGAAGGCCAGGCTGACGCCGTACTTCTTATAGTCGATGGTGATCTGGCGATCGCCCTGCGGCACCGGGATCGGGTACTCGCCCCCGGCCAGGAAGCTTGCCTCCTCGCCCGACACCGCGGTCAGGTTGGGCTCGGCGAGGACGGTGACCAGCCCCTTCTGCTTCAAGGCGTCGATGAGGACGTTGATGTCGCCGTCGCGGCTGCCGGCAAAGATGCTGTTCACGCCGTTCTGGCGCGCCAGTATGTCCGACGTACCGGCAGCGCCTTCGAACACCTTGCTGCCGGTGGCCAGGCCGAGCACCGTTTCGCCGATGCCGCCAAGACTCTCCCAATTGAAGCCGAGGACCTCGCGGGCGCTCTTGGACACCTCGACCACGCGGACGCGCAGGTTGACCTGGTTCGGGGTCTCGACCGTCAGGCGGTTGATCAGGCGCTCGCCGCGATCGGCGCGGTCGGCCTGATTGTCGACGAAGACGAACCGCGCGGCCATCCGCAAGACCTCCTCGCCCTGGGCCGGCGAGACCACCTTGCCGGAGAGCACCACCGCGTCGTTCACGCTGGAGACGCGCACCTCACTGTCTGGGGCATGCTGGCGAATGGCGTCCTGCAGGCGCGGGGCGTCGAAGCCGACCGCCACGCCGAGGTTGGCGACCATCTGGTCGGCCGCATCGACGGCGAACAGGGAGGTGCCGCCAGGCGCCTTGCCGACCACATAGACGAGGGTCGGCGACTTGACCTGGACGTCGGCGATCTTGGGGTCGCCGATGAACACGGTCTTGGCCGCGCGGTCGAGGCGGATGAGCCGGCCCTTGCCGACTTCCAGCGCGAGCTCGGCCGCGGCGCCGCTCACGACTTCCGCCGCCGCGTGGGCGGCCGGCGCTGCGGCTGACGCGGCGAGCAGCATGGCGACCGACAGGGTGGCGAGCGGCCTCATGACGCGGTTCCTCCCGAACTGAACTGACCGCCGCGCACGACCTCGACCGCGGCCTGGGAAGCGGGCGCCGCGCGACGCGGAGCCGGCGCGCGGGGGGCGCGCGGAGCGTTGGAGATGGCGGGCGGCGCTGCTGGCGCCTCGCCGGCCGCCAGACTGCGCAGACTGAGCGACAGCTTGCCGATGTCGCCGGCGGCGGCGATGAACTCGGCCTGGGCGGGGGTGACCTCGAGCGTCGCGGTCTGCGGCACCGCCACCTCGCTCTTGGGGTTCGAGACCTTCTGGTCGACGCCGACCACGCGGATGTCGGTCAGTACGGTTCGGGTCTCGACGCGTTGCTGCGCGCCTGCCGGGAGCGCCCGAGTGAGGATGACGTCGACCCGGTCGCCGGGGAAGATGAAGCCGGCGACGCCGGTGCTGGCCGAGACGTTAAGCGCCACGGCGCGGTAGCCGGGTTTCAGCACCGCGGCGAGGAAGCTCCGGTCGCCCGGCTTGACGACCCGGGCGGTGGTGAGCGGCTCGCCGGGGCCTAGGTCGCTGCGGGCAACGTAGCCGGACAGGCCCGCCAGGCTGGCCGAAGCGTCGGTGAAATAGCCGGCCGTCGACGCGCCAGCGGGCCACGGCTGCCAGCGGAGATGCTCCGGCTTCAGCAGCGTGCCGGCCGGCAGCGGATTGCGGGCGACCAGGACGCGGAGTGTCGTCGCCGGCGCCGAGGTGGCGCGGACGGCGGCGGTGGCGCGGGCGACCTCGGCCCGCATCCAGTTCTGGGTCGCAATGACGGCGACGCCCGACAGAAGGAGCGCCACGCCGAGCGACGTAACGCGACGGGTTGTGAGCACGGTCGGCTTCCTTAGAGGCTCTGGTTGATCCGCAGGGCCAGGACACAGAGCCCGGCGACGGCGATGGGCACGCCGAACGGCATGGGCTGGCGCAGGCCCTCGCCCGTCTCGCCGGCCGGCGGTGCGGGCATCAGCCGGCGGGCCGGGCTGAGCATCAGAGCCGCAAGCACGGCCCCGCTCGCCGACATCGCCAGCGCAAATTGCGAGAACAGGGCCGA
>NZ_JBIIGK010000102.1:0-10290 GCF_044236515.1 Phenylobacterium sp.
CGGTGGAGCTGTCGGCGAAGTACATCACCGACCGCAAGCTGCCGGATAAGGCCATCGACATCATCGACGAGGCCGGCGCCTCGCAGATGCTGCTGGCCGAGGGCAAGCGGAAGAAGACCATCGGCTTGAAGGAGATCGAGGCGGTCGTCGCCAAGATCGCCCGCATCCCGCCGAAGTCGGTCTCCAAGTCGGACACCGAGGCGCTGAAGCAGCTGGAAAGCGACCTGAAGCGCGCCGTGTATGGCCAGGAAGAGGCCATCGAGCAGCTGTCCGCCGCCATGAAGATGGCCCGGGCCGGCCTGCGCGACGCCAACAAGCCGATCGGCTGCTACCTGTTCACCGGCCCGACCGGCACCGGCAAGACCGAGACGGCCCGCCAGCTGGCCTCCACCCTCGGCATCGAGCTCCTGCGGTTCGACATGTCCGAGTACATGGAGCGCCACACGGTCAGCCGCCTGATCGGCGCTCCCCCCGGCTACGTCGGCTTCGACCAGGGCGGCCTCCTGACCGACGCCGTCGACCAGCACCCGCACGCGGTCGTGCTGCTCGACGAAATCGAGAAGGCCCACCCGGATGTCTACAACATCCTTCTGCAGGTCATGGACCACGGCCAGTTGACCGATTCCAACGGCAAGAAGGTCGACTTCCGGAACGTGGTCCTGATCATGACCACCAACGCCGGCGCAGCCGACGCCCAGCGCAACTCCATCGGTTTCGGCCGCGGCAAGGCCGACGACGAGGTGGACGAGGCGCTGAAGCGGCAGTTCACGCCGGAGTTCCGCAACCGCCTCGACGCTGTGGTGCACTTCCGCGCCCTGACCCCGGAGATCATCCGGCAGGTGGTTCAGAAGTTCATCATGCAGCTGGAGGCCCAGCTCGCCGATCGTCACGTCACCATCGAGACGGACGACGAGGCGGCCGACTGGCTGGCGAAGAACGGCTTCGACGAGCTCTACGGCGCCCGCCCTCTGGGCCGGGTCATCCAGGAGCACATCAAGAAGCCGCTGGCCGACGAGATCCTGTTCGGCCGGCTGGTCAAGGGCGGCCACGTGCGCGTGGTGCTCAAGGACGGCAAGCTCGGCTTCGAGATCGAGGGCGACGTCCGCGAGCCGGGCGCCCCGGTGATCGAGAACCCGGCCGAGGACGCCGAGACCGCCCTCGCCGACTGACAGCGGTCGCGACGAGACGACGAAGGCCCCGGGGCGATCCCGGGGCCTTTTTCGTCAGAGCAGCGCGTCGAGGTAGTCGAGGAACGGATCGAGCGGCAGGCGATAGCCGAACACATAGCTGCGCAGCCGCTTGAGCAGCGGCACCTCGCGCGCCGGGCACGGCGAAGCGCAGTAGAACGGCCGCCAATCGGCGCCGGTCAGCCTGGCCAGGGCCAGCACCCAGTGCGAGGCGTAGTTCTGCGGCGTGATCTCGACGATCCGGGCGCCGGCCGGTGCGAACAGGGCGTTCGCCAGGGCCGCGCCGGTCGGGGCGACGATCACCTCCGCCTCGCGGACCAGGGCGATCTGCGCGGCGGGGGACAGGTCTTCGGGCCGGACGATCCGGAAGCCGCGGGCGCGAAGCTGGGTCTCAAGCGCCGCCTCGTTGACCATCACCCGCATAGGCTGCGCACGGCGCGAGAAGTAGACCCGGGAGGCGCCCTGCCCGGCCGGCGCCGTGGCGAGGATCCGCTCGCGCAGCTGCAACGCCAGGTCGTTCGGCATGCCGAGGAAATGGTCCATGCTCGTCGCGAAGGCGACGGAGCCGGCGCGCACCACCGGCGCGGCGATCTCGCGGACCGCAAGGCCGGGAAAGCCGTAGTCGAGCAACGCGCGGCTCCACGGCGCCAGCGGCGCGGTGATCGGCGTGTGGTCGGCGAGCAGGCCCGCCTCCTCCAGCGCCAGCAGGCTGCACAGGCCGTCGAGCAGGAAGTGGCCATAGTTGAAGTTGCCGCCCCACGGCTGGAATGCGGCGACGGCGTCCAGCTGCGGCGCGTCGAGCGGCGGCTCGAACTTCAGGCCCGCCGGCACGGCGTGGAAGCTGGGCAGGCCCGACAGGTCCGGCCACTTGCCGCGCGCGCCGTTGACTGTGGCGGCGAAGGCGCGACCGCGCGCGTCGATCACAGCCCCATGACCCGGGAGGTGGAAGGCGTTCTCGACCCGGCAGACGCTGGTCTCCCCCACCGTCAGCACCAGGCCCTCGAACCAGGGCGGCCGCGGCGATCCGCCGGCGCGGCCGGTCAGGGCGCGGCCTTCGCCCGGGGGAACGTGGGCCAGCTGCCGGACGATCACCCGCCCAGGCTCGGCCCGCAACGCCGCCCCCGACCGTAGCGGCAGGGCCTCGGTCTCGGAGACGACGTCGATCAGCATGGGCTCAGAGCTTGGCGGCGATCGCGGCGGCGAGCGCTTTCAGCTCGTCGGGGTCGGCCATGCCGCCGCCGGCGTGGCGGCCATGCGGCACGCCTTCCCACGTCGGAATGATGTGGAAATGCAGGTGGTAGACGGTCTGCCCCGCCGGCGCGCCGTTGAACTGGGTGACCACGATGCCGTCCGGCTTCAACGCCTCGCGGACGGCGCGGGCCACGCGCTGCACGGTCTGGATCAGCGTCGCGAGGATCGCCGGATCGGCCTCCAGAAGGTTGCGGGCCGCATCCTGCTTGGGAATCACCAGCGTATGGCCGGTGGACTGCGGGAAGACGTCCATGAAGGCGACAACGTGGTCGTCCTCGTAAACCTTGGCCGCCGGCGCCTCGCCCCGGATGATCTTGGCGAATATGTTGCCGTCGTCGTAGGCGCCGTCGAGGCTCATGAGGGGCTCCCAGGTTCAGTCGGGTGTTAGCAAATCGCGCCCACAGGGCCTAGCTGGCGCGATAGGGCGAATAGGCTTCCTCCAGCCACTCCATCTCCTGTTCAACCCCGGCTATTTCCTGACGGAGGAACCGTTCGACCGGCGCCCGGAGGGCGGGATCGGCGATGTGGTGGGCCGAGTAAACCGGCGTCGGCAGATAGCCACGTGCGATCTTGTGCTCGCCTTGCGCGCCGGCTTCGACGCGGGCCAGGCCCCGCCCGATCGCCCACTCGATGGCCTGGTAGTAGCAAAGCTCGAAGTGCAGGAACGGCACGTCCTCGACGCAGCCCCAGTGGCGACCGTAGAGCGCCTCGTCTCCGATCAGGTTGAGGGCGCCGGCGATCCAGCGCCCGTCCCGGCGCGCCAGCATCAGCAGGACTCGCTCGCCCATCCGCTCGCCCAGCAGCGAGAAGAACTCGCGGTTCAGGTACGGCCGCCCCCACTTTCTCGAGCCGGTGTCCATGTAGAAGCCGAAGAAGGCGTCCCAATGCGCCTCGGTCAGGTCGGCGCCGGTCAGGTGGTGGACCTCAAGCCCGGCCAGCGCCTCGCGCCGCTCCCGGCGGATGGTCTTCCGCCGCCCCGAGGAGAGGGCGGCAAGGAAGTCGTCGAACCTGGCGTAGCCGCGGTTGTGCCAGTGGAACTGCTGGCCCTCGCGCTGGGCCATCCCCTGCGCCCCCAGCCAGCGCCATTCCGACTCGGTCGGGAAGTTGATGTGCAGGGATGAGACGCCATAGCGCTCGGCCAGCGACAGAGCCCCGCTCAGCAGAAGCCCCCTCGCCTCTCCGGCGTCGACGTCTGGCCGAACCAGCAGTCGCGGCCCGGTCGCCGGCACGAACGGCGTGGCCGACAACAGCTTCGGATAGTACCGACCGCCGGCCCGCTCGTAGGCGTCAGCCCAGGCGTGGTCGAAGATGTATTCGCCCTGGCTGTGGGACTTCAGATAGAGCGGCGCGACCGCTGCCAGCCGCCCCTCGGCGTCTTCCACCGCCAGGTGTTGCGGAGCCCAGCCGGTCTCGGCGGCGACGGAGCCCGACTGCTCCAGCGCGTCGAGGAAGTCGTAGAGCACGAACGGATTGCCGCCGTGCGCCGGATTGCCCGCACAGGCGTCCCACGCCGCGCGGCCAATCTCGGAAATCCGCCGGCAGACCCGGACGCCGGGCCGAAGGCTCACGCCGGGTAGCCCTCGAAGATGAGGTTGTCGCAGGCGGCCGCGATCGCCGCGCCTTGTTCGGCCGAGCGCGCAGTCCAGGCGATCACCGGTATTCCCTTGGCCCGCAGGGCGGCGACCGGTTCGGTCTCCAGGATGTCGAGGCCCGGGGCGAGGAAGTGCGGCCGGGCCGTCTCCAGGTGTTCGAACCGGGCGTAGCTGCGCCGCAGGTCCGGGCTGATTTTCGCCGCATCCCGATAGGAATAGCTGTTCAGGCCGCGCAGCACACCGGGGAAGCGTTCGGCGAACCAGGCGTGGGAATAGGGATTGAAGCCGATCACCGCGACCGGTCCGGCGTGGTCGATGATGGTGTCGTGCACCCGTTGTTCCAGCGGCCCGACCTGACCGGCCGGGGTCTTCAGCTCGATGAGCGCCATCGCCCGGTGGCCGATCACCGCCAGAGCCTCGGCCAGGGTCGGCATCGTCTCGTCCGTGCCGGCCAGGCGGAGCCCGGAAAGCTGCGCCGCCGTGTGATCGGACAGTCGGCCGGTCGCGCCGGTCAGGCGGGCGAGCTCCTCGTCGTGGAACACCATCGCCTCGCCGTCAGATGACAGCTGGACGTCCAGCTCGATCCCGTAGCCGTGGACGCAGGCGGCCTGGAAGGCGGCCAGGGAGTTCTCCGGCGCGCCGCCTAGGGCCCACAGTCCGCGGTGCGCGATCGGCGGGTGGAACAGGCGGTCCCAGGCCTCGCCGAAGCGCGCCCTCACGAGATCTGCACCACCGCGTCGACCTCGACGGAGAAGTTCAGCGGCAGCCGGTAGACGCCCACCGCCGAGCGGGCGTGCCGGCCCGCATCGCCGAAGGCCTCGACCATCAGGTCGGAGGCGCCGTTGATCACCCGCGGAATGTCGAAGAAGTCGGCCGCGACCTGGACGAAGCCGCCGAGTTTCACGACGCGCACGACGCGCGACAGGTCGCCGTCGCAGGCGGCCTTCATCTGCGCGATCAGGTTGATGCCGCAGATGCGGGCGGCCTGGCGGGCGCGCTCGAGGTCGACCTCATCGCCGACGACGCCCTTGATGCCGCCAGCCTCGTCGATCGAGATCTGGCCGGAGATGTGGATCAGGTCACCAGCCCGCATGAAGGGGACATAGTTGGCGACGGGCGGGTTCGGCCGCGGGAGCGTGATGCCCAGGGCGGCGAGGCGGTCTTCGACTTGCGACATGCCCGCAGGTCTAGCGCCCCGGCGGTCCAGAGAAAAGGCGGCCACAAGAAAAGGCCCGGGCCTTGCGGCCCGGGCCCTAAGCACCCGGAGATACTGTCCGGGAAAACCTTAGCGGACGGCCTGCAGGCGCTCGACGGCGGCGGTCACGCGCTCGTTCAGGGGCTTCACCGCATCCTTCACCGAGGTGGAGAAGGTCTCGGACACCTGGCCGAACTGGGCGACGTAGGCTTCCAGCGCGCCCTTGGCGAAGGCGGTCTGCAGCTCGATCACTTCCTGCACGCTGCGCGCGCCGGCCAGCGAGCGAGCGGCCGCGACCTGGCTGTCGAGGTTGGCTTTCGAGAAGGCGAACGCCTGGGCCCCGAGGGCCTCGGCGCCCTTCGCGGCGGCCGTCACCGAGGCGACCACGGCCTCGAGGTTCTTCTGGGAATAGGTGTTGGCCTCGTTGAGCGCGGCCAGCGTCTTTTCGACGCCGTCCTTGAAAGCGACGCCGGACGCGGCGGTGAACTGTTCGGCGGTGGTGTTCACGGTATCGTCAGCAGCCATCGGTCGAGCTCCTTGGCGCAGGGACAAGGCTGTCCCGAGGCTCAAAACCTCTCATGCTGCATCGCAACAGTCAAGGGAATTTGTGCAGCGCACAATAAACTGGGCGGTTCCGCGCCTGGCGCGACATTTGCGCTCGTTCAAGCCTTGTTTACTGTCAGGCAACGCTCCTGCTGGCATGGTAAGCGGGATTCCCGGCGGCCAGTTGCCGCCAGAACCCTTTGATTCGACGGACGAAGCATGTTCCAGCACGCCCGCCGCCTGTTCGTAGCCCTGAGCGTCGCCGTCGCGACGGCGTTCAGCTCGGCTGCTTCTCCGGCCCTCGCTCAGTCTCCGTTCCAGGTCCTCGCCAGCGCGTCACAGAGCAAGTACGCGGCGATCGTCGTGGATGCGAAGAGCGGAGAGGTCCTCTACTCCCGCCGCGCAGACGACGCCCGCTATCCGGCGTCGATCACCAAGGTGATGACCCTCTATCTGACGTTCGAGGCGCTCTCGGCCGGCAAGCTGGATCTCGACGACCGGGTTCTGTTCTCGCCGCGCGCGGCCGCGCAGTCGCCGACCAAGCTCGGCGTGCCGGCCGGGCAGACCATCTCGGTCTCGGAGGCGATGCAGGCGATGGCCATCAAGTCCGCGAACGACGTCGCCGTCGCCATGGCCGAGAAGCTCGGCGGCACCGAAAGCCGCTTCGCCGCGCTGATGACGCTGCGCGCCAAGGAGCTCGGCATGACGAACACCAACTTCGTCAACGCCTCCGGCCTGCCGGACAGCCGCCAGATTTCGACGGCGCGCGACATCGCCATCCTGTCCCGGGCGGTGATGCGCGACTACCCCCAGTACTACAAGCTGTTCAGTCAGACCCACATGACCTTCCGCGGCCAGACAATGCGCAACCACAACGGTCTGCTGCACCGGATGTACGGCGTCGACGGGCTGAAGACCGGTTTCACCAACGCCTCGGGCTTCAACCTCGCCGTCTCCGCCGTCCGCGACAACCGCCGGCTGATCGCCGTGGTGCTCGGCGGGCCGACCACACGGGCCCGGGACGACAACGCCGAATCCCTGCTCCTGACCGGCTTCGACGTCGTGAAACGCCGCGACCTCGGCGAGAAGATCACCGTCGCCCAAAGTCTGTTCGAGCCGGAACCGCGCGGCCGGATCCAGGGCTCGGTCGAGCAAGGGGACCAGGACATGAAAATCGTCCTGGCCTCCGCGGCCCCGCCGACCCGCACCACCCGGATCGAGGTCGAGGCCCCGGCGAAGCCCGCCGCCAAGTCCAAGGAGCGCTGGGCCGTGCAGGTCGGCGCGTTCAAGACCCGCGCCGACGCTAAGGAACAGGTCGGCCTGATTCAGAAGCGCTTCGGCAAGCAGGTCGCCGGCGCCAAGCCGACGACCGACAAGGCCGGCTCGCGCTACCGCTCGCGCTTCGTGGGCCTGTCGGAAAACGAGGCCAAGCAGGCTTGCAAGGCGATCAAGGCGAAGAAAATGGCCTGCCAGGTGGTTTCGCCGACCGCCTGACGCCCGCCTGTCTTCGGATCCTCATGGTCGGGCTTGTCCCGGCCATCCAAAAAAGCGCCGCCGCCTCCGCCGATGGGACGCCGAGGTCCTAATCTATGCCGTTGTGTGCAGGAGGCGCCGGCCAGCCCAATGATGAGCGGCCTAGGGTCCTCAGCCCTTGAGCAACCGCTCGCGCGCTGCGTTGAGCTGGGCGGCCAGGCCAGCGGTGCCGCCCTTGTCCGGATGCGCCAGGCGCATGAGGCGAGCATAGGCCGCCTTAATCTCATCCGGCCCGGCGCCCTCCCCCACACCTAGGATCGACCGGGCCTCGGCGGCGCTCATGCGGGCTTGCGACGGCGGCGGTGCGGCGGCGCGCGGGGCGGCGGCTTGGCGGGTAGCGGTCAGGAGCCAAAGGCCCACCACGGTCAGGACGACGGCCCCGCCCCATGACTGCCGCACGCCCAGCCAGGCGGCGCCGGCGAAGGCGGCAAGGGCGAACATGGCGGTCAGGAAGCGCCACTCCCGGCGCTTGGCGAACGGCTTTCGGCCCCGCCCCCCGAAGAGCAGCAGGACGACCGCCGCGGCGCCGAGCAGCAGGTAGGTCATGGGAGCGAAGGATTCATCGGCGGCTATTCCGCCGCGATCCTTTCGCCCTCGTCCAGCCCTGAGAACCCGAGGGCGGTCATCAGCGCCCGCAGTTCCTGACGGGCGGCGACGTGCTGCAGCGACATCGCCACCGGCCGGATCGACGGTGACAGGTCGGCGATGGTCAGGCCGAACGGGAACAGCTCGCGATAGATCACCCGGTCGCGCAGGCCGGGACCGATGCGGAAGCCGACCTTGCGGGACAGGGCCGCGACCCGCTCGTCCAGGCGCTTGCGGTTACGCGCCTCGGTCGGCGCCAGGCGGTTGCGCAGCACGACCCAGTCGATCTGCTTGCGCTCGTTGGTGGCGCGGGCCTTGCGGCTGTTCCACACCGTCTCGGAATACAGGCTGTGGCGGGTCAGCTCGAGCGTGACCGGATCGACGACGCCCAGCATGTCGAAATCGACGAAGCTGTCGTTCATCGGCGTGACGATCAGGTCGGCGACGCCGTGGGCGGCCCGGCTCATCGCGGTGTCGCTGCCGGGCGTATCGATCAGCACGAAGTCGGCCACGCCGCGCAGCTCGGCCAAAGCGGCGTGGAAACGAGGCAGCGCCTCTTCGTCAGGAGCCTTGGCCAGGGCGACGCCGTCGGCGGCGAAATCATGCTCGACCGGCATCGGCGCCTGGGCGCCGTTGGCGGCCAGCCAGGCCCGCCGGTTGGCGAAGAAGTGACCCATGGTCTGCTGCCGCAGGTCGAGATCCAGCACCGCGACCTTGGCCCCGCCGTGTAACAGGGCGACGGCGATGTGGATGGCGAGGGTCGATTTGCCCGCCCCGCCCTTCTCGTTGCCGATGACGATGACGCTGGCTTGCGACATGCCTGAACTCCAGAAGGCGCCGCAAAGCGGCCCCGAAAAGCGGTCCCTAGGTGACCGAGGCGCCAGAGTCGGGTCAACGCGAGAGATGGTCGCCCCCTGTGGATTGAATTGGGCGCTCGATGGATGGACGCGCGCAGGCGGCTCCGCCATAAGCCGCGCCATGTCGGCCCCCCCGGAAATCGTCCGCACCGTCCAGACCCTGCGCGCCCGGGTCCGCGACTGGCGCGCCGCCGGCGAGCGGGTCGCCCTCGTCCCGACTATGGGCGCGCTGCACGCCGGCCACCTGTCCCTCGTGCGTCTAGCAGGCGAGCGAGCCGGACGGGTTGTGGTGTCGATCTTCGTCAACCCGACGCAGTTCGCCGCCGGCGAGGATTTCGAGGCCTATCCGCGTGACGAGGCCGCTGATGTCGCTGCCCTGGCAGGCGCCGGCTGCGACCTGATCTATGCGCCGACCGCGGCCGAGATGTATCCGCAGGGCTTCGCCACCCGGGTACAGGTCTCGGGCCTAACCGACGAGCTCGAAGGCGCGCGGCGACCCAGCCACTTCGACGGGGTCGCCACCGTTGTCGCCAAGCTGCTCATCCAATGCGAGCCGGACGTCGGGGTGTTCGGCGAGAAAGACTACCAGCAGCTGCTGGTGATCCGCCGCCTCGCGCGCGACCTGAACCTGGCGGTGGACATCGTCGGCGCCCCGATCGCCCGAGACCCGGACGGCCTCGCCCTGTCGTCGCGCAACGCCTACCTTACGACAAGCGAGCGGCCGACGGCGGCGGCGCTGCATCAGGTCCTGGCCGGAGCGGCGACGCGGCTACGCGCCGGCGCACTCATCGCCGACGTCGAGGCCGATGCGATCGCGGCCCTGGCGAAGGCTGGATTCGATGAGGTGGACTACCTGGAGGTGCGGGGCGACGCCGATCTGCACCGACTAGGGCCCGGCCGGCTTGACCGTGCCGCGCGGCTTCTGGCCGCCGCTCGCCTCGGCCGCGTAAGACTTCTCGACAACTTGGCGATCTAGCAACGGACGATTGCGACGCCCGGCCGCGGCAACCTGCGGCCGCGCGTCGCAAGCCTGTACGGCCAAGCCGCGACGTTCACGCACAGCTAGACCGCGGCAACTCGTCACAGCAGAGCTGGCACAACCACGGGCTGAGCGTCCGAGCCGACAAAGCCAGGACAAAGGTGACGTTCCATTACAGCGACGGTTGTTTCCCGAATTATCGAACCTATTCATACCTCTCCCAAACAGGCTTTACTATAACGCCGCCGGAAACAAGCTCTGCGCTAGCAACGTGGATCAATAACATCGTTCGCGGTCAACACCCCACCCTCGGTTGAGCGTGCGACAACTTTGATAGGGGTTCCGAAAGCTTCAACCCCGTAGATCTACAGCCATCGCAGGGCTGTCGGGGCCCCAAGCGAGAGCGGCGGGCCAACCGCCTTCGAGAAACGGGACAAGTCGATGGCTTATGTGAAGTACGACGGCGCTCGCGCCGCCGAAACCGCTGCACCGGTTTCAGATCTGTTCAGCGCCGATGCGGCTGAGACGCTGACGGGGACGTCGGCGGCCAACTCGCTGTGGATCGGCG
>NZ_JBIIGK010000103.1:0-10280 GCF_044236515.1 Phenylobacterium sp.
CGATGCTGGCGTTGTCGACGCGGTCGATCCAGCCGCCGTCGCGACGGGTCCAGGCGCTGACCCGGAAACCGAGCTTGTCCTGAACGATCGGGCCGCCGACGGCGACGCCGCCTTCATAGTTGCGGCCCCCGTGGGCGATGGTCGCCACCTCGGCCCGGGCGAAGCTGGAGTAGTCGGTCAGGCTGGGCTGGGGCGTGATGTAGCGCACCGTGCCGCCCTGCGAGCCGGCGCCGAACAGGGTGCCTTGCGGACCGCGCAGGATCTCGACCCGCTCGAGGTCGAAGATCGCCGGCAGCGAATCGTCGGCCGAGAAACCGAGCGCGCGCATCTGGATCGGGGTGTCGTCGATGTAGATGCCGGTGGTGCCGGCGCCGGCGCCCGAGGAGATGCCGCGGATGCTGATCGAGTTGTCGGCGGCGTCGAAGCGGACGCCGGGGGTGAAGCGGGCGACGTCGTCGATCGACTTCACGCCCTTCTTGTCCATGGTCTCCTGGGTGTAGGCGCTGACCGAGACCGGGACGCGCGACAGGACCTGCGCCTGGCGGGTGGCGGTGACGACAATTTCGCCGACGTCGGTCGGGGCGTCCTGGGCCCAGGTCACGGCCGGGGCGGCCGCGGCGACGCCGAATGCGGCGCCGGACATCAGAAGGGTTTTGATGGAGGTGCGACGCAGGCTCATCGGAGCGCTCCCTGAGATTTCTCTTTGGCTCGGTGTCGAGACAGCGGACACCGGTACGCTGTGATCACTGATGCGGCGGAGAATGCTCCGGCTGACCTCGCAAATGCAACCTTGAGTTTGAGCGAACGTCGTTACCCTTGCTTTTTGGCCACACTGACGGACGCCCGCTCGCTGCCCGACACGGACCGGAAGAAGGTGTAGGAGAGGGTGACCTCAGACTTGCCCTTGGTCTCGAAGTCGTCGGCGTACTTCGGATCGATGAAGTAGAGCACCGGCATGTCGAGCGTTTCGCCCGGGCCGACGGTCTGGTCGGTGAAACAGAAGCAGTCGAGCTTCTGGAAATAGGGGCCGGCCTGTTCGGGCACGACGTTGAAGACGGCGCGGCCGGTGATCGGCTGGTCGCTGTTGTTGGTGACGCGGAAGGTGGCGAGCTTGGTTTCGCCGATCTTGGCCTGCTGCTGGACCTGGCCGGCGGTAAAGGTCCACGGCAGGTCGCGGACGTTGGCGTCGAAACGGACGGTCAGTTGGCGATCGAGGACCTTGCCCGGCGCGGCCTCCGCCTTGCGCACGGTGCCGTCGAAGCCGGTGAGCTGACAGAAGGCGCGGTAGAGCGGCACCGAGGCGTAGGCGGCGCCGACCATGGCGGCGAAGCCGGCGGCGCAGATCAGGCCCAGGCGGCGGTTACGCCGTTGCTGAGGGGTCTTTTCCCGCGGAGTGGGATCAGAAGGGCCGGTCTGCGACATTGCCGCCAAGCCTCACGATAGTGACGACGAAGATCAGGATCACGAACAGCACGAGGCCGAGGGCCAGGGCGATGTTGCGGCCGCGCCGGGCCTTGGCCTCGGCGTCGCTATCGCCAAAGGGATTCGGGCGCACAGGATCGCTCATCTAGAGGAGCTCCAGGGCCGGTAGGCCCAACAGGTGTTCGACAAGAAGGGTGGCGAAAAGCAGGGTCAGGTAGAGGATCGAGAAGGCGAACAGATTGCGCGCGTCGCGGGCCCCGGCGCGGACGTCATAGAGCCCGTCGTCATTGCGCGGGTCAGAGTCGTTGGGGTCGGCGTTGCCGGGATCGGCCGCCTCCCCCGCCCGGCTGCGCCAAAGGCGGAAGGCGAGCAGGAGGTAGACCGCCGCGCCGGTCGCCGAGACCGCCAGATAGGCAAGGCCGCCAAGGCCGGTGAAGGCCGGCGCGATCGCGAACGGAATGAAGGCCAGGCTGTAGAGCCAGATCTGCTTGCGGGTCGAGGCGGCGCCGGCGACCACCGGCATCATCGGCACGCCGGCCCTCTGATAGTCCTCGGAGGTGTAGAGGCTGAGCGCCCAGAAGTGCGACGGCGTCCACATGAAGATGATGGCGCACAGCAGCCAGGCGTTGAGCGGCGTCGCGCCGTCGGCCGCGGCCCAGCCGATGACCGGCGGCAGGGCGCCGGCGAGGCCGCCGATGACGATGTTCTGCGCCGTCCAGCGCTTGAGCCAGACGGTGTAGACGACGGCGTAGAACAGGATGGTGAAGGCCAGGAGGCCGGCGGCCAGCCAGTTGATGGCCATGCCCATGACCATCACGGAAAACAGCGACAGGACGACGCCCAGGGTCAGGGCGTCCGGGCCCTGAACCCGGCCCGCGGCGACGGGCCGGGCGCGCGTGCGGCGCATCTTGGCGTCGATGTCGGCGTCGTACCACATGTTAAGCGCGCCCGAGGCGCCGGCCCCGATGGCGATGCACAGGATGGCCACGGCGCCGAGCACCGGGTGGATCGGCCGGTCGGCGGCGACGAGGCCGGTCAGGCCGGTGAACACCACCAGCGACATCACGCGCGGCTTCAGGAGCAGGAGGAAGTCCTGCCAGCTGGCCGGGGTGCGCGAAGCGGCGTTGCGGGGGGCGGGTTGGGCCGAAACCATGGCCATAATCATACTCGCAATGTCCGAAGGGCGCGCCCCCTCTCCGGAAGCGCGCCCCTCTTGAAGGATCGGCAGGTCGAGCGGGCGCCCTAGTGGTGGGCGTCCGGCTTGATCACCGGCAGTTCGTTGAACTGGTGGAACGGCGGCGGCGAGGACAGGGTCCACTCCAGCGTCGTCGCGCCCTCGCCCCACGGATTGGCGTCGGCCTTGCGGCGGAAGACCATGGCGTCGAGGAGAAGCACCAGGAAGACGCCGACGCCCGCCAGGGTGACCACGTAGCCCAGCGAGGACACCTGGTTCCAGTAGGTGAAGGCTTCCGGATAGTCGACATAGCGGCGCGGCATGCCCTGGAGGCCCAGGAAGTGCTGCGGGAAGAAGATCAGGTTCACGCCGACGAACGTCACCCAGAAGTGCAGCGCGCCGAGCCACTCGCGGTACTTCACGCCGAACACCTTCTCGAACCAGTAGTAGAAGCCGGCGAAGATCGCGAACACGGCCCCGAGGCTGAGCACGTAGTGGAAGTGGGCCACCACGTAGTAGGTGTCGTGCAGGCTGTAGTCGATGCCGGCGTTGGCCAGCACGACGCCGGTGACGCCGCCGACGGTGAACAGGAAGATGAAGCCGATCGCCCACAGCATGGGCGTCTTGAAGTCGATCGACCCGCCCCACATCGTCGCGATCCAGCTGAACACCTTAACCCCGGTGGGCACCGCGATGACCATGGTGGCCGCCACGAAATAGGCCCGCAGGTTGATGTTCATGCCGACGGTGTACATGTGGTGCGCCCACACGACGAAGCCGACGAAACCGATCGCCACCATGGCGTAGGCCATGGCCAGATAGCCGAACACCGGCTTGCGCGAGAACGTCGAGACGATGTGGCTGACGATGCCGAAGCCCGGCAGGATCAGGATGTACACTTCCGGGTGGCCGAAGAACCAGAACAGGTGCTGGTACATGACCGGGTCGCCGCCGCCGGCGGCGTCGAAGAAGTGCGTCGAGAAGTTGCGGTCGGTCAGCAGCATGGTGATCGCGCCGGCCAGGACGGGCAGCGAGAGCAGCAGCAGGAAGACGGTGACCAGCACCGACCACACGAACAGCGGCATGCGGTGCAGGGTCATGCCCGGCGCGCGCATGTTGAAGATGGTGGTGATGAAGTTGATCGAGCCGAGGATCGAGCTGGCGCCGGCAAGGTGCAGCGACAGGATCGCCAGGTCCATCGACGGACCGGCGTGGCCCGAGGTGGACAGCGGCGGATAGGCCGTCCAGCCGCCGCCGAAGCCGAGGCCCGGCCCGCCGTCGACGAACATCGAGGTGCAGAGCAGGACCCAGGCGGCGACCAGCAGCCAGAACGAGATGTTGTTCATCCGCGGGAAGGCCATGTCCGGCGCGCCGATCATCAGCGGCACGAACCAGTTGCCGAAGCCGCCGATCATGGCCGGCATGACCATGAAGAAGATCATGATCAGGGCGTGGCCGGTGACGACCACGTTGTAGCCGTGCTTGGAGGCTTCGACGAGGCCGCTCTTGGCGAGCAGGCTGCCCTCGCGGAACACCTGGATGCCCGGCTCGGCGAGCTCCCAGCGGATCAGGCCGGACAGGGCGCCGCCCACGATGCCCGCCATGATGGCGAACAGCAGGTACAGGGTCCCGATGTCCTTGTGGTTGGTGGAGAAGAACCAGCGCGTGAAGAAGCCCGGCTTGTGATCGTGGGCATCGTGGCTGTCGTGTGCGGAGGCGGAGGCCATCTGAACGCTATTCCTGGATTAGTTCGCAGCGGCCGCCGCGGGGGCGGGCTGGGCGTTGGCGGCGGCCGGCGCGGCCGGTTCGGGCGTGCCCGGCGAGGCGGGGTTGACCGAAGAGGTCGCCGCGGCGGGCTGGGCGGCGTCGGCGGCGGCCGGCGCGACGGCGGGAACGGCGGGGACCGCGCCCGCGGCCGAGCCGCCCTTCGAGGCGACCCACGCGTCGAACTCGGCCTGCGTCACGACGCGGACCTCGATCGGCATGAAGGCGTGGTCGATGCCGCACAGCTCACGGCAGTTGCCGTAGTAGACGCCGGTCTTCTCGGCCTTGAACCAGGTCTCGTTGACCCGGCCCGGGATGGCGTCGGTGATGATGCCGAAGGAGGGGACGGCGAAAGCGTGGATGACGTCGGCGCCGGTCACCAGCACGCGGACGGTCTTGTTGACCGGCACCACGAGCGGCTCGTTGGCGGCGAGGCGATACGGCACCTTCAGGGCGCGCGCCTCTTCCTCGGTCTTCATGTTCGAGATGAACTCGGCGATCTGCTGATCGGGATACTCGTAGCCCCAGTACCACTGGTAGCCGGTCGCCTTCACCGTCAGGTCGGGCTTGGGCATGTCGTGGTACTTGAACAGCAGCCGGAACGAGAAGATCGCGATGAACATCAGGATCAGCACCGGGACGAGCGTCCAGATGATCTCGATGACCGTGTTGTGGCTCCAGCGGGCCGGGACCGGGTTCGAACGCCGGTTATAGCGGACGATGATCCACACCAGCAGGCCGAGCACCAGCAGGGTGATCGCGGTGATGATCGGCAGCAGGATCGCGTTGTGGAAGAAGATCGCGTCGTGCCGCAGCTCGGTCACGCCCGGCTGCAGGTCGATGGCGCCCGGCGTGGGCTGACCCACCAAATCCTCGGCCAGGGCCGAAGCGCCCCAGAACGCCGACATCGCGAGCGTCGCGGCGCCTGCCGCCAGCGTCCGCATCCCCTTGAACCTCGACTTCATGTCCCCTCGGTCTGGTTGGCCGGCCGCGTCTCGCGAAACTGACGATCGCCCCCGCCGACTGCAACAGGACGCGCAGACGCTTCCGCGCCGCCCGGCCTATCGGGCGCGTGCATACGCGCATCATCCAGCCTTGCCAAGCCGTTGAGCGGCTCAGATTCCGCTCAGACCCAGCCGTCGTAGAGGGCGAGGAAGCGCACGCCGATCTCCAGATAGGACTCCGGCGCGAAGTGCAGGCCGTCCGCCTGGGCGGTCAGGTCGTGGGTCGCGAACGAGTCGGCGAAGGAGTCGGCGGCGTCGGCCAGTTGCTGCCCGTGGCGGACCTCGGCGGCGTAGGGCGTGCCGCCGGCCAGCAGCGAGACGCCGATGCGGCCGTCGGGGTCGTCCATCCACTCGCGGCGGACGGCGGCCAGCCATTGCGTCAGATTGTCCGCATAGGCAACGGCGGTCTCCGGCTGGACGGCGTCCTGCTCGCCCTGGGTGAAGAAGACGGCGTCGACCTCGGCGCCGCCGATATAGGCGCGCGCGCGGGCGACGACGGCGGAGGTCTGGTCGAACAGCTCGCCGTCGGAGTCCGGCGACCAGTCGAGGGCCGCGCCGTCGGCGGCGAGGCCCGTCGAGCCCTTGGCCGACTTGACGATGATGAGGATCTCGTCGGGGTTCTGGCGGCGGAACTCGGCGGCGAAGCCGACCTCCGGCCCCCAGCACTCCGGGTGGTTGGCGGTGCCGGTGTTCTGGGCCGGGCGCAGCATCTCGTACCAGCCCTCGGCGTCGTTCCAGATGTAGGTCAGGGGGTCCGGCGTCCATGCGTCCGGCGGCAGGGTGTCGGCGCTCATGCCGTATCCCACGGCGTTGGACTGGCCTGCGAAGACGACGAACGCCACGGCGAGCAACCTCGGCTGTCACATATCCTTCGCGCAAAGAACGGCTTGACCATGGCTAAGGTTGCGCGGCGGCGGGTGACGCGGGGCCGGCGGGCCCCTATCTTTGCCCGCATGAACGCCCATGCCCCCGCCCCCTCGATCCTCGAAGCCTCCGGGGTCGACACCCGCCGCGCCGGCGAAATCCTGAACGAGGCCCTGGCCGGGGCCGACGACGGCGAGCTGTTCGTCGAGCGCAGCGAGAGCGAATCGTTCCTGTTCGACGATGGCCGGCTGAAGTCGGCGGCCTATGACGCGACCGAGGGCTTCGGCCTGCGCGTGGTGGCCGGCGAGACGGCGGGCTACGCCCACGCCAGCGAGATCTCGGAGGCCGCCATCCGCCGGGCCGGCGACTCGGCGGCGCTGGCCAAGCGCGGCTATGCGGGCGTGGCGGCCGAAGGGCCGCGGGCGACGAACGCCAAGCTCTACGGCGAGGACGACCCGCTGGCATCGCCGGGCTTCTCGGACAAGGTGGCGCTGCTGCAGGAGATCGACGCCTGGGCGCGGGCCCGGGACCCGCGCGTGGTCCAGGTGATGGCCTCGATGGCCGGCGAGCGGCGGACGGTGGAGATCCTGCGGGCCGACGGCCGGCTGATCCGCGACGTGCGGCCGCTGACCCGGGTCAACGTGCAGGTGACGGTGGAAAAGGACGGCCGGCGCGAGGCCGGCTACACGGGGGCCGGCGGGCGCGAGAGCTTCCACGCCTGGATCACGCCGGATCGCTGGCAGGCGCAGGTCGAGGAGGCGCTGCGCCAGGCGCTGGTCAACCTGGAGGCCCAGCCCTGCCCGGCGGGCGAGATGGACGTGGTGCTGGGGCCGGGCTGGAACGGCGTCCTGCTGCACGAGGCGGTCGGCCACGGCCTGGAAGGCGACTTCAACCGCAAAGGCACCTCGGCGTTCTCCGGCAAGGTCGGCCAGCGGGTGGCGGCGCCGGGGGTGACGGTGTTCGACGACGGCTCGATCCTCGGACGCCGCGGGTCGCTGACCGTGGACGACGAGGGCACGCCGACCGAGCGGACCATCCTGATCGAGGACGGCATCCTGGTCGGCTACATGCACGACCGGATGAGCGCCCGGCTGATGGGCCTGAAGGCCACCGGCAACGGCCGGCGGCAGTCCTATGCCCATATGCCGATGCCGCGGATGACCAACACCGGGATGATGGGCGGCGACACGCCGCGCGAGGAGATGATCGCCTCGACCAAACGCGGGCTCTACTGCGCCAACTTCGGCGGCGGGCAGGTGGACATCACCAACGGCAAGTTCGTCTTCCAGTGCACCGAGGCCTATCTGATCGAGGACGGCAAGATCACCACGCCGGTGAAGGGCGCGACCCTGATCGGCGACGGGCCGTCGGCGCTGACGCGGGTGACGATGATCGGCGACGACTTCGACTTCGATCCCGGCATCGGAGTGTGCGGCAAGGCTGGCCAGAGCGTGCCGGTCGGCGTCGGCCAGCCGTCGCTGAAGCTGACCGGCCTGACGGTCGGCGGCACCAGCCTCTAGCGCACCTTACGGTCATTTAACTGGGCCTCGGCCCAGAACGCTGTTCCCTTGCCGGCTGGAGAGGGACCCGCGGACATGTCGATCATCCACGCCCTGGCGCAGGCGGCGGCCGCGGCCACCGCGCCCGAGCAGGGGGTGATCAGCTATCCGCCGGCGTTCTTCGCCGACCAGCATCCGGCCAACGCCTGGGAGATGCTGCAGCGGCTGCCCGGCTTCACCCTCGACGCCGGCGATCAGATCCGCGGCTTCGAAGGCGGCGGCGGCAACGCCCTGATCGACGGCAAGCGACCAGCCTCGAAGACCGACGACCTCAACGACATCCTGCGCCGCATCCCCGCCAGCCGGGTGGAGCGGATCGAGCTGGTGCGCGGCGGCGCGCCGGGCATCGACATGCAGGGCAAGGCGGTCGTCGCCAACGTCGTGCGCAAGCACGGGGCGGGACTGAGCGGGGTGCTTCAGGCCCACAACAACCACCTCTATGACGGACGCAACATGCACGCCGCCCGCGCCGAGATCGCCGGCGGCTCCGGCCAGCGCAAATGGGAGGCCTCGGGCCGTTACAGCCACCTCAATGACGACGGCGGCGATTTCGGGCCCCACATCGTCGTCGCTCCCGGCGGCCAGCTGCTGCGGCAATCCCAGGTGAAGCAGGAGGCCGACGGCCTGCAGCGGGTTCTGACCGGCGCCTATGAGACGCCGCTGCTGGGCGGGGTGGCGCGGATCAACGGCCGGGTGTTCTGGGAGAAGTTCAAGGTCGAGCAGGACGACCGCTACGCCGTTCCGCAGGGCTTCGCGGCCGACCTCACCGACGGCGTGGAGCACGAGCGCCAGACCGAACTCGGCGCACGGTTCACCCGGCCGTTCGGGACGCGCGCCACCCTCGAGGTGCTGGGCCTTCACCAGACCGAGCGGGAGAACAACCAGTCGGCCTTCGCGACGCCGGGCGAGCGGGTGAGCTTCGGCCTGCTGACCGACGCCAGCGAGACCATCGGGCGCAGCGTGCTGAAGCACCAGGCGAGCCCGCGCGTGACGCTGGAGTTCGGGGCCGAGGCGGCGCTGAACCGGCTGGAGAGCCTGAGCGACCTGTCGCTGAACGGCGTGCCCACGCCGCTGCCGGCCGCCAACGTCGAGGTCGAGGAGCGGCGCGGCGAGGTGTTCGGCCGCGGATCGTGGCGCCCCACGGAGGCCCTGACGCTGGAGGCCGGCGTCCGCTACGAGGCCTCGACCATCTCCTCGGAAGGCGACCTGGCGCTGGAAAAGAGCCTGCGGTTCGCCAAGCCGCGGGTCGCGGCCACCTGGTCGCCGTCGGCCGCCCTGCAGGTCCGGGCCAGCCTGGAGCGGACGGTCGGCCAGCTCGACTTCGACGACTTCGTGGCCAGCGCCAACTTCAACACCGGCCAGGGGGTGACGGCCGGCAACCCCGATCTGACGCCGGAGCAGGCCTGGGTCGCCGAGGGCGCGGTCGAGCGGCGGTTCTGGGGCGCGGGCGTCGTCTCGCTGACCGTCCGCTATGCGCAGATCTCGGACGTCAACGACCGCGGGCCGGTGAGAGCCGTCGCGCCGGACGGCTCGGCGGTGATCTTCGACCAGCCGATGAACATCGGCGACGGCTGGAAACGGGAGATCGTCGGCGCCCTGACCCTGCCGCTGGCGCGGCTGGGCCTGACCGGGGCGGTGATCCGCGGCGAGGCGACCTGGCGGCGCTCGCAGGTGACCGACCCGACGACCGGCGAGAAGCGCGAGATCTCGGCCCTGCACCCGGTGGACTGGACGGCGAGCTTCGTCCACGACCTGCCGCGCCTGCGGCTGAGCTACGGCGTCGACCTCTATGGCGGCTGGCGCGAGACCAACTACCGGTACGACGTCGTCCAGAGCGTCAAGCTGGAGGAGCCGTTCGTGCGGCCGTTCATCGAATGGCGGCCGCAGCCCGACCTGTCGATCCGCGCCGAGGGCATCAACATGAGCCGGCGCGGCATCCGCATCACCCAGGACCGCTACGGCGGGCCGCGCAACACCCATCCCCTGCTCTACGTGGACGATCGCGACCTGACCTTCGGCCGCGGGTTCTACGTCAGGGTGCGCAAGACCTTCGGCTGACCCCCAGGCTTCAGGCCTGGCGGTCGGCGCGAATCGCGGCCGGGCTGACGGCCTGACGCTCGCCGTCGAGCACCGGGGCGATCGGCTCAGGCTGTTCGTGGCCGGCCGGGTCGTTGGCGCCGTGCGACCAGTGCTTGATGAACACGCTGAGCACGATGAAGCCGACGCCGATGCCGATGCCCCACCAGCCGAGCATGTTGAACACATCCAGCGAGGCCTGCAGCGAGGCGCGCGGGTCGGTCACCTGGCCGCCGACCGTGTGCGTGCCGGCCATGGCGGCGATCTTGCCGCCGACGAACTGGGCGATCGACGAGGCCAGGAACCAGACGGCCATCATGAAGGAGACGACCTTCGGGATGGAGAGCTTGGTGACTTCGGACATGCCGACCGGCGACAGGAACAGCTCGCCGGTGGTGTGCAGCAGGTAGAGCAGGG
>NZ_JBIIGK010000015.1:0-33265 GCF_044236515.1 Phenylobacterium sp.
CGGTGTTGCGGGTGTCGTGGAAATGCATCCGCAGCCGCGCGTTCGGCGCGGCCTTGCGCACCGCCTCGATCCGACGGCGGACGGTCCAGGGATCCGCCACCCCGATGGTGTCGGCCAGGGCGATCTCGGGGACCCGCAGGTCCGCGGCGATGGCGGCGATCTCCACCACCCGCGCTTCCGCGACCTCGCCCTCGAACGGGCAGCCGAAGGCGACGGAGATAGTCACGCTGACCGGCGGATCCTCCTTGCGGCGCGCCGCCATGATGGTCCGCAGGGCGTCGACCTGCTGATCGACCGAGGCGCCCTGGTTACGCAATCCAAAGCCGTCGGTGGCGCAGACGACGACATTGGCCTCGTCGCAGCCCGTCGCCAGCAGACGGTCCCAGCCGCGCGGATTGAGGACGAGCCCGATGCGGCTGCGCCCGGCCTCACGGGGCAGGGCGGCCATGATCGCTTCCGCCCCCGCCATCTGCGGCACCCGCGCCGGATTGACGAAGGAGGCGGCCTCGATCCGCCGCGCCCCGGCGGCTTCCAGACGGCGGATCAGCTCGACCTTCTGGCCGACATCCAGGATCGAAGCCTCGTTCTGCAGACCGTCCCGCGGCCCGACTTCGACGATTTCGATCCTGCGGCTCATGGCGCGGCTCCGGCGGAACGATAGACCCGAAGGCTCATCTCGTCGCCGTTCGAGTAGTCGAGCCCATCCACGCGGCCGACCTCGCGCGCCCGGGCGCCGGCCTTGGCAAGCGCCTGGCGGAAGGCGACCTCCTCCCGCGCCTCGACGATCGCCGGCCGCCCCTCGGCGATGGCCCGAGCCGCCTGATCGGGCCCTTCAAGTTCGGTGGAGGTGCCGAGCGCGAACACCAGGCTGGGCTCGGCGTAGCCGGCGACGGCGACCGGCGATTCCACCACGCCCTGGCGCGGCGACAGGCGGGCGGCGACCAGGGTTCGCTCCAACCGGTCGGACAGCAGCAGCGGATCGAGCCGGGGGACCAGGGCCGCGGCGAGCATCCCGTGGCCGGCGACGCCCAGGGCCAGGGCGGCGGCCATCGCCGGCGCCGGCCGCCCCCGGACCAGCAGCACGCCGCCGGCCAGGCCAGCCGCGGCCAGAAGTCCGGCGGTCACCACCGCCGCGAGGGTGTCGGAGGGATCGCCGTGCTCGGCGACCAGGTAGAAAACGCCGACCGCCAGCACCACGCCGACCAGGGCGGCCAGGGCCGCCCCGGCCCACCTGGCCCTTGGCCCCCACGGCCCCGCCAGGGCCGCGGCCGCAAGCCACGCGAGGGCGCCGTAGGTCGGCAGCGGATAGTGCACGAGCTTGGTCGGCAGGGCCTCGAACAGCAGGAAGGTCGGGACGAACCAAGCGATGGCGAACCGCACGCCCGGTTCCTCTCGCCGCCGCCAAGCCAGCACCGCCGCGGCCGGCAGCAGCAGGGTCATCGGGAAGGTCACGAACGGCGTCAGCAGGGTATGGTAGCCGGGCGGCGCGCCGTGGGTTTCCTGGCCGCCGGCTAGCTTCGGCGCGAGGTCGCCGCCCAGGGCCGTGGTCCAGAACCCGCCGTCGGTGGCGACGGTGACGGCGCCGGCCCAGGGCCCGACGATCAGAAGCACGATGATCAGGCCCCAGTACCAGCGCAGCCGGCCCATCCAGCCGATCCGGCGGTCCAGCAGCGCCAGCGTCGCCAGCGTCAGCGCGACGGTCATCGGCCCGACCGGCCCCTTGACCAGGGTCGAGACGCCGAGACCGGTCCAGAACAGCCAGGGCGCGGCCGATCCGGCCGGCGGCCCTTCCCGTGCGGCGGCGTACATCCGCGCCAGGGCGGCCAGCGCCAGGGTCGTCGTCCCGGCCAGCACGGCGTCGGTCTTGGCGATGAAGGCCTCGGTCGAGAGCAGGAAGGTCCCGCCCAGCAGGGCGCCGGCCAACAGGCCGGTCCCGCCGCCGAAGAACGCCGCCGCCCCCCAGGCGCAGGCCGCCGCCGCCAGCATGGCCCCCAGCAGGGACGGGATGCGATAGGCCCAGATCTGCCGCGCCTCGGGGCTGGAGAAGGCCGAGACGCTGGCCGCCTGCATCCAGTGGATGCCGACCGGCTTCTTGAACCTCGGCTGGTCCTGGTAGCGGATGACCACGAAGTCGCCTGTCTCCAGCATCTGGGCGGTGGCCTGGGCGAAGCGGGATTCGTCGCGGTCCAGCGGCGGCACAGCGAGAAGGCCGGGCAGCCCGGCCAGGAACGCCACCAGGGCGGCGATCGCCGGCCCCCGCCATCCGCGGCCCCAGCGCGCCAGTTCAGCGTCGAGACTCATCGCCACCCTGATAGCACGATCCTTCCTTCCGCCGCCTTTTGCGCTATGGGAGGCTAATGGCTCAAGCGCCCCAAATCTCGGTGGTCGTCCCGGTTTTCGACGAGGAAGGGGCGGCGCCCGCCCTGGCGCGCGAGATCGCCGCCGCCTTCGCGGGGCGCGACTTCGAGGTCGTCTTCGTGGACGACGCCAGCCGCGACGGCACCCGGGCGGCCCTCACCGCCCTGCGCGGCGAGCTCCCCCAGCTGCGCGTGCTCGGCCACGAGCGCAATTCCGGCCAGAGCCGGGCGGTCCGCACCGGCATCCTCGGCGCCCGCGGCGAGGTGATCGTCACCCTCGATGGCGACGGCCAGAACGATCCGGCCGACGGGCCGGCCCTCGTCGACGCCCTGCTGGCCGGGCCCAAGACCCTGGCGCTGGTCGGCGGCGAGCGGGTCAAGCGGCAGGACAGCCGGGCCAAGAAGCTGGCCTCGAAGTTCGGCAATGGCGTCCGCAAGCGCCTGTTGAAGGACACCGCCAACGACACCGGCTGCGGGCTGAAGGCCTTCCGCCGGGAGGCCTTCCTGCGGCTTCCCTATTTCGACCACATCCACCGCTACCTGCCGGCGCTGATGCTGCGCGAGGGCTACGAGACCGCCTTCCGGCCGGTGAACCATCGCCACCGCCAGAGCGGCCGGTCGAAATACACCAACCTCGGCAGACTTTGGGCCTCGGTGTCGGATCTTGCCGGGGTGATGTGGCTGCAGTCGCGTTCGCGGCTGCCGGGCGAGGTTCGCGAGCTCTGACCGCCGAGCTTTATCCCCCGATCAGTGCGCTGAAGATCAGCGTCACCACGGCGACGTCCATCAGGCGATAGGCGAACGGAGGCATGAGCGGTCCTTGCGGCCGAAGCGGCCGCTCGACCCCAAGCAAGACCCGCGCCAGTTCGGCAGGGCCAGGTCAGGCCTCGGTGCGCGCCGCCCGGCCCTGGCGGGCGCGGCGGTCCTTCGACCCCGACCACTCGACCCGGTTGTAGCTGTGCCGGGCGACGTCGATCACATTCGGTCCGGCCCGCAGGCCACGGCGCTGGCCGTCCTGGCCCATCAGCTGAGCGGCGAACTCGCTGCCGCCGTCCTGCAGATCCAGGCGCGGCGGGATGGCGCGGGCGCCCCGAACCGGGACGGGCAGGTTGGCCGGCGCAGCCTCCGACGCCTCGTCGGCCTTGTCGGCCGCCGGACGCGCAGCGCGTCGCAGGATCTGGCTCCGACGGGTCGGGTCAATTCGGGACATCATGCTTACCCAACTGCAAACCGCGAGCCAGGTTCAATCCCTGGTAGGCCATCACCGTTTGGCCAGCCGCTCGATCTGCGCCTGCATCTCCTCCATGCGGCGGCGCAGGTCGGCGAGGTCGTCGCCGGCCGGCGGCGGCGCAGGCTCGGGCTTCGCAGCCGGCGGGGCCTCGGGCTTCACGTAGGCGAACGGCGAGAACATCTTCATCGCCTCGTCGAAGAGCTGCATGTTCTTGCGGATCTGCTCGTCGAAGCCGGGGAGACCGGCCGAGGAGAATTGGCGGCCCATCTGCTCCTGCTGCTGGGCGAAGCTGGCCAGCGACATCTCGAGATAGCTCGGCAGGAAGGCCTGCACCGAGTTGCCGTAGAACCCGATCAGTTGCCGCAGGAACTGGATCGGCAGCAGCGCCTGCCCCTGGCTCTCTTCCTCGAAGATGATCTGGGTCAGCACCGTGCGGGTGATGTCCTCGTTGGTCTTGGCGTCGTAGACCACGAAATCGACCCCGCGCTTCACCATGTCGGCGAGGTGTTCGAGGGTCACGTAGCTCGACGAAGCGGTGTTGTAGAGCCGCCGGTTCGCATACTTCTTGATGACCACGCGTTCGCTCTTGGCGTCGCCGGTCTCCTGGGTTTCCGCCATCCCCTGGTCCCCTGCCCCTGGTCCCATGCCGCTGGTCCTGCGCGGGTCCAGCCAGGCGCGGCCGGCCCTTGTTCTGCGCCGCAGTATCGCGGATGCGAGGATAATCGCAATTCCCGGCTCGGGCGTTGCGTTTGGGCACTTGTCCACGACGACGGGCGCGGCCAAGGATGCCGCCGGCTGCGTCCTGAGGAGCTTCGATGACCGACGTCGTGATCGTTTCCGCCGCCCGCACTCCGGTCGGCTCCTTCCTCGGAGCGCTGGGAAGCCTTCCGGCCCATGAACTCGGCGCCGTCGCGATCCGCGCGGCGGTCGAGCGGGCCGGCCTTTCCGCCGCCGAGGTCGACGAGGTCATCCTTGGCCAGGTGCTGCAGGCCGGCGCCGGCCAGGGCCCCGCCCGCCAAGCCTCGGTGGCCGCCGGCGTGCCGGTCGAGAGCCCGGCCTGGAGCCTGAACCAGCTCTGCGGCTCGGGCCTGCGCGCCGTCGCCCTGGCCGCTCAGCAGATCCAGGACGGCTCGGCCCAGGTGGTGGTCGCCGGCGGTCAGGAGAGCATGAGCCAGTCGCCGCACGCCGCGAACCTGCGGTCGGGCCAGAAGATGGGCGACCTGTCCTTCGTCGACACGATGATCCGCGACGGGCTCTGGGACGCCTTCCACGGCTACCACATGGGCCAGACCGCGGAGAACATCGCCGCCCGCTGGCAGATCAGCCGCGACGACCAGGACCGCTTCGCCGTCGCCTCCCAGAACCGCGCCGAGGCCGCCCAGAAGGCGGGCAGGTTCAAGGACGAGATCGCCGCGGTTACGATCAAGGGCCGCAAGGGCGACACCGTCGTCGACGCCGACGAGTACATCCGTCACGGCGTCACCCTTGACGGCATTTCGGGCCTGAGGCCTGCCTTCACCAAGGACGGGTCCGTCACCGCCGCCAACGCCTCCGGCATCAATGACGGCGCGGCCGCCCTGGTGCTGATGGGGGCGTCCGAGGCCAAGGCCCGCGGCCTGGCGCCGCTCGCCCGCGTCGCCTCCTGGGCCAATGCCGGCGTCGCGCCGGAGATCATGGGAACGGGGCCGATCCCGGCCAGCCGCAAGGCCCTGGAGAAGGCCGGCTGGAGCATCGGCGACCTCGACCTTGTCGAATCCAACGAAGCGTTCGCGGCCCAGTCGCTGTGCGTCCTGCGCGACCTCGGGCTCGACCCGGACAAGGTCAACGTCAACGGCGGGGCCATCGCCATCGGCCATCCGATCGGCGCCTCGGGGGCCCGTATTCTCACCACCCTGCTGCACGAGATGAAGCGATCGGGCGCCGCCCGCGGCCTCGCCACCCTGTGCGTGGGCGGCGGCATGGGCGTGGCCCTCTGCGTCGAACAGGTCTGAACTCAGAACCGGAGAATAGAGCCATGGCGAGGGTAGCGCTGGTGACGGGCGGGACGCGCGGCATCGGCCGGGCGATCGTCGAACGGCTCAAGGCCGACGGTCTCAAGGTCGCGGCCGGCTATTCCGGCAACGACGAAGCGGCCCAGGCCTGCGCCCGCGAACTCGGCGTCATGGTGATCAAGGGCAACGTCGGGGTCTTCGAGGATTGCCGGCGCGCCGCCGAGGCGGTGTCCGCCGAACTCGGCCCGATCGACGTCCTGGTCAACAACGCGGGCATCACCCGCGACGGCGTCTTCCACCGGATGACCGCCGATCAGTGGAGCGACGTGATCCGGGTGAACATGGACTCGGTGTTCAACATGACCCGACAGGTCATCGAGGGCATGCGCGAGCGTGAGTGGGGCCGGATCATCAACATCTCGTCAATCAACGGCCAGAAGGGCCAGATCGGCCAGACCAACTATTCCGCCGCGAAGGCCGGCATGATCGGCTTCACCAAGGCCCTGGCGCTCGAGAACGCCCGTAAGGGCGTCACCGTGAACTGCATCGCACCTGGCTACATCGACACAGAAATGGTTCAGGCGGTGCCGGCGAAGGTGCTGGAATCCATCGTCGCCCAGATTCCCGTGGGCCGGCTCGGGCGCGGCGAGGAGATCGCCGACATGGTCTCCTTCCTGGCCGGGGAACAGGCCGGCTACGTCACCGGTTCGACCCTGACCCTCAACGGCGGGCAGTACATGGCGTGACAGCGGAGAGTCGGACGTCCAAAAAGCGCCCCACTCCGGCGGCATCTGGTTCCTGATCATGGGTCCAGCGGCGTACCTGAAGGCGACCTTCGCAGCAGCGCTCTGCGTCGCCGTCCTGGGAACACCCAGCGCGCACGCCCAATCCGGTAGCCTGCGGGACGGCCTGTTCAACCGCCGCGCCCCGGACGGCCGCCAGTTCGACGCTCCGCCGACCGCGCGCTACGTCGCCGAAGGCGGCGTCGGCTTCGTCTTCGACCGCAGCCAGCGGCGGCCGATGCTCAAATTCGACGACAGCCCTGAGGTCTGGGTGCTGCAGCCGCAGCCGGCCCCGCGCGGCGACGTCATCTACAAGAACGACCAGGGCGAGCCGATGCTCCGCGCGACGCGGCTCGGCGGCGTCACCGTTTTCACCGACCGCCGACCCAGCGGCCTGGCCGCCGCCCTGGCCGGCGGGACCTCGCCCCTGCGGCTCGCGCCGCTCGGCCCGCAGGCCCTATTGGAGCGTCTCGCGCAGGCCAGCGCCCGCGCCAGCCGCGCGGTGCGCCGGCTGATGCCCTTCGACGCCGAGGCGACCCCGGCCTCGTCCGCTCTGATCGCCGACGCCGCCATCGTCACCAGCGAGGCCATGGTCCGCATGAGCCGCCAGCCGCGCGCCCAGAAGGCATTGAACAAGATCCGGCGCGTGCAGCTGGTCGAGGGCGGCCGGCCGTCGGCCGAGATGGCTGGCGACGTCCTGATGATCACCGTGTCGCCGGCGCAAGGCCTGGCGGGGCGCCCGTCCTCCGACCGCATCCGGATCGCCGCCGGGCGATAGGCCCTCAGCCCTTGAACAGGTCCTTGGCGGCGCGCACCGCGGCGAACGCCTCGTGGTCGGCCCGGCCGGCTGCCCCGACCCGGCCGGCCAGCGCCGGGGCCCGCAGGAACGGGTTGGTCGCCTTCTCCAGTGCGATCGTCGTCGGCACCGTCGGCTGGCCGCGCTCGCGCGCCGCGAACACCGCCTCGGCCCGCGCCTTCAGGGCCGGCGAGTCGTCCACCGAAAGAGCGAACCGGGCGTTCGAGGCGGTGTACTCATGGGCGCAGTAGACGGTGGTCTCGTCCGGCAGCGCCGCCAGCCGCTGCAGGCTGCTCCACATCTGGTCGGGCTTGCCCTCGAACAGCCGCCCGCAGCCCAGGGCGAACAGGGTGTCGCCGACGAAGGCGATGGCGTCGTCGGCGTCGTGATAGGCGATGTGCCCGAGCGTGTGGCCGCCGGTCTCGATGACCTCGAACCGCGTCTCGCCGAGCATGACGAAATCGCCGCCGCGCACCTCGCGGTCGACGGGCGAGATCCGGGTCACCTCGGCCGGCCCGACGATCTTTGCGCCGGTCGCCGCCTGGACGTCGGCGTTGCCGCCGGCGTGGTCGGGGTGCCAGTGGGTGTTGAGGATCAGCTCCAGCCGCCAGCCGAGCGCCTTCAGCTCGCGCAGGATGGCCCCCGACTCGGGCGTATCGATGCAGGCGGCGAGGCCCGACGCCTCGTCGAGCGCCAGAAAGCCGTAGTTGTCGGCCAGGCAAGGGAACTGATGGACGGTCAGCGGCATCCGGAACGCTCCCCGAAGGACGCAGCCGTGGAGACAAACGCCCCCGCTGCGATCTACGCTCGGCGCTCAACTTAGGCTTCGTCAGCCAAGACGGGAAGATGCGCCGCGACGTCCTCGACCTTCGCCAGTTCTACGCCTCGCCCCTTGGTCAGGCGGCGCGGGCGATGGTCGCGCGCAAGGTGCTGGAGGCCTGGGGCGACGGCCACGGCCTCGATGTGCTGGCGCTCGGCTATGCGACGCCGTTCGTCGACCCAGTGCGCGCCGCCGCCCGGCGGGTGGTGGCCGCCATGCCCGCCCAGCAGGGCGTCGAGATCTGGCCGGGCCAGGCGCCGGGCGGCAAGAACCTCTCGGCTCTGACCGCCGAGGACGCCCTTCCGTTCCGCAACGCCCTTTTCGACCGCATTCTGATGGCCCATGCCATCGAGGAGAGTCCCGACCCGGTGGCCATGCTGCGCGAGGTCTGGCGCGTGCTGGCCCCTTCGGGCCGCGTGATCGTCGTCGTCGCCGCCCGCAACGGCCTGTGGGCCGACGCCGAGAAGACCCCGCTGGGTCACGGCCGCCCCTACAGCCGCAGCCAGCTAGCCGAACTCCTCCGCTCGGCCGAACTGGAACCGGCCGGCTGGACCCGGGCGCTCTATGTTCCGCCAGTGGCCTGGATGGCCGGGTGGGCCGAGGGATTCGAACAGGTCGGCTCGCGCCTCTGGCCCGGGTTCGCGGGCTTGGTGCTGATGGAGGCCGTCAAGCAGACGTTCGCGGTGAAGCCGAAGGGCTCGCGCGCCCGGATCGCCCGTCCGGTGCTGGTTCCGGCCCCTGGCGTCGCCCCCGCCTCTCGCGGCCTGCATCCCGGAACGCTGGAACGCGAACCCTGACCTGCGGGTTTTGCCAACCGGCGGCGGGTTAGGAGACCTCCCATGCGACCCGAGGAGCAGCGGGCCTTCGATGGCCCTTCCTATGACGACCCGGCCTATGAGGGGCCGGGCCACATCGACCTCAACGATCCCGAAGATGTCCGCTACTGGAGCGCGCGTCTCGAAGCCACGCCCGAGGAACTGCAGGAGGCCGTCCAGAAGGTCGGTCCCAACCGGACGGCCGTCGGCCTCTATCTTGGTGAAGTCGGCGGCAACCTCTAGCCGCCGCTCCGTTCCCTGTCAGCCGCGCGTGTCCGCCGACATGGCGCCCGCCTTCATCGGCGGCGCCGGGCATTCGCCGGCCCGTCCCTGGATCACATAGAACAGCGCCCGGTTCTCGGCGTAGCGATAGCGCTCGGCCGTCGGGTTGGTCGGCTCCCCGGTGACGAGGCTGGGCGCTTCGGCCGGCGGCGGCGCGGCTCCGGCTGCCGCCAGGTTCATCGACTGCTGGTTCCACTGGGTCAGCACCGGCATGCAGGCGGCGACCACGGCGGCGGCCACCTCGTCGGCCGAGCCCTCGGAATCGGCCAGGGCATAGCCCCAGCGGTGCAGGCAGTCGTCGATCGCCGGGGCCTGGGCGACGCCCGGCGCGGCGGCCGGGGCGTTCGCCGCCCCCTGGAAGGGGATGCACAGCCGGGCGTCGCCGCCCTTGCGATCGTTATCGCTACAGGCGGCGAGGCTCAGCGCGGCCACGCTGAGCGCGGCGGTCAGTTGGACGGCGTTCACCGGCAGACCCTGGTCTGCACGTAGACCACCTCGCCCCACTGATTGTAGTGCGGACGGTTCTCGTAGCGGCAGCGGTCGTAACTGGCGTAGCGGACCGGGCGGGCCGAGCGGTAGTCGGCGCGGGCGCTGCGATACACGCGACGCTTGTTGCCGCAGTTGCTCTTGGCGACTTCGCGGCCGAGCAGGCCGCCGACGCCGGCCCCCAGCAGGGTGCCTTCGGTGCGCGCGCCGCGACCGGCGACCGCGTTGCCCAGCAGGCCGCCGGCGATGGCGCCCACGGCAGTGCCGGTGGTCTTGCAGGCCGCATAGGCAGGGGCGGCGGGAATGGCGATCAGCGCGGCGACGCCGGTGGCGATGAAGATACGGCGCATGGGTCTCTCCTCTGTCTGGAACCTCGCGCCATGAGGCTCAGCCGGAGAACGCGGATTGGGGGCGTTTTGTGCCGCCCTAAGTCAGCCAGTCGACAAAACCGTGCTTCGCCAGCCACACCAGCGAAAGCTCGACGGCCCGCCGCCGGCCGGTCGGAAACGCCATCAGCACCTCGCGCACCGTGCGCGGCCCCGCGACGATCATCGCCAGCGCCTGGGCGCACTCGTCGCGGCTCGCCCGCCAGGCCCCGAACACCTCGTGCAGGTGCAGGCCGGCGCTGCGCGCCAGGGCCTCGGCGGCGCCGGGCGTCGCCGTCAGCGCGCGGTCGAGGCCGAGCGTCTCGGTGGCGAACCCCCGGAAGGCGCGGAAAGGGTCGGCCTTCACCGGATTGGCCCGGTGGCGACTGGCGACGTCGGGCGCGGCGGCCCGGACGGCGGAAAGCTCCTGGGTCAGGGCCCGGTACTGGCGGGCCACCACCGGCCAGTCGAAGATCTCGCGCACCCGCGCCCGACCCGCCGCGCCCATCTTGCGGCGCAGCTCCGGCGCGGCGATCAGCGACGCCAGGGCTTGGGCCGCCCGCCCGATGTTGACCGCCGTGTGCTGGGCGACCGCGCCGGCATAGGCCTGATAGCTGTCGATCTCGAGGTTGTGGCGCAGGACCATGGTGTCGCCCGGCCCGCCAGGCGGCGGCAGCAGGGTCGGGACCAGGAATCCCTCGATCCCGTCGCGCACCGTGAAGCGATAGCCGTCCCAGTCGCTGGCCACGACCGGCACGCCGGCCGCCATCGCCTCGAGCGGGGTGATGCCGAAGGTCTCCTGGATGTTGTCGACCAGCGACAGGAAGACATCGGCCGCGGCCCACAGCCGCCCGACCAGATCCCGATCGTTGCCGTCGGCGAAGTCGATGGCCACATCCGGCGCGAACGCCCGCGCGGCGGCCTCGTAGAATTCGCGGTCTCGCTCGCCGGGGAACCAGCCGGCCATGACGAAGCGCAACTTGGCCCCGGTCTGCGCCGCCGCGGCCTGCACCGCCTGGAACATCGGCTGCGGGAAGGCCTTCTCGAAATACGACAGGCGCCCGACCCACAGGATCAGCACCTCGCCCTCGGCCATGCCCAGCTCGGCCCGCTGCGCCGCGCGGACCTGCGGCCGGTCGGCCAGGGCCGCGAAGCGTCCGGCGTCGACGCCGAGCGGCACGACCGGCAGGAGGGGGCGAGGCGGCGGCCCGCCGCCCGTACGCTCCGCCAGATGGTCGCCCCACTCGTCGAACATCTCCGTCAGCGCGGCCTGGACGCTGGGCGAGGTGCAGACGATCGCGTCCCATGGGTGGGTCGGGGCGACCGAGGCCATGGCCATGAAGTGCCGCACCGCCGGCGGGGCCAGGGTGTGCGACAGGCCGATCAGGCTGTAGCTGCGATCGCCCGTCGTCCGCCGACGCATCCAGGCCAGCTCGTAAAGGTCCGGCTGGCCGCGCAGCAGGGCGCCGGCCTCGGCGATCAGCGGC
This sequence comes from Phenylobacterium sp., assembly GCF_044236515.1. Classification (GTDB taxonomy): domain Bacteria; phylum Pseudomonadota; class Alphaproteobacteria; order Caulobacterales; family Caulobacteraceae; genus Phenylobacterium. Next base: position 11,413 of record NZ_JBIIGK010000015.1, read on the forward strand.
GGGTTGAGGATCGAGGACGCCTGCAGCCGGGTCGCGCAGGCCTGGCCGTCTAGAAGGTCCTCCGTCAGTTCGGCGTCGCTGTTGGCCCGGACGCTGAGCACCGACAGCGCCTCGAAACCGCCGTGCAGGGCCAGCGCGCGATAGAGCTCGAGATTGGCGACGTCCTTGCCGAACGGGTTGCCCTTCAGCCCCAGGCGGCCGGGCGGGTGGAAGATCGCCAGGCTGTCGCTCACCGTCCCTCCTCCAGCGTGACGAGACCGATCTTGGCTAGCCGCGCGACCACCTCGGTGAGGGTCAGGGCGGGGATCTTCGTCGCCTCGGCCACGGCGGCGATGCTGGCCGGTCCCGCGACCAGGGCCCCGAACACCAGTTCCGCCACCTCCGGCGTCAGACGCCAGTGCATCAGGAAGGGATGGGTCGTAAGCTCCAGGTAGCCCGCCACGCTCGCCCCCTCGCTCAGCCGGACCCGCGTCGCCGGCGTGACGTGGCTGCTAGGATAGTGGGCGAAGGCCGCATAGGGGTCGGGCCACCCCGGCGCGTGGCCCGGCGCGCCGCGCGTGTCGGCTCCGGCCGCGCGGCGCCGCTCGTCCTGCTCGGCCCACAGCGCCTGGTACTGCGGAAAGACCACCGCCCAATCGAACCGCTCGCGCACCCGGGCCCGGCCGGCCTCGCCCATCCGGCGGCGCAGGTCGCCGTCGCCCACCAGGGTCGTCAGCCGCGCCGTCAACTCGTCGAGGTCGGCGGCGACCGCCAGGCTGGTCCGCGCCAGCAGCATCTCGTAGTCGCTCGTCTCGACCTCGTAGTCGCGCGCCGCCGCCCCGCCCGCGCCGGGCTGCGGCTGCCAGGTGCGGATGCGGTAGCCGTCGACGCCGTCGCGGACAGTGTCCTTGTAGCCGTTCCAGTCGGTCACCACCGCCGGCAGGCCGGACGCCATCGCCTCGATCGGCGTGATGCCGAACGTCTCCTGGATGCTGTCGGACAGCGACAGGAAGATGTCGGCCGCCCGCCAGCTCTGGCCATAGAGCGCCGCGTCCTTGCCGTTCAGGAACACCGCCCGCACGTCCGGCGCGAACCGCGCCGCGCCGCTCCGGAAGGCGCCTTCGATGGCTCCGTTGAAGAACTGGCCGGCGTGCACCAGCACGACCTTCGCTCCCGTCGCCGCCGCGGTCCGCTGCAGCGCCGCGTACATCGGATAGGGGTTGGCCTTGCCGTTGATCGACAGCCGACCGGCGAACAACACCGCGACCTCGTCGTCGGCCAGTCCCAGCAGGCCACGCGCCGCCGCCCGCTGATCGGCGGTCGTGGCGAAGTCCTCGGCATGGACGCCGAGCGGGATGAGCCGCAGCTGCGGCCGTGGCGCCCGCGCGTGCGCCCCCAGACGCCAGGAAAGGTAGGCCTCCTGAGCCTCCAGCGCCCGCTCGACCACCTCGACAGCCGCGGTCGAGGTGCAGACAAGGGCGTCCCAGGGCATCAGCGGCGCCGTGGCGTAGTCGGCGAGCAGCTCCATCGCCCCACTGGTCGCCAGGGTGTGGGTCACGCCGCACAAGGCATAGCGGTTCACCCCGGCCCGCAACCGCGCCCGGGCTGAGATCCCCAGGGCGTGGTCCGGTCGGTAGAGGACGCCCGAGGCCTCCAGCTCCGGCAGCCGCTGACCGGAGATCCAACGGATCGCCGCGCCGGCGTCGAGCTCGGCCACCCGGTCGCGGAACGCCTCCGCCGACCGCTTGCGCGGCGTGTAGGCGACCAGCGGCGCCTCGCCCCGGTGCTTGACCAGGGCGCGGAGGAATCCATCGCCGGCCGCCTGCCGGCCCATCAGCTTGGGGCCGGTGGTCAGGTAGCCGTCAGGCTCGAACAGGATCGCCGCGTTCACGAACCGCGCTTAGCACGCGCCGCCCGGCCCGCCCAAGGCCGCTAGAACTCGGTCCGGATCGTCACGCCGTAGGTGCGCGGCGCGCCCAGGAACCCGGCCAGGGTGCCGCTCTGCAGCGACTGGTCGATGATCACCTGGAAGTAGTCCTCGCCGGTCAGGTTCTGGCCCCAAAGCTCGACGGCCCAGCCCTCGTCCGGCGCGCCCACGCCGATGCGGCCGTTCAGGAGGGCGAAGGCGGGCTGCACCTTGGCCGGATCGAGGTTCGAGCCGGTGTTATAGGCCGAGCTGTACTTCGCCGCCGCCGCCGCGCGCAGCGTCAGCCGCGCCGTCAGCGGCCGGACATAGGCCCCGCTGGCCGTCGCGGACCACAGGGGCGCGTAGGACAGCCGGCTGCCCGGCAACCGAGCCGAAACGCCCGGCGGCGGGGTGAAGGCCCCATACTGCGTCTCCGCATAGGTCGCGCCGCCGGCCAAGCTCAGGCCGTCGACCGGCGTCCGCCAGGCGAGGTCGAGGTCGACGCCTCGCGAAACGACCTTGGGGATTGGCGCCACCACGAAGCTGACGCCGTCGTAGGTGTTGAGCTGGAAGTTCTCGAAGGTCTGGTGGAAGACCGCCGCGTTGGCGAGCAACGCGCTGTCCGCGGTGTTGGCCTTCACCCCGACTTCCCAGCTGCGCACCGTCTCGGCCGGGAAGCTGGTGTTCGTGCCGATCACCCCGGTCCGGACCCGCGCCCGGTCGAGGTTGAAGCCGCCGCCTTTGAAGCCGTCGGCGTACGACACATAGGTCATCAGGCGCGGGTCGACGCGATAGGCCACCTTGACGGTCCCGCTCCAGCGGCGGTCGCCGCGGCTCTGCTTCACCACCGCGTCGTTGAAGGCGGGATCGAGGTGGGCCGCGCACAGCACGCCGAGCGCCGACGCCGGGACGCCGCGCGCCAGCGCCGCCGTGCAGCCGGCGGCGGGCAGGGCGTTGCGATAGTGCGCCGTCAGGTCCTTGTTCTCGTCGGTGTAGCGCAGGCCGACGGTGGCCTGCAGCGCCCCGGTGACCTTCAGCGTGGCGTCGCCGAACGCCGCCCAGCTTTGCGCCTTGTGGTCGAAGCGGTCGCGCGGCCCGCCGCCGGCCGGCAGGCTGGCGCCGACCGGCAGCCCGGTCAGGGTCGAGATGAACGCCGGGTTTGCGCCCTGCGACAGCACCAGGCCGTAGTAGCGCTCGTAGTCGGCGCCAAGCTCGGTGTGTACGCCGACGTCGAGAATCTCGCGGTGCAGGAACACCCCGCCAATCCAGTCGAGGCGCTCGCCTCGCCCGGCGAGCCGCAACTCCTGGGTCAGCTGTTCGATGGCCGTGAAATGGCGCCCGTCCGCCGGGCGGCGCCACAGGTCGGCCGAGGAATAGTCGTTGTCGACGCCGGCGGTGCTCTTCCATTTCCGCCAGGCGGTGATCGACGTCAGGTCCAGCGACGGGGCCAGCGCCCAGTCCCCCTGCAACGACACGCCGCCGTCCCGCACCCGGTTGTCCATGTCGTCGTTGGCGTAGGTGATCCGTGCGCCCGGATCGGCGGGGCGATAGACGCCCGCATCCGCCGCCAGGGCGTCGATCCAGGCCGCGGTCGGCCCGATGCGCGTCGGGAAGTTGACGCAGCAGTGCTCGTTGCGCGCCGCATAGTCGGCGATGGCGCGGATTTCCAACCCGGCCGCCGCCCGCCACAGCAGTTGGCCGCGGACGATGCGGCTGGACTCCGAATCGTCGGTCTGCGTCCCTGGCCCCGCGCCCTTGTGCACCTGCGCGTAGCCGTCGCGCGACCGCGCGGCCGCGAACAGGCGACCGGCCAGGGTCTCGGCCGCCAGCGGTCCTGTGACGCTCGCGGAGGCGCCGTAGGCGCCGTAGTTGCCGAGGCTCACCTCGCCGCGGCCGCCGAACGCGAACTCCGGCGCCCGGGTGATGACGTTGACGACGCCCGCCGAGGCGTTCTTGCCGAACAGCGTCCCTTGCGGGCCCTTCAGGATCTCGACGCGCTCCAGTTCGCCGAGGTCGCCGTGCCCGACGCTGCTGCGCGCCCGCAGCACGCCGTCGACCACCGTGCCGACGGAGGATTCCATGCCGGGGTTGTCGCCCACCGTGCCGACGCCGCGGATGCGGAACGAGGTCTGGGCGTTGCTGGCCGTCGAGGTGGCGTTGAACCCGGGCGCGAGGATCTGCAGATCCTTGATGTCCCGCACCCCGGCGTCCTGCAGTCGGCGGGCCGGCAGGACGGCGACCACCACCGGCACGTCCTGCAGGTTCTGCGCCCGCTTCTGGGCGGTCACGACCAGTTCGCGGACCAGGTCTCCCGCCGGGGCCTGTGCGGCCGCTGGTCCCGCCAGGGCCGCGGCGCACACGCCCAGGGCCGCCTGTCTCAATCGCCGCATCTCTTCGTTCCGATCGTTACGAGCCGCCCCCGGCCCATGGTGGGGCGGCTTCATAGTCACGCTTCGTGCGACGGCAACCTTTGATCGCCGTCCGATGGGCTGAAGCGGGCGATCCGCGCGCGGACAGGGCTGAAAGAACGCTGTTTCGCGTAACCGGGTCGTCGAACCTGTCGCCCCGACCCGGCTTTACGGACGCCCGACAGCTGAGGCAGGCTCGCCCGCAATGCCTCTAGGACGCACGCAACCCCTGCCGCAGGCGGCCGCCTAATGGCTTGTCGGATCGACAGATTGGGTCCCGGCGACCTCGGCCGGCTGGCGGCGCTCAACGCCATGTTCGCGTCCGCTTTCGACGACGCGGACAGCTACGGATCGCGACCGCCGTCGGCCGCCTATCTGGAAAGGGTTCTCGGCAAGGACCACGTCTTCGCCCTGGCGGCCCTCGACGGCGACGATGTCGTCGCCGGTCTGGTGGCTTATGAACTCGACAAGCTCGAGCAGGAACGCAGCGAAATCTACATCTATGACCTCGCGGTGGCGGAGGCCTACCGGCGTCGCGGCCTGGCCACGGCGCTGATCGCGCGCCTGCAGGCGATCGCGGCCGAGCGCGGGGCGTGGGTGCTGTACGTCCAGGCCGATTACGGCGACGACCCGGCCGTCGCCCTTTATGAGAAGCTCGGCGTCCGCGAGGATGTCATGCACTTCGACATCCCCGTCACGCCGTGACGCCAGGGGCTGTTCGGGCGGCCCCTGGCGTTGAGCGGCGCCTCTACCAGCGCCGGATGGCCTGGAGGCCGACGGTGCGCGGCGGGTTGATCTGCCAGCGCGGACGGCCCGGCAGTTCGGCCGCCCCCGACGAATTGTCGCCGAGGTTGGCGCGCACGTCGGTGACGTTCTCGACGTAGGTGGCAAATTCCCACGCGTCGTTGGTTACGCCGGCCCGGAAGTTGACCAGGGTGTAGGGGTGGCGCTCGCGCGGGACCTCCGGGTCGTTGGTGGCGCTGAAGCTGCGGCCGACATAGTTGGCGTCGGCCCGCACATAGCCGTCGAAGCCGGACGTGACCGGGAAGTTGTACTCGGCGCTGACATAGCCGGTCCAAGGGGCCACGTTCTGCACCGGGTCTCCCTCGCGGGTGAACAGGAAGGACGCGCTCTCGGTGATCTCGGCGTCGGTGTAGCCGAAGCCGCCGGAAAGGTTCAGGCCCCGCACCGGCGTCGCGGCGACCTCGAGCTCCACGCCGCGGCTGCGCGCCTCGCCGGCGTTGACCTGGAAGTTGAAGCCGCAGTCGAAGCGGGCGCTCTGCTGGATGTTCTTCCACTTGATCATGAACGCCGCGGCGTTGACCCGCAGCCGCCCGCCGAGCCAATCCGACTTCACCCCGGTCTCATAGTTCCAGAGGGTGTCGGGATCGACCGAGCTCAGGTCGGCGGGCGTCAGGCCGGCCGCGGCATAGTCCTCGCCGCAGAAGCCGATCGGCGGCGCCGTCTGGGTCCGTCCCGGTCGGAAGCCCTTCGAGGCCAGGGCGTAGACGTTGAGGTCGGGCGTCGCCTGGTACTTGACGACGACCTTTGGCGTCAGCGCCTTCTGCTTGCCTTCCAGCCGTTCGATGGAGCCGGTGCTCGCGATGCCGGACTGCTCGTTGTAGCTCGACAGCTCGATCCAGGACTGCCGAAGCCCCACCGTCGCCGACAGCTTGTCGTTCATCTGGTAGGTCAGCTCGCCGAACGGGGCCCATTCCGTCGTCAGCGTGCGGCTGTCTTCGAAGAACACCAGGTCGGTGCCGAAGAAGCCGCCGACCATGGCGTCGAGACCCGGCGCGTCGATGACCTGCTGGAATCCGGTGCGGCTGCGGTCGTAGTAGAGTCCGCCGACGAACTGGATCGGACCGGGGAACGTCGAGGCGAAGCGGAATTCCTGGGTCAGCTGATGGTTCGGATCCCAGATCAGCGACGGGGGTCCCTTGAACGCCGGCACGCCGAAGAAGACGGGGAGCGTTTCCGAAGAGTCCTCCGCCGACGACGCCTTTGAGTTGAAGTAAGCCGTCGACGACGTGAAGGTCCCGAGACTGGTCTTGTAGTCGACGGTGACGCCGCCATAGGTCCAGCTCTGGCGCGCGACCTCCGGAATGTCGAACAGTCGCGTCTGGCGCAGCGTGCTCGGCTCGAAGTCGGCGAGCTGCCAGCCGTTCAGGCGGATCCGCTGAGCCAGGAAGGTCCCGCGGACCGTCAGGTTATCCGTCACGTTCACCAACGCCGAGGCGGACAGCCCGTAATACTCGCTCCCGCCGACCCGCTTGCGTTCAAGCACCGACGGATTGCTCTCGCTCGGGAATTCCTTGCGGATGAAGTTTCCTTCCCGGCCGCTGTAGGCGGTCAGCCGCAGGGCGGCGACGTCTTCCTTGATCGGGATGTTGACGGTGCCGTTGAGCTGATAGCCCTCGTCGCCGCGCTGGATGGTCGAGACATCCGCCGTCAGCTGACCGCTGAAGTCGGTGGTGTCCGGGCGCTTGGTGATCATCCGGATGGTGCCGCCCATCGACCGGGCGCCGAACAGGGTGCCTTGCGGACCCCGCAGCACTTCGATGCGCTCGAGATCGATGACCCGCGGGTCCAGGTCGGCCGGAATCGGCAGGTCGTCGATGTAGAAGCCGACGGTGTTGGTGCCGTAGATCCCGCGGAGGGCCAGGCGCCGGCCGAACGCCTCCCCGCCGGACGAATAGCTGATGTTCGGCACCAGGCGCGCGAAGTCGGTGAACGACTTGACGTTGGCTTCTTTCAGGGTGTCGGCCGACAGCGCCGTGACGCTCATCGGAACGGTCTGCACCGTTTCGTCGCGCTTGGTGGCGGTCACCACCACCTCGTCGAGTGTCGAGCCGGTCGCCCGGGTCTGCGCGCCGGCGGTCGTGACCGCGGCGAGCGACGCGGAGCTCAGCAAGAGGGCCAGCGTCAGCCTGCGGCGCGCATTGCGCAGCTCGTTGCGAGCCTGGTTTTGCATCAGTTTTCTCCCCTGCACTTATTAAAGTTGAGGTTAGGCTCATGTTCAATTTGGTGTCAATGACAGGCGGCCGAGCGGCCGCGCGCCCGGCTCCTGAGCCGCGCGTGCCTATTCCTGTCGGGAGGGGTGACCTCAGCCGGGGAAGCTGAGCGTCCGTCGGGCCCGCTGCGAGCCGGCGGCGCGCAGCATCTCCAGGCCCTGCCTCAGGCTCTCGCCGATCATCTCGGCCTTGGCGATGAAGAGGTCGGCGGCGGCCGGCGGGCAGACCTCGCGGGCCACCTGGCGCCAGAGCTCCAGCCAGACCGCGAAGTCCGACGACTGGATATCCGCCGCGCCGGCATGCGCCGCCATGGGCGAGCCCTTGAACCGGCCGGTCATCAGCACGACCGACGACCAGAAGTCGCACAGCTTGGCCAGGTGCGTGTCCCAGTCCTCGACATGGGCGGCGAACACCGGGCCGAGCCGGGGGTGTTCGCGGACCCGGGCGTAGAAGGTGTGAACCTGCCGCGCGATCATCGCCTCGTCGACGCCCGCGGCGGTCCCGGGGGCGATCTGGGCCCGGCGGGCCGTGCGGGCCGCCAAGTCTTCGGCATCGGTCATGGCGGCCAGAAATCACAACCCCGGCCGGCGGCCAATGCGGCGATGTACGTAGTTCGGCGCGAGGGATGCTGCCGCGCCGCCCGCATCGCGGCTGCAACTGCGGGCTTGGCGGCCGGCGGCGGGAATGGCAGTCCTTCGCTCTGGCTTGTTCGAGGAACCTCCGGTGCCCGAAAGACCCCGCGGCCGACCCTCGCCCAGGCCGTCAGCGGACGGCGGGCCCGCTCTGCTGGCCGGCGGCAACCCGCAGATCGCCAAGGGCGAGGGCGACGGCCCGGTCCAGGCCTACATCGCCGCAGCGCCCGGCTGGAAGCAGGATGTCGCCCGGCGCCTGGACGCCCTGATCGCAGAGACCGTCCCAGAGGTTCGCAAGGCGGTAAAGTGGAACACCCCGCTCTACGGCCTCGACGGGCGCACCTGGTTCGCCGCCTTCCACATGTTCACTCGCTACGTGAAGGTGACCTTCTTCAAGGGAACCGAGCTGGCCCCTGTTCCGCCCGAAGGCTCCAAGCACCCGGGCGTCCGCTACCTGCACGTGACCGAGGACGCGCCTCTCGACGAGGCGCAGTTCGTGGCCTGGATCCGACAGGCCGCGGCCCTGCCCGGAGAGAAGATGTGACTGACGCGCCGTCCGACCTCATCGATGGCCGCATCCGCGACCTCGCCGACTGGCGCGGCGAGACCCTCGCCGCCGTTCGCGCCCTGATCCGCGCGGAAGACCCTGAGGTCGTCGAGACCTGGAAGTGGCGCGGCGTGCCGGTCTGGGAGCACGCCGGCATCCTCTGCACCGGCGAGACCTACAAGGGGGTGGTCAAGCTGACCTTCCACAAGGGCGCCAGCCTTCCCGACCCCGCGGGCCTCTTCAACGCCAGCCTGGAGGGCGGCGCCCGCCGCGCGATCGACATCCGCCAGGGCGAGACCCTCGACCCGACCGCCTTCAAGGCCCTGATCCGCGCCGCCATCGACGCGAACCTCGCCAAGCCGGCGCCGAGGACCAGGCCAGCGAATGCATCACGTACCTGACCCGGGCGTCGTGGTCGTCGGTTCCCTGGACCGAAGGGTCCTTGCCGTCGCCTGACGGCACGAGCAGGCCAGGATCGCGTCATACTCGTGCGTCTAGCGAGTGCGTCTAGCGAGTGCGATTGGCGGTGCGCAATTGCTCCTGAAGCCACTGCTGTACGCATCTACCCTCTGTGACCAACATCGGGATTGCGGTCTTCGGCACGGGTTCCTCGAAGAGAGCAAGCGCTTCTTCGAGGGCTCCCAGTCGAAACAGCGTCACAGCGAGCACCGTCAGGTTCGGCTTGCGCCACGATCCCGTCGTGCCTCGACCGTACCACTTCGAAGCTTCGTCCTCGAGGGATTGAACCCGCTCGAACCACGGGACGCCGTACGCCCGCACAGCGTCGGCAACCTCGGTCGGACCATTGGGATCATTCTTCCACCAGCGATCGCGGCCGTCGATCAACTGGCCTATTCGCTGGCCGAATTGCCGGACGCCCAGCCCCTCTTGGCACGGGATCGACTTCAGGATCCGTTCGGTTTCGACGTTCTTCGCGAACAGGTTGACCGTGACGCTTCCGTCCACCCAGCTCTTCTGGAGATTCACCCAGTCTTCGACTTCTCCACGCTGCCGGCGCCAGTCCCTCCCTTCGCGCGCAAACCCCAGCGGCTCTAGCGTTCGACTGAGGGCCTTCGTGTAGGACGGGCGGGTCATATGAACGACTTCGGGTCGTAGTAGATTTGCCGGGTTTTCACGCCGGTGGTCTCATACTTCTTGACAGCCCGAGCGGCCGCCGCGCGCCCCGTCGGCGTGTTTGGCTTGAGTTCCATCTGGAATGGCTCAGGCTCCTTTCCCGGAGTTCGAACGCGTGAAGGCGTGCGCACATCAGGCCTCAGAATCCGCCCATCTTTCAACGGCACTGTCGGTTCAGGATCCCATCCTGGCTTCTGCGCGACGCGCTCCCGCAGCGCTCCGTGCGCCCGCCGTCCGGCTCGCGTAGCCCAGTTGTCGCCCACGCGAAGATTGGGATCGGCCCGATGAAGCACGAGCGGCGCCCGCTGGGCTACCGCCGGGGCGAGACGTCCCGCGATGTAAGCTGCGCCTTCCAGGCCCATGACGGCCGCTACAGGCGCCAAGGCGGGGACGGCCATCCAGGCGTTCTCCCGGCTGTTGGCGCGCTCGGCTTTCTTGAACTCAGCTTGTTGCCTGCGGAGTTCGGCGATGTCGGCGTCCGAACCTCGGTACATGCGGTCCGCTAGTGGAGCGACCGAGGCGCTTCGAGCGGGCGCAGGGGCCCGCGCGACCGCGGCCCCTCGGCGTGGCTCCAACTCGGCCGCTTGCTGCGCATTGTAGGCGTTCTGTTGGGCAACCATCCTCGCATATGGTTGCGCCAGCGTATCTGGCACGCTGCGCGGTTGATCGCCTCGAGCGTACGAACCAGTTCCAGCCAAGGTCTTCTCCGATTGCTGAGTTGACGGCGCGCCGCGCGAACGCGCGACACGATCACGCGCACAGCGGGTGGGCCGCCGCGACAAGCAGACTTCAGATTAGAGAGGCACTTGGTGCGGGCCTTGTCCGCTCAGCAGCGGGTGGCGCGGCCCACTGATCACGGCTCTGCAGCTTCCCACAGCGAAGCCTTATAGTCAAGAACAAAATAGGAACGTGGACGCGCGACTCGGGCGGAGTTCAACGAACCCAAGATCGCCTGCGCGCGAAATGCCCACCAGATCTACGAACTGGCTGACGCGTTACAGCGGCGCGGATGCGCACCACCAGACCCGCAGGACGGCGACCAGAAGTGACTGACTGATTGCGTTGGAGAATGGCGCGCCCGGAACGATTCGAACGTCCGACCCTCAGATTCGTAGTCTGATGCTCTATCCAGCTGAGCTACGGGCGCGCTGTTGCCTTACGGCGAGGGCGCGGAACCTAGTCGGGGGCGCGGCAAAGCGCAAGCCGGGGCCGCCGGGTTTTTTGCGAGGCGTCCCTCCGCTTGACCGGGAGGGCGGCATGCCCGAAGGGCAGGGATGTCCGCGGCGGAGGTTCTAGCGTCCCGTGCCTGTTCGTTATCGTCTCCTGAGCCTCGCCGCTGTCGCGGCCCTGCTGGCGGGTTGCGGAGCCACCGCCCGCGCCCCGTCCGCCATCGCTTCCGCCGTCCCGCCGTTGGCCGCAGCCCCGGTCACCGACGGCCTCGCCGCCCACGCCATGGTCGCCGCCGCCAATCCGATGGCGGTCGACGCCGGCGTCGCGGTGCTGCGTCGGGGCGGCTCGGCGGTCGACGCGGCGGTGGCCGTGCAGGCGGTGCTCGGCCTCGTCGAGCCGCAGAGCTCCGGCCTCGGCGGCGGCGCCTTCATGACCTATTATGACGCCCGCACCCGCACGGTGAGCGCTTACGACGGCCGCGAGACGGCGCCGGCCGCCGCCACGCCCCGGCTGTTCTTCGGCGACGACGGCAAGCCGCTCGGCCGGACGGCGGCGATCCTGTCGGGCCGCTCGACAGGCGTGCCGGGCGCCGTCGCCATGCTGGCGATGGCGCAGGCGGATCACGGCAAGCTCGCCTGGCGCGACCTGTTCGTCGACGCCGAACGGCTGGCCGACCAGGGCTTCACCGTGCCCCAGCGTCTCGGACAGTCCGCCAACGGCCGCGCCGCCCAGGCCCAGACCGCCGACGCAATCGCCTACTTCACCAAGCCCGACGGGACACGCATCCAGCCCGGCGACCGCTTCCGCAATCCCGCCTACGCCGACACCGTCCGCCGCATCGCCGCCGAGGGACCGAAGGGCCTGCTCGAAGGCCCGGTCGCTGAGGCCATCGTCGCGCGCGTGCGGCAGGGGCCGCTGCCCGGCGCCCTGACCATGGCCGACATGAAGGCCTATCGGCCGAAAAAGTCGGCGGCGCTCTGCCGGCCGTTCCGGATCTACGTCGTCTGCACCCCGCCGGCCCCGTCCGGCGGCCCGGCGGTCCTCCAGGGCCTTGGCCTGCTCGACCGCACCGCCATCGCCGACCACGGCCCGGCCGACCCGCAGGGCTGGTACCTGTTCTCCCAGGCCAGCCGCCTGATGTATGCCGACCGCGACCGCTACATGGGCGACCCCGCCTTCGTCGATGTGCCTACCGAGGGGCTGCTCGATCCCGCCTACCTCGACCAGCGGGTCAAGCTGATCGCCCCGGACATGGCCGGCCCGCCGCCGCCGCCGGGACGCCCGAAAGGCGCCGGGATCCGCGCCCCGGACCGCACGCAGGAGGTTGCCGGCACCACCCACTTCGTGGTGGTCGACGCGGCGGGCAACGTCGTCTCGATGACCACTACGGTCGAGAGCATCTTCGGCTCCGGGCGCATGGCCGCCGGCTTCTTCCTCAACAACCAGCTGACCGACTTCTCCTTCCAGCCGACGACGGAGGACGGCGTGCCGGCCGCCAACGCCGTGGCCGGCGGCAAGCGGCCGCGCTCGTCCATGGCCCCGGCCATCGTGCTCGACCGCCAGGGGCGTTTCGTCGCCGCGGTCGGCTCGCCGGGCGGCCCCTCGATCCTGGCTTACAATCTGAAGGCGCTGACCGGCGTCCTCGCCTGGGGCCTGCCGATGCAGCAGGCGCTCGATCTCCCCAACCTGATCGCCGGCGGCTTCGGCTATGCCGCCGAAGTCGAGAAATTCCCGCCGGCGGTGGCGGCGGGCCTGGCGAGCAAGGGTGTTGCGCTCCGCGCCGGGTACGGCGCCGAGGGGTCCGGTCTCCACGGCGTTCAGCGGCTTCCTGACGGGACCTTGCGCGGCGGCGCCGACGGCCGGCGCGAGGGCGTCGCCCGCGGCTTCTGACGGCGCTAAGCGCTCTTCCGTCCGGCCCGTCGCCGCGGCGGCGCGCCGGGCAGGCGCAGCTCGAACGTCGCGCCCGCAGGCCCCGCGTCCAGCAGGGTCAAGTCGCCGCCGTGGCCCTGGGCCAGCTCCCGGGCGATCGCGAGGCCGAGGCCCGCCCCGTCCGGCCGGCCAGACCCTGCGAACGGCTGGAAGATCCGCTCTCGAATCTTCGGCGGCACGCCCGGCCCGTCGTCGGCGACGCGGATCAGGCTGGCTCCCTCGATGCGCTCCAGCGTGACGCGGATCTCGCCACGGCCGCCCCGGCCCTCTTGATGCTCGATCGCCTCCCGGGCGTTGCGCAGCAGGTTGGCCAGGATGCGATGCAGCTGATCGGCGTCAGCGATGACCTGCTCGCCGGGATCGACGTCGCAGACCAGCCGGACGCCCTTCGGCGACAGCCGCGCCTCCTCGCCGGCCGCTTCCACCGCGGCGGCCAGCGGGACGGGCTGCGGCTCGGGCGCCGCCTCCTCGGTCTTGCCGTAGGTCAGGACGTCCGAGGCCAGCTTTACCGCCCGGTCGAGCGCCCGCTCCAGCCTGGGCAGCGCCTGGCTGACCTTGGGGTCCTTGAGCGCCGCCAGGCGCTCGGAGGCGATCTGAGCGCTGGTCAGCATGTTGCGCAGGTCGTGGTTGATCTTGGCCACCGCCTCGCCCAGCGCCGCCAGCCGGGCGCGCGAGCTCAGCGCCGCGCGCAGGTCGGCCTGCATCCGCGAAAGCTCGGCCTCGGCCCGGCCGATCTCGTCCCGGCGGCCGGAAATCCCGACCCGCGCCTCCGGGTCCTCCGGATCGGCCCGGAACCGCTCCATGGCGTGGGTGATCCGTTGCATCGGCCGCACCAGGAACAGGTTCAGCGACAGGTAGACCAGCACCCCGGCCAGGGTGGACACGAAGGCGACGACGAGGATCAGCCGCCACAGGTACTGCCACAGCTCCTGCTTCAGCTCGGCGTCCGGCGCGACGACCTCGACGAAGTCGGCCTGGATGAACCGCGGCTCGGCCCGCACCCGCACGCTGCGGCCGTCGCCGCCGAACAGGGTGTTGAACGGCCCGCCCAGCCACGAGCCCGGGCCCTGGTCGCGCAGATCGACGAGATAGGGCCGCTGCGGGCGCTGCCGACCCTGCAGCACCAGCCTCAGGCCGACATCCGGCGTCGAGATCGCCACCCATTCGACCCCCGCCCCCTGCAGCAGCTGTTCGCGCTGATCGAGGGTCATGCGCTCGGGCGCGATGTCGGAGATGCGCGAGACGGTCTCGGCCGCCCGCACCCGGTCCAACAGCCAACTTTCCTGGTATGCCGCCAGGGCCGGGGGCAGGGCGATCATGCCGCCGACCGCGACGAACAGGATGGTGAGCGTGAGCAGCCGCGCGGACAGGCCGCCCGGCCAGAAAAAGCGGCGCCTGTCCGGCGGGGAACTGTCCTGCGGCGTGGGCGCGTCCGCCATGCCCTTTTCGTTAAATCAGTGGGCGGTGTTCGGCAACGCGGCCCAGGTTGCGGCTGTTGCGCCTACCTCGCTCCGACCGCGGCCTTCACGGAACGGAATCCGTCGGCCCGCAGCCGGGCGGCGAGGTCGCGTTTGATCCGCGTCACCAGGCCCGGTCCCTCGTAGACCAGCGCCGAATAGAGCTGCACCGCCCGGGCCCCGGCCCGGATCTTCGCATAGGCCTCGGCGCCCGAGCCGACCCCGCCGGCGCCGATCAGTTCGAGCCGACCGGCCGCCGCCTGCGAGAACCGCGCCAGCATCTGGGTGGACAGTTCGGTCAGCGGGGCCCCCGACAGCCCGCCGGCCTCGTCGCGGAACTTCGAGCGCAGCGCCGGGCGCGAGATCGTTGTGTTGGAGACGATCACGCCCGCCAGGCCGTGGACCACGCAGGTGTCGACGATGGTCTCGACCTCGCCGTCCTCCAGGTCCGGGGCGACCTTCAGGAACATCGGCGCGGCCCCCTGCGCCGGCAGGGCGTCGCGCGCCTCGGCCAGTCGGCCGAGCAGATCCTCCAGCGCCGCCTTGGTCTGCAGCGCCCGAAGTCCCGGCGTGTTCGGCGAGGAGATGTTGATGGTGAAGTAGGACGCCTGCCCCCAGAGCCGCGTCAGGCCGGCGACATAGTCGGCGGCGCGGTCTTCGGTGTCCTTGTTGGCGCCGATGTTGGCCCCGACGACGCCCGGCCCCCGCTTGGCCAGTCGGCCGGCGAAGGCCTCCAGGCCGTGGTTGTTGAAGCCCATGCGGTTGATCACCGCCCGATCCTCGGTCAGGCGGAACAGCCGCGGGCGCGGATTGCCGACCTGCGGCCGCGGCGTGACCGTGCCACACTCCACGAACCCGAAGCCGGCCTGCAGCATCGGCGCGAACACCTCCGCGTCCTTGTCGAAGCCGGGGGCGAGGCCGACCGGATTCGGCATGTCGAGCCCCGCGATGCTCGTCGCCAGCACCGGATCGTCAGCTCCGCCGCGCGGTCCGAGGCCGACCTTGAGGCCGAGGATCGCCAGCCGATGGGCTTTCTCCGGCTCCAGCGTCCGCAGCACGCGGGCGGCCAGGGTGTGGATGGCGCTCATGCCAGCTCCGGCAACTGCGGCGCGCCGTCCGGTCCGAGCGGCGCTGGCGCGACATGGCGCACGGCCGCGGTCGGCAGCGGCCCATAGAGGTGAGGGAAGAGGTCGCCGCCGCGCGACGGCTCCCAGCGCAGGTCGGCGCCGGCCAGGTCGTCGGCTTCGACCTCCAGCACCATCAGGTCCGCCTGCCCGGCGAAGTGCTTGCGCGCTGTCTCGACGGCCTGGGCGGCGGTGGAGAAGTGGATGTAGCCGTCCGCCAGGTCGACGGCCGAGCCGGCGAAGACCCCCGCGGCGCGCGCGGCCTCCCACTCACCCTGCTTGAGGATCTTGTAGATCCGGCCCATCGCCCGCCCTCAGTCCCAGCGTTCGGGCAGGAACAGCCCCTCGGCCGTCGGCCGGCCGCCGGCGTCGATGGCGAACGCCGCCGCCCCGGCGGTGGGGAAGCGGTTCTGAGCGCGAACGGTCAGGGCCGGAGCCGCCCCGCCGGCCCGGCAAAGCTCGATGGCCAGTTCCTGCAGGCCGGGATTGTGGCCGACGACCATCACCGTGCCGCCGTCGGCGGCCTTCGCCGCCTGCCAGATCACGGCCGCTTCGGCCAGGTAGAGCTCGTCGAGGAACACCGCATAGGCGTCAGGGAACGCCGCCTGCGCCACCGCCCAGGTGTCGCGCGTCCGCGCCGCGGTCGAGACCAGCACCTTGTCGGGCGAAAAGCCCTTGCCGGCCAGGCGCACGCTCATGTCCACGGTTTCGCGTTGGCCGCGCGGCGCCAGCCGGCGGTCGAAGTCTTCGCCACTGGCCGAGTCGGGCTCGGCCTTGCCGTGGCGGAACAGGATCAGGCGGTCCATTCGAGTCGTCACCTCGCCGCCCTCATAGCGGCCCCGGCCCCGCCTGCGAAGCCATTGACACCGAATGGGCTTGTCGGTCCTACAGGGACCCATGGACGACACCTCGCCGCAAAGCTCAGGCCCCGCACGCTCCGCGTTCGAGACGGCCGGCGGGGTGATGCGCTTCCCGAAGGGCAAGGGCCTGCGCCTGGACTCCGGCGCGACGCTGGACGGCCTCGAGATCGCCTACGAAACCTATGGCCGCCTGAACGCCGACGGGAGCAACGCCGTCCTCGTCTGCCACGCCCTGACCGGCGACCAGTACGCCGCCTCGCCGCATCCGGTGACCGGCAAGCCGGGCTGGTGGAGCCGGGTGATCGGACCGGGGCTGCCGCTCGACCCGCAGAAGCACTTCATCATCTCGTCGAACGTCGTCGGCGGCTGCATGGGCTCCAGCGGCCCGGCCTCGACCGATCCGTCGACCGGCAAGCCCTACGGCCTGACCTTCCCGATGATCACCATCGCCGACATGGTGCGGGCCCAGGTCATGCTGATCGACGCCCTCGGAATCGACACCCTGTTCGCGGTTATCGGCGGATCGATGGGCGGCATGCAGGTGCTGCAGTGGGCCGCCGACTATCCGGACCGGGTGTTCAGCGCGGTGTGCATCGCCGCCGCCGCCCGCCACTCGGCCCAGAATATCGCCTTCCACGAGGTGGGGCGCCAGGCGATCATGGCGGACCCCGACTGGCGGGGCGGAGCCTATGACGCCGCCGGCGTGCGGCCGGAAAAGGGGCTGGCCGTGGCCCGCATGGCCGCGCACATCACCTACCTCTCCGAGGCGGCGCTGCAGCGCAAGTTCGGGCGCGAGTTGCGCAAGGACGGTCTGTCGTGGGGCTTCGACGCCGACTTCCAGGTCGAGAGCTACCTGCGCCACCAGGGGGCGAGCTTCGTCGATCGCTTCGACGCCAACTCCTACCTCTACATCACCCGGGCGCTCGACTATTTCGACCTCGCCGCGCCGCACGGCGGGGTCCTGGCCGAGGCGTTCGCCAAGGCGCGGAACGTCCGGTTCTGCGTGCTCTCGTTCTCCTCCGACTGGCTCTATGCGACGGCCGAGAGCCGAGACATCGTCCGCGCCCTCAACGCCGCCGGCTGCCGGGCCAGCTTCGTCGAGATCGAGACCGACAAGGGCCACGACGCCTTCTTCCTCGACGAGCCGCAGCTCGACCGCACCCTGCGCGGCTTCCTGCAGTCGGCGGGCCAGATGCGGGGCCTTTCGTGACCCAGGTGCGTGAGGACTTCCGCGAGATCCTGCGGCTCGTGCGCCCGTCCGCGCGGGTGCTCGACGTCGGCTGCGGCGAGGGCGAGCTGCTCGAACTGCTGAAGTCGGAGAAGGCGATCGACGGCCAGGGCCTGGAAATCAGCCCGGCCGGCGTCTCCGCCTGCCTGGCCCGGGGCCTTGCCGTCGTGCAGGGTGACGGCGACCGCGACCTCGACCATTTCCCGACCCGCGCATTCGACTACGCCATCCTGTCGAAGACCCTGCAGCAGATGCGCGAGCCGCGGCACGTGCTGTCCGAACTGCTGCGCATCGCCGAATACGCCATCGTCTCGGTGCCGAACTTCGGCCATTGGCGCATGCGCGCCTCGCTGATGACCCGCGGCCGGATGCCGGAGACCCGGGCGCTGCCCGACCCCTGGTGGTCGACGCCCAACATCCACCTCTGCACCCTGCGCGACTTCACCGATCTGTGCGCCGACCTCGACCTGCGCATCGACGCCTGCGCGGCGCTCTCCGGCGGCCAGCCTGCGCGGCCGATGGACCCGCAGAACTGGGTCGAGAACTGGCGCGCCGAGACCGCCCTCTTCCTGCTCAGCCGCCGCACCGAGGCCGATCCCGCCGCGGTGCCGAAGGACCTGTTCGGCGAGGTGACCCTGCCGGGCGCCGAGGCGCCCTCGCCGAAGAGGCGCGGCCGGCGCTAACCCGCGATCGCCCCGGCCCCGGTGTCGCCGGTGCGAATCCGCAGGGCCTGCTCGAGGTCCAGCACGAACACCTTGCCGTCGCCGATCTTGCCGGTGTTCGCCGTCTGGGTGATCGCTTCGACGACGGCGTCGACGATATCCGACGGCACCGCGATCTCGAGCTTCACCTTCGGCAGCAGTTTCACCTCGTATTCGGCCCCGCGATAGACCTCGGTCTTGCCGCGCTGGCGGCCATAGCCGCGCACTTCGGTGACGGTGACGCCCGAGGCGCCGGCCGAGGTCACCGCCTCAAGAACCGCGTCCATGCGGCTCGGCTTGATGATCGCGATGACCAGTTTCATGCGAGCTCCTCCGGCGGCGGGCGGCAAGGCGAAGCCCTGAAGCTAAGGCCATATTGCGCTGCATCCAAGGTGGGAACCGCCGGCGCCGCCCGCTGGTTGTGGGGGCGCGGGACCCAAGCCTCGGTGGCGTCGGACCGCGGAGGTTCCCAACGCCCGTGCCCCCCGCTTCGCGCACAGTCCAGGTCAGGCGAACCGCCGGCGGCGCGCGGGTGGAAGTCTACGCCCTGCCCAGCGGCGCGAAGCTCTACGTCCCCCTGATCGCGGAGTGGAACTTCAAGGCCGCGCAACGGGCCCTCGCCGCGGCCGAAGCGGCTCGATGATCCTCCATGTCGTGGTGCGGCGCGAAGGCGAGCGCTGGGGCGTGGCCATCGACCGCGAACTGATGGCGCTCACCGCCGATCGCGAGGAGGCTGCCCGCCTGGCGCGGGAGACCGCGCAGATCCTGCGGGACAGCGGCGCCAAGGCCCACGTCCGCATCGCCCCCGAGCGGCGGACCTTCAAGCGCGAAGACTGAGTTTAGCTGGCCTGGGCCGCGGCCGAGGTCTGGAACAGCTCCAACCCCTGCGGTGTGCGGCTGGGCCAGCGGCCCTCGTTGACAGCGGCGGCGAACGGGATCGTCGCCACCAGCGCCCGGAAGCTGAAGGGTTTGGGCAGCACGCCGATCGCCGCGTCCCGGGCCTGGCGGGCCTGGGTCAGCTGGCCGGTGACGAACACGACGGGCGCGCCGAGGCGCGTCTTCAGATCGCGGGCCAGGGCCACGCCGTCGTCGCGGCCGCCGAGGTTGATGTCGACAAGGGCGATGTCGGGCCGCACGCTCTCGGTCAGCGCCATCGCCTCGTCAGCCGACGCCGCCGGGCCGAGGACCTGATGCCCGGCGTCCGTAAGCTCCCATTCGATGGAGGCTGCGATCATGGGTTCGTCTTCAACGACGAGTACTAACATCAGTCCGCCTTCAGTTGCAGCGAACCGTCCCCGTCGTCAGTGTCGGCCAAACGCGGGCGGCGATCCAGCCGCACCAGCCAAGCACGACCTGCGTCAGAATGGCGCAATCTGAGCCATGTGTGAACCCACGTTGCGGATTGGGCGAAGCATCAACAGCGTTATCCACTGAAAAACACTATAAAGCGCTCTGACGTTGCTGATCGCTATCAGTACAACTGAAGCGTGGCTGTAGCAGCCCGGCTCAAGCGACTGGTATGGCGCGCGTCACGACCGGCCGCGGCAGGTCGTCCCGCACTGGCGCGGCCGTCCAGATCTCGTCGACGAACGATAGCGCCGGGCTGTCGACGCGCAAGGCCGCAACCGCGGCGGCGTCCCAGGCTCCAACCGCGCGGCGCCAACGGAGCCCCTGCGCCATCAGCGAGATCGCGTCCGCCGCGACAAAGGTTGGAGCGGTCAGGAACACCACTTCGTCGACCTGCGCCGGCGCCCGGCCGCGGAACCGCCCGCGCGACGCCTCGTAGACCGCGCCCGCCGGCGCCGCCTCAGCCGCTTCGACAACATAGAGGCGCGCCGCCTGGCCGCCTGGCGACGTCCGCCCGGACGCCCGGCTCGCCCGCCCGCGCAAGCTCAGGGGCGCCAGCCGCATCAGCGGATGGTCGCGCACCGCCGCCGGCAAGGCAGCGGGATCGACGCCATATTCCTTCAGGCCTCCGGCCAGCAGCCAGCGCAGGAACCGGAACCGGCCTTTCGCGGTCGCCAGCGGATAGAGCCGTTGCAGGTCGGGCCGGCTCTTCCAGATCTCGGCGAACAGCCCGACGAACGGCGCCCGCAGGCCCTCCGCGGCGGTCAGGTAGGGCGCTTGCAAGGGCGCGATCAGTCGCTCCGGCCAGCCGGCCCGCGCCCCGACCCCAAAGCCGACCGACAGCCGCCGGCGAAGCTCGCCGCCGCCGCCCGCGGGGTCGGCCAGCCGCGCGGCCTCGGCCAGGATCTCTGGATTTCCGGCCAGCCGGCTCAGCGTCGCCTCTGGCAGCAGGTCCAGGCTGAACCGCCCCGCCGCCGCCTCCGGCCCGATGCACCAGGCCAGCAGCCGGTCCGGCTCGCCGCCGAACCGGCGACGCAGGTCCTTGCGCGCCGCCAGCAAGGCGGTCACGGCGCGTGGCGGCTCATGCGCCTCGCGCAGCCACGCGGCGACCTCGCTCGCTGGACCGGTCCACGGGGCGTCGCGCCAGGCCTCCGGGTCGGCCTCGCGCCCGCCGCCGCCGCCGGCCTCCGCGATCCGCTCGGCCGCACGTACGGCGTGATCGTCGGCGCCTGCCGCCTCGGCGTTGTCGGCGAACCAACGCAGGAAGCCCGTCCGGCCCTCCGCCGAGCCGCGGTCGAAGGCGTCGCCGGCCGGATGGTCGCGCCAGGCCTGGTCCACCACCCGGGTGACGTCCGGCAGGCCGGGCAGGTGCATCTCAGGATCGGCCTCGTCCATCCAGGCGGAGGCGCCGGCCAGCCCATCGTCGAAACGCTCCCCGGCCCGCGCCGCGCGCAGGGCCCGCCGCCGCATCGTCCGCGTCACCCGCCGGCCATCGCCGAACCGGTCGTGGGCGTAAGGGACCTTGCGGCTGTCCTCGTGGCCGTTCTTCAGCAGCGCCTGGCCATAGTCGGCCAGCAGCGCCGCCAGCGGCGATCCAGCCGCCACGCTCAGCCGGTCCTGATGCTTGCTGAGGGTGCGCGGCCGCGCCGGGTCGAAGCCGGAGAAGTGGAAGAAGGCCAGCGGCTCGCCGTCCACACGCCAGCCGTCGGCCGCGCGCGAAAGCTCGCGCCCCTCCAGGTTCCAGTAAGCGAGGTTCAGCCCGGGCTCGCGGATCAGGTCGACGCTGTCGACAAACCCCGGGGCCAGGTCCATCCAGCGCTGGTCGGTGAAGAGGCCGTCCTTGAGGTCGACCCGACAGTCGAACCGGCACCGCGCCGCCCACCAGTCGATCAGGCCGGCGGTCTTCTCCGCCTTGCGCATCGAGGCGAAGCCGAGGTTGTACGAGCCCGACTTTAGGATGGCGTGGTCGTTCGGGCTGGCGTCGCCGACCAGCGGCCGCGTCAGGTGCGGGGTCAGGACAAGGTCGGCCCGGTCCAGCCCCTGCCGCACCCGCTCCAGCGGCCGGAACACGAAGATGTCCGGGTCGAGATAGGTGACGCTTTCCACGCCGTCGCGGGCCATCAGCGCCCGGAACGCGTAGGGCTTCACCGCCGTGTTGAGCTCCAGCGCCTCATAGTAGACGCACATGTCGGCGAAATGCTCGCAGACC
The DNA here is from genome assembly GCF_044236515.1 of Phenylobacterium sp. GTDB lineage: Bacteria > Pseudomonadota > Alphaproteobacteria > Caulobacterales > Caulobacteraceae > Phenylobacterium. The sequence continues at coordinate 33,058 of NZ_JBIIGK010000015.1, forward strand.
TCGGCCGCCTCGATCACCTCGGCGAACGGCGTCAGGGATGGGATCGGCCCGTCGGCGGCCACCACCACCCGGCGGGCCCGGGGCTCGGCCTGGGCGAGGCTCTGCATCAGGGTCTGCGCCAGGGCGGCGTAGTTGCGCGAGACGATGGTGAAGATGACGTCCAAGTCGGCGCGTCCCTAAGCCGCCAGCAGCTCGTCCAGCTTGCGGA
>NZ_JBIIGK010000104.1:0-10248 GCF_044236515.1 Phenylobacterium sp.
ATCGCCGCCACGTCGCGGTCGAAGACGAAGCCGCCAGGCCCGAGGATGCGGGTCATCTCGTCGCGCAGCGGGTTTTCGAAGTCGGCGAAGGTCATGCCGTAGAGCTGGGCGCGGCCCAGGCGGTACTGCTCGCGCATCAGCCCTTCCCCGGGCGCAGTCGGCACGTAGAGCAGGTGCACGACGATCGGATCATCCGGCGTGCGGGCGAACTGGTAGTTCCCGAGGCTAACCGGGAAATCCAGCGACATTGACGAGTACATGCCGCCCGGATTGTTGACGTGGTTGACCCCCAGCGCCTTCCAGGCCCGCCAGTTGCGCAGCGCGACGTTGGTGTAGACGAACGGCGCCTTCACGTTCATCCGCAGCGCCTCGGCCTGATCGTCGCCGACACCCTCGAGAATGTAGGGGATCATGCTGTTGTAGCAGGCGAGAACCGCGGCCTTTCCCCGTACCCGCTTCAACCGGCCGTCGCGCCCGACATAACCGACGTCGACGCGGTCGCCGTCGTTGCGCACCCGTACGGCCGTGGAGTTCAGTCGGATGCGGACCTTGTTCTGCGGCCGGTCTAGGGTCGAATAGTCGAAGTCGGCCAGCACGATGTCTTCCATCGTGTTCCCGGGGGCCGAGCCCGGCGCCAGCCGGCGGACCAGCATCCGAGCCACCGAAGCGTTGCCGTCGGGGAAGTGGTGGATATAGGCGTCCTCGTGTCCCTCGGAGTCGCCGCCGTCGCCGCCGTGTTTCGGCCGCGGCGGCATGGTCCCCTTCCCGCCCGGGTACGACGACCGCAGGGAGCCCCACGCCGACATGGCGTCTATGCCGACGCCCCACAGGCCGTGCGGCCGCTTCTGGAAGAAGGCGATGACCTCCTCCGGGACCTCCCAGTAGGTCCGCAGGAACTGCGCGTAGCTGATCTTGCTGAGAATCTCGCGCCGCTCCTCGGCGGTCTTGCCGGGCAGGACGTCCCGGGTCGAAGTCTCGAGCTCGATCATCTTGGCCTTGGCGGCCTCGGTCATCGGGTACTGGGCGATGCGCGCCCGCACCTCGGCCGCGCCGCCGCCGGCTCCGGAATCACCGTCCGGATCGGTGAACGCCCCGGCCTTCGCCGGCGCGGCGACGATGAGCTTGTCGGCCAGGAACGGGTCCTTCTTGAAGAAGGTGCCGGTGCGTAGGCCGGCGTTGCGATAGAAGGCTTGGTCGAAGGCGGTGTCGAACCGCTTCACGTCGATCCCGAGGTCGACCAGCAGGCCCTTCGTCTCCTTGCTGAAGCGGCTGGGCCCGTCGAGGGACTGGGTGCCGCCGTAGCCGATCAGCTTGCGGCCATCGACGTCGAACTCGTTGCGCTTGGCGTGGCCGCCGAAGTCGTCATGGTTGTCGAGCACCAGGATCCGGTCGTTCGGCCGGCGCTGCTGGTGGAAATAGGCCGCGGCCAGGCCGCTGATGCCGCCGCCGACGACGATCAGGTCGTAGGCCTCGATCGCCTTCACCTCGTCGAGGTCGTAGGTCTTGCCGTCGCGGACAGCGTGGGCCGCCTCAAAGGCGCCGGCATGGCTGCCGCGCAGGCCGGTCAGGGCCGAAGGATTGGCGGACCGGCGGCTTTGGGCCTGCGCCGCGCCGATCGGCAGTCCGCCGACCAACCCGGTGACCGCGATGGCAGCGCCGTTCAGAAAATCCCTGCGCTTGATGCCGTCCATATGCGCCCCAATTCCTCTGGAGTCTTTCCTAACCCATGAGATCACAGTCGACAATATTCTGGCTTCGCAAGCTGAACGTGGACTGAACAGGAGAAGTCACCCCCGCCACCTTGTGAAATCGGTGGCGATACCTGGCCGCATGTCAGGAATTCGTCTTGGCGGGAGAAGGCACAGCCTTGACAATCGTAACGATCTCCCAAATCGTGATCACAGATCGGATAACGCGATTACTTGGCCAGGGAATTTCAGATGGGTAACAAAACCGGTGGCCGTAGGGGCCACGACCGCGAACTGGGCATGGATCGTCCGATCGACCGACGCGATTTCCTCCAGGGCATGGCCATCACCGCCGCCGCCACGGGCCTCGCGCCAGAGCTGGCCGCGGCCGCGGCGCGGGCCGTCGCCGCCCAGGACCAGCCGGGATACTACCCCGCCCTGAAGACCGGCATGCGCGGCAGCCACCCGGGCTCGTTCGAGACGGCCCACCAGGTTCGCGACGACGGCGGCTTCGAGGCCCGCGCCGCCGACACCGGCGAGACCTATGATCTGGTCGTCGTCGGGGCCGGGATCAGCGGCCTGTCCACCGCCCACTTCTACCGTGAGGCGGTCGGGCGCGGGGCGAGGATCCTGATCCTCGACAACCACGACGACTTCGGCGGCCACGCCAAGCGCAACGAGTACAACCTCGGCGGCCGGAAGCAGATCATGAATGGCGGCACCGCCGGCATCTCCAGTCCGACGCCCTACAGCGCCACCGCCGACGGCCTGATCCGCAAGCTCGGGGTCAATCCGGAAGAGTTGGCCAAGACCGTCAACGACCGCGCCTTCTACAGCCAGATGGGCATGGGCTCGGCAGTGTTCTTCGACAAGCAGACGTTCGGGATCGACAAGCTGGTCAAGCGTCCCGGCGGACGCACCGGCGGCAGCCCGGAGGCGGTCGCCGCCTTCCTCGCCCAGACCCCCCTGAGCGCCCAGGTTCAGAAGGACATCCTGGCCCTCGAGACGGGGACCACCGACTACCTGTCCGGCAAGACCGACGCCGAGAAGAAGGACCTCCTCGGGCGAATGTCCTACCGCGACTTTCTGCTGAACGTCGCCAAGGTCGACCCGGCGGTGATCCCCTACTACCAGCACCGCACCGACGGCCTGTGGGGCGCGGGCATCGACGCCGTCTCGGCGCTCGACTGCTGGGGCTCCGGCTTCCCCGGCTTCCAGGGCATGAAGCTCGAGGAGAAGGGCCACCCGCTGATGGGCTACACGCCGGGCAACGAGGTCGCGACCGGCGGCTCCTACAACTTCGCCTTCCCGGACGGCAACGGCTCGGTCGCCTATCTCTTGATGCGCAACCTGATCCCCGAGGCGGTGCCCGGCTCCAGCGTCGAGGACGTGGTCACGGCGCGCCCGAACTACGCCCGCCTCGACCGCGCGGGTCAGCCGATCCGCGTCCGGCTGTCGAGCACCGTCGTCAAGGCCTCGAACGTGCCGGGCAAGGGTGTCCGCGTCATCTACATGCGCGGCGGCAAGCCCCACGCGGTGAGCGCCAAGCACTGCGTGCTCGCCTGCTACAACATGATGATCCCCTATCTCGTGCCGGAGTTGCCGACCGAGCAGAAGGCGGCGCTCAAATACCTGGTGAAGACCCCGCTCGTGTACACCACGGTGGCGCTGCACAATTGGCGGGCCTTCCACCGGCTGGGCGTACAGAGCGTCTCGACGCCCGGGGGCTATCACACGAGCTTCAACCTCGCGCCGCGCCAGAAGATCGGCGCCTACGAAACCGCGCGGACGCCGGACGAGCCGATCCTGGTGCACATGACCCGCACGCCGGCCTCGCCGGGCCTCAATGAGCGCGAACAGCACATCGCCGGCCGCGCCGAACTGCTGGCGACGCCCTTCGAGACCTTCGAGCGAGCGATTCGCGATGAGATGGGCCGCTCGCTCTCCGGCGGCGGCTTCGATCCGGCCCGAGACATCGCCGGAATCACCGTCAACCGCTGGCCACACGGCTACGCACCTGAATACAACGCCCTGGTCGATCCCCCGGAAGGTCTGCCGCTGAAGCAGGCCCGGGCCCGGTTCGGGGCCATCGCGATCGCAAATTCCGACTCCGGCGGCGGCGCCTACACCGACATCGCCATAGACATGGCCCACCGGGCTGTTGGAGAGTTGGTGGGCTGACCGGTCGGCTGGCGGGCGCGTTCGCGTCCGCCGGCCCGGCCTTAGGTCGGACGGCCGGACGCAGGACCCGGCCGCGATCCAAGAAGAAGACGCGATAGATTCTGGGGGGAAGTTCGATGCGGCAACGTCTGGCGCGCGCTCTGGCGGCGAGCCTCCTGGCTTTCACCCTTCCCGTCTCCGCCCCCGCCTTCGCCCAGCCCGCGGCAACCAAGGGCTTTGACGGCCTGCGAGGCGACCGCTCGCACGGCTGGATCGGCCAGACCCGCTCCGAGGTGCTCGGCCAGCGCGGCGTCGTCGCGACCAGCCACCCCCTCGCCGCCCAGGCCGGCCTCGACATCCTCAAGAAGGGCGGCAACGCCTTCGACGCCGCGGTCGCCGCCGGCGCGGTCCTCAACGTCGTCGAGCCTGAGAGCGCCGGGATCGGCGGCGACGTCCTGGTCCTGGCCTGGATCGCCAAGGAAAAGAAGCTCGTCGGCCTGAACGGCGTCGGCCGCGCGGTGACCGGCTCGACCCCGCAGCGCTACACCGCCCTAGGCCACACCAACCGCATCCCGGTGCGCGGCATCCATTCAGTCACCACTCCCGGCGCCGTCGACGGCTGGGACGCCCTGCTGAAGCGCGCCGGCACCATGACCTTCAAGGAGGTGCTGGAGCCGGCGGCCCGCATCGCCGAGGACGGGTTCGGCGTCAGCGAGCGGGTGCACGGCGACTGGAACGACCACCTGGCGACGCTTCGCAGCGATCCGGAAACCGCGCGGGTCTATCTGCCGGGCGGCGAGCCGCCGCCGCTCTATTCCGTCTTCCGCAACCCCGATCTCGGCAAGGCCTTCCGCCTGCTGCAGACCGGCGGCCGCGACGCCTTCTACAAGGGCCCGATCGCCGAGGCGATGGTCGCCAGGTCCCAGGCCCTGGGCGGCGGCATGACCATGGCCGACCTCGCCAGGACCGAGGCGTCCTGGGTGACGCCGATCTCCACAACCTATCGCGGCCACGAGGTCTACCAGCTGCCGCCGAGCACCCAGGGCTTCGCCGTCCTGCAGATGCTGAACATCCTCGAGGCCTGCGCGCCGCGCCTCGGCGTCGACCTCAAGGCGCAGGGGCATCGCTCGCCGCTCTACTGGCACCTGCTGGTCGAGGCCAAGAAAATCGCCTTCGAGGACGTCTACCGCTACAACGGCGACCCGGACTTCTCAAAGATCGACGTCGCCAAGCTGAGCTCGAAGGCCTACGCCGCCACGCGCTGCGCCGACATCGACATGAAGAAGGCGCGGACGCCGGATGCGGCGGTCGATCCCATCGGCGGCACCGTCTACGTCGCGGTGGCGGACGCCGAGGGCAACATGGTGTCCTTCATCTACAGCATCTACGGCTACTTCGCCTCTGGCGTGACCGTCCCGAACTACGGCTTCGTGCTCAACAACCGGGCGGCCTTCTTCTCGCTCGACCCGAAGAGCCCCAACGTCGTGGCGCCGGGCAAGCGGCCGTTCCACACCCTGATCCCCGGCTTGATCATGAAGGACGGCCAGCCGCAGACGGTGTTCGGCCTGATGGGCGGGACCCAGCAGGCGCAGGGCCACATGCAGGTGCTGGTCGACATGCTCGACCTCGGCGCCAATCCGCAGGCGGCCAGCGACGCGGCGCGCTTCAGCCACGTCCAGTCGACCAACACCCTGTTCCTGGAGTCGGAGCTGTTCAAGGCCATGGGCCCGGCCCTGCAGGCGCTCGGTCACAAGGTCGAGCTCGGCAACGCCAAGATCATGGGCGGCTTCCAGGCCGTGACGCGGCCGAGGCTCGGCGAGCCGACGCTGGCCGGCGCCTCCGACCACCGGAAAGACGGTTTGGCCGTCGCCTGGTGACGCCGGGACGGCCGACACGAAAACAAGCCACGGGAGGGCAGAACTTGATCCAGAATTCTCATAGCCGCCGCAGCCTGCTGGGCTGGACGGGCGCGGGCCTCGCCGCCTGGCCGGGCCTCGCCGGCGCCGCCATCGCCCTTAACCCGGACCTCGTGGTGGTCAACGCCAAGGTCTATACGGTCGACGACCGCACGCCGCGCGCCGAGGCGTTCGCCGTGCGCGACGGCCGTTTCCTGGCGGTGGGCTCGAACGCCGACATCCGCGCCCTGGCCGGCGCCCAGACGCGGGTGATGGACGCCCAGGGCGCGACCATCGTCCCCGGCTTCGTCGACACCCACAACCACCCGGTCGGCGAGCAGTTGCTCTACGAGGTGCTGGTCGGCAATCCCTTCGAGGTCGAATTCATCAACATCGACCGGGTCATCGCCAAGCTGCGCGAGAAGGCCGCCAAAACCCCGCCGGGGACCTGGGTCGAGGGCTTCTTCTTCGACGACACCAAGGTCAAGGGCGGCCGCCAGCTCACCGCCGACGAGCTCGACAAGGTCTCGACTCAGCATCCGGTGATGGTCCTGCACCGGGGCGGCCACACGGCCTACTACAACCACAAGGCCCTCGAGATGGCCGGCATCACCAAGGCCACACCCGACATCCAGGGCGGCACCTACGACAAGCTGCCGAACGGCGAGCTGTCGGGCCGCGTGACCGACACCGCCCGCTATCCGATCAACAAGATCGGCGCCCGGCCGCAGTACAGCGACGCCCAGCGGTTCGACCGGATGCGCGAGGGCTTCGCGCACATCTCCAAGCAGTACACCCGCTACGGCCTGACCAGCGTCCACCACAGCGGCGGCAGCGCCTTCAACCCGCCGGGCGACCTCGACGCCCTGCAACAGGTCCGCGCGCGCGGCGACCTGCTGCACCGCGTCAGCTTCGAGGTCAGCGGCACCATCCTCGACGCGATGATCAAGGAAGGGATCAAGACCGGTCTCGGCGACGAGTGGATCAAGCTCGGCGCCACCACCGAGCACGCCGCCGACGGCTCGTTCTCCGAGCGGACGATGGCGATCAGCACGCCCTATCCGAACTCGAACTCCACCTACCAGGGCAACGTCACCTACACCCAGGACGAGCTCGACGCCTGGGCGCTGAAGGTGCACAGCGCCGGCATCCAGCTGAACGTCCACGCCAACGGCGACGTGGCGATCGACATGACCCTGACCGCCTATGAGCGGGCGCTGAAGGCCCACCCGGTCAAGGACATGCGACCCAAGATCACCCACTGCACCCTGATCAACGACGACATCCTGCGCCGCATGAAGGCGCTGGACGCCATCCCGGCGGTGTTCACCAGCTACGCCTACTACAACGCCGACAAGTTCAAGTTCTACGGCGAGGACATGATGAAGCGCTCGATGGCCTTCCGCTCGTTCCTCGACGCCGGCATCAAGGCCACCGCCGGCTCGGACTTCTTCCCCGGTCCCTTCGCCCCGCTGATGGGCATGCAGGGCATGGTCACCCGCAAGGGCTGGAACGGCGAGGTCTGGGGCGCCAACCAGAAGATCACTGTCGCCGAGGCGCTGCGCGTCATGACCATCAACGGCGCCTACGCCTCGAAGGAAGAGCACATCAAGGGCTCGATCACGCCCGGCAAATGGGCCGACTTCGTCGTCCTGGCCCAGGACCCGCACACGTCCGACCCGGAGAAGATCAAGGACATCAAGATCGTCCGCACGGTCACCGGCGGCCGGACGGTCTACGAAGGCTGATCTCGACGCCGGATCGAAGACGCCCCGGAGAGCCAGCGCTCTCCGGGGCTTTTCTTTTTCAGGGCGCGCTCAGGCGGCTGACGATGGCGGCGTCCAGCGGCGCCGGGCGACCGGAATCGCGCGCCTCGTCCATCCGCTTGAAGCCGTTCTGGATGTAGCGCACGCCCAGCCAGCGCAGCGGCTCCGGCTCCCAGGCCGGCGGCTGGTGGTCGGAGAGCGGCAGGCGCGACAGCGCGGTCTCTCGGCCGAGGATCTTCGAGCTCAGGATGCGGGCCGCCAAGTTGCTCGTCGCCACCCCGCGCCCGGTATAGCCACACAGGCGGCCGCTCTTGGCGTCCGCGTCGAACACCACGCTCGGGGTCCAATCGCGGGTCACGCCCAGATAACCGCTCCAGGCATGGGTGAACTTGGCGCTCTCCAACGGCGGGAACCACTCGCGCAGGCGCGCGCGCATCTGCTCCAGCACGCCGTCCAGGCCATCGACCATCTCCTTGGTCTCGGAGCCGTAGTAGTACGGTGCGCCGCGGCTGCCGTAGAGGATGCGCCCGTCGTCCGTCTTGGTGAGGTAGTCCACCGTATAAGCCTGCGAGCCCAGGCCGTCGCCCTCGGCCCAGCCGATCTCGCGCCATTGGGCGTCCGACAGCGGCTCGGTCAGGACGATCGAGGACGACATCGGCAGCACCGTGCGCTCCAGGCCCGGCACCTTCGACAGATAGGCCTCGCCGGCGGCGATCACCGCCCGCCGGGCCCGCACCACGCCGTTGTCGGTCACCAGGGCCGGGCGCGCGCCGGTTTCCATGCGCCGTACCGTCGTCTGCTCATAGATCGCCGCGCCCTTGCGCTCGACGGTGCGCGCCAGGCCGCGGACCAGCTTGGCGGGATGGACCGTTCCGCTGCCCTCGGTGTGCAGCGCCATTCGAATGCCGGAGATGTTCACCCGCTCGCGCGCCTCGTCCACGTTGAGCAGGCGGTTCTTGGCGCCGAGGCCGAGCCGCTCGTAAAGCTCATGGGCGCCTACCACCGCGGCCACCTGCGCCTCGCCGCGCGCGAAGCTGAAGATGCCGTTGGTGCGGAACTGCGCGTCGATATTCTCGCGGGCGCAGACCTCGCCCACCTCGGCCACCGTGGCGAACATCGCCTCTACGGTCTGGCGAGCCACGTCGGCGCCGTGGCGGCGCTCGACGACGTCCGGATTGATAGGGAACCGCGGAGAGCACCAGCCGCCGTTTCGGCCCGAGGCGCCGTAGCCGCAGATCTCGCGCTCGACGATCGCGATCTCCAGCGAGGGCTCCTGCTGCAGCAGGTAGTAGGCGGTCCACAGGCCGGAATAGCCGCCGCCGAGGATGGCCACGTCCACCTCGATGTCGCCCTTCAGGGACGGCCGCGGCGTGAGCGGCTCGCCGACCGTCTCAAGCCAGTAGCTGATACCTTGGAAGTTCACGTCTGAGCTCACGCTTCGTCGAAGACCACGAACGTCTTGGTCAGGGTCTCTTCCACCTTCCAGATGCCGTTCGAATTGGCCGGGAAGTAGATGGCGTCGCCCGCGCCGATGTGGATCGTCTCGCCGTCATCCGGCGTGAACGTCGCCCGGCCGGAGAAAAAGTAGCAGAACTCCGCCTGCATGACGTACCGGCGCCACTCGCCCGGCGTCGCCACCCAGGTTCCGGCGCGCGAGGCAGCCGCGCCGTTGAACGCCTTGCTGGCGACCTCCGGCGGCACCGCGCTCAGGGCGTCCTTGACCGGCGTCGTGGCCGGCATGTCGGCAAGCAGTTCCGCTGGTTTGAAAGCGATGATGGCCATGGGGGCCTCCGTAGGTCGAATGGCGTCAGATCGGCCGCAGCACGCGGTCGAGGAACTCGCGGGTCCGCGGCTCCTTGGGGTCGGTCAGCAGGTCGCGGGCGGGTCCGGCTTCGACGATCTCGCCGCCGTCCATGAACAGCACGCGGTCGGCGACCTCTCGGGCGAAGCCCATCTCGTGGGTGACGATGACCATGGTCATGCCCTCCCTGGCCAGGTCGCGCATGATCTGCAGCACCTCGCCGACCCGCTCCGGGTCGAGGGCCGAGGTCGGCTCGTCGAAGAGGATGGCCTGCGGCTTCATGGCCAGCGCCCGGGCGATGCCGACCCGCTGCTGCTGGCCGCCCGACAGCTGGGGCGGATAGGCCTCCGCCTTGTCGCCGATGCCGACCTTGGCCAGCAGGGCCCGGGCCTCGGCGGCGCACTCGGCGACCGGCCGGCCCTGGGCGTGGACCGGCCCCTCGGTGATGTTCTCCAGCACTGTGCGGTGCGGAAACAGGTTGAAGCGCTGGAAGACCATGGCCAGCTTTGCGCGGATGGCTCGCAGGGTCTTGGCCGACACCTCGGCGCCGTCCACCGTGATGGTCCCGCCGTCGTGGGTCTCCAGGCCGTTGATGCAGCGCAGGACCGTCGACTTGCCCGACCCGGAGGGGCCGATCAGACACACCACCTCGCCGCGGGCGACGTCGAAGCTGACGTCGCGCAGCACCCGGTTCGACCCGAAGGCCTTGCTGACGTTGCGAAGGCTGATCATCGGCGGCCCATCCGGCGCTCGAGCTGATGCACCGCCAGGGTGAGCGGAAGGCTCATGGCCAGGTAGAGCAGCGCAATCAGGGTGTAGACGGTCATGTTCTGGAAGGTGGAGACGGCCAGCAGCTGTCCCGCGCGGGTCAGCTCGGCCACCGTGATCGTCGAGGCGATCGAGGAGTCCTTCAGCAGCATGATCGAGGTGTTGCCGAA
>NZ_JBIIGK010000105.1:0-10139 GCF_044236515.1 Phenylobacterium sp.
GCGTCGTTGGGATTGAGGTCGGACTTTTCGTAGCGGGCCTCGAAGCCGCCGGCGATGCGCCAGGGCCCGGCCGGCAGTTGCGCGACGTCGAGGCCGGCGTTCCCCTGGTAGATGGTCTGCAGGAGCTTGAAGTCCGAGCGGAACAGCGTGCCGATCCAGGCGATCGCAGCGTCGCTGGGTGCGCCCTCGCCGAAGAGGTTCAGCGGCACGCAGCCGGCAGCGCGGGCCGCCGGGTCTCGGCAGACGATGGCCCCCGACGCGTCGCGGGTGACGTTCACCGCCTGGGCGAAGCGCGACTGGACGATGTTTGGCTGTTCGAAACGGCCGTCGGCCTGGGCCTGGCTGAAGGACAGGTTCCAGAACCCCTGCCGGCCCGAGAGCTCAAAGTCGCCTTCGAGGCCAACGAGACCGCGCCAGGTCTCGGTCTCCGATGAGGTGCGGTTCGGACCGAGCTCGGGCGAGGCGCGGCTGAGGAGGAAGATGACATCGCCTGGCGAGCTGGGGTCCGGCGTCAGGGCGACCGGTTGGGCGAGGATCGCCGCGCGGCTGGCGGCCGGCAGGAACGGGTTGGCCGTCGACATGGTCAGCTGGGCCGAGGTCCCGGTGAACAGCGGGGCGTTGAAGATCGGCTGGTTGTAGGGCTCGACGGCCTCGGCGCGTGCGTAAAAGAGCTCGGCGCGGGCGCGGACCCGATCGGTGATGTCGTAGGTCGCAAAGCTGGTGGCCACATGCCGCTTCACCGGCGTCACCAGGGTGGTCAGCGGGGCGGTGTCGAGGCCCTGGCCGCCGGCGGCGATCGAGGGCTGATAGGCGACGCCGGGGTCGTAGGGGATCAAGGCGCCGCCGGGGCCGAACTGGGCCGGGACGCGGACGCCGCCGACGACGATGGTCAGCGGTTGGATAGCGCCGCCGGCGACGCGGAACGGCAGGCCGCCGAGGGTGATCTCGGGCAGGCGGCGGTTCTCGATCAGGATCGAGCCGGGAATGTTGTCGCTGGACGACCGGTTGGCCGGGTTGGCGGCGAACACCAGGCTGCGGTTCCCCGCCTTGCGGTCGGCGAAGGAGAGGGCGGCGTTCTGGCTGTATTCGTAGCTGCCCATCAAATGCAGGCGGTCGCCGGCGAAGCTGCGGCCGGCGGTGAGGCGGGCGCGCCAGTCGTCGTAGCCGCCGGCCGACCAGCCGTAGCGGCCGTCGAGCTCGACGCCGTCGAAGCGGTCCTTCAGGATCACGTTGACGACGCCGGCGATGGCGTCGGAGCCATAGACGGCCGATCCGCCGGCCTGGATCACTTCGACCCGCTCGATCAGGGCGGTGGGCAGGGTGTTGAGGTCGACCTGGCCGCCCGCCGAGGCGCCGCTGAAGATCGAGGCCGGATTGCCGCCGACGAAGCGCCGGCCGTTGACCAGCACCAGGGTGCGGTTGGTGCCGAGGTTGTTCAGGTTGACGTAGTTACGCCCGGCGCCGAACAGGCCCTGGTCGCTGATCGGGCTGACCGGCACGCCCATGGCGGGGATGTCGTTGAGGGCGTCGGCCAGGTTGGTGAAGCCACGGGCGTCGATGCGGGCGGCCGTCAGGGTCTGGAGCGGGGCGAGGGCGTCCTGCTCGGCGCGGGGAATGCGCGAGCCGGTGACGACCACCTCGGTGATCTCCTGGGCGGCCGCCTGGCCGGCGCCGAGGAACGCCACACCGCAAGTGGTCGCCATCAGGACGCGCCGCAGCGTCGAATTCGCGTTCATCATGAAGGCCCCCGCCTCAGGAAATGGGATGCTGGCGTGGACGGGGTCTTTCGCCCCATGCGCCACGCCGCACATACTCATCGAAAATGGTTGACGAAAATCGTCTGCGATCACGGTGGATCGTCCGGGCGCAGCCTATTTCACGCCTGGCTTAACCTTAGGTGAAGCCCCTAGGCGAGATCGCACAACGTCGCGGCAAATTCGTCGACGGCTTCGGCGGTGGTGGCCCACGAGCACATGAAGCGGACCGAGCCGTCGAGGAAACGGTAGACGGCCCAGCCGAGCGCCTGCAGCCGCTGCAGCCGCGCCTCATCCATCTGCACGAAGACGGCGTTGGCCTCGACCGGGTGGGTGAGGGGGAAGGGCTGGCCGGCCGCCAGGCGGCGGGCCATGGCGTTGGCGTGGGCGGCGCGGGTCACGAAGGCGCCGGTCTGCAGCATGCCGACGAAGGGCGCAGCGTAGAACCGGCCCTTGGAGGGCAACTGGCCTGCCTGTTTCAGCCGCGCGTCGAAGCGGCGGGCGAGGTCGCGGTGGAAGATCGCGATCGCTTCGGTCGGAGGCATGCCGGCCTTGGTCCCGCCGATCACCAGCATATCGACGCCGAGGCGGGCGAGCTGTTTCGGGTCGAAGCCGGCCGCGGCGGCGTTGGCGAGGCGCGCGCCGTCGAGGTGGACGCCGCAGCCGGCCGACCTGGCTGGGGCGATCAGCGCGGAGAGCTGGTCGGGCGTGTGGACGGCCCCGTACTCGGTGGCGTTGGTCAGCGACAGGGCGGCTGGCGACTGGCGGTGCGAGACCTCGGCCCGCCCGAGCGCCGCGCCCAACGCCGCCGGATCGATCCGGCCCGACGGGCCGGGCAGGGGGATCAGGCCGAGGCCGTGACCGAAGAAGCCGGGCGCGCCGGTCTCGTCGGTGCAGACGTGGGCGTGTTCGTGGGCCAGCACCGCCTCGAACGGGCGGCAAAGGGTCGCCAGGGCCAGGGCGTTTGCGGCGGTGCCGGAGGCGACGAAGCGGATTTCGGCGTCGGCGTCCAACAGCGCCCGGACGAGGTCGGCAGCCTGCCGCGTGGTCTCGTCGGCGCCGTAGCCGGCGGCGAAGCCGCCGTTGGCGTCAACCAGGGCGGCCATCGCTTCCGGCGCCGCAGGCGCGGTGTTGTCGGACGCGAAGTCGTAGCGGAGGTTCATTTCGCCGCCGATTTCAGGCCCTTTTCGAGCGTGACGCCGAACCCCCGGTGCAGGTGACGGGCGGCGCCGGGCGGCAGCTTGCCGGCCATCTCCAGAACCACCAGCCCATGGACCATCGCCCAGAACATCGCGCCGATCTCGTGCGGCGGCTTATCGAGGGCCCCCTCGGCGATGACGTCGTGGACCCAGGCCGTCATGGTGGCCTGCGCGCGTTCGGCGGCGGCGCTGAGCTCGGGATACTGGGCCTCGCACGGCTGATCGAAATCGAACATCAGCTTGTAGGTGTGCGGGTTGGCTTGGGCGAAGTCGACGTAGGCCGTGCCGACGTCGTGCGCCCGGGCCCAGGCGCCTTCCTTGTCCGAGGTCCGAGCCGCCTCCATGACGTCCGCGAAGCGGTTGAATCCGGCGGTCCGCACCGCGGCCAGGATGTCCTCCTTGTCGCGGAAGTAGCGATAGGGCGTCATCGGCGAGACGCCCAGCTCGCTGGCGAGTTGGCGCATCGTCACCGCGTCAGGGCCACGTTCAGCAAAGAGGCGCTCGGCCGCCTGGCACAGTCGCTCACGGAACTCGGCGACATCGATGTCGGACAGGACTCGCGGCAAAGCGCCCTCTCAGCAAACTAAGTCGTTGCTAAGCCCCACATGCTGAACGGGCAATGAAAGGTGGCGCGGCGTGATGCCTCAGACAAGCGCCCCGTGGCAGTGCTTGAACTTCGCCCCCGAACCGCACGGGCACGGCGCATTCCGGCCGGTGTCTTCCCAGCCTTCCGGCAGGGCCGAGACCGGCAGGCCCGCGCGCTGGTCGGCCGGGAGGCCGTCCGGCAGGGCGCCCATCTGGGCGGCGTTCTCGCCGGTCAGGGGGTCGAGGTGGACCTCAGTGAACTGGCCGGTCGGCAGGGGCGGCGGCTCCTCGAACTGGAACTCCACCGTCATCAGCCAGCGGGTGACGTTCTGGCGCAGGTCGACCAGCAGCTTCTCGAACAGGGAGAAGGCCTCGGTCTTGTACTCGTTCAGCGGGTCGCGCTGGCCGTAGCCGCGCAGGCCGATGACGTTGCGCAGATGGTCGAGGTGCATCAGGTGCTCGCGCCACTGCAGATCGATCATCTGCAGGATGAAGCTCTTTTCCACCGTCCGCATGTGGTCGCCGACGGCGGCCTCGCGCTCGGCGACGCGGTCGTTGACCGCCTGGACGATGCGCGCCTCGATCTCCTCGTTGGCGATGCCTTCCTCGGCCGCCCAGTCGCGGATCGGCAGATCGAGACCGAGGTAGCCGCGGACGTGCTCCTCAAGGCCCTCGACGTCCCACTGCTCGGCGTAGGCCTTGGGCGGCAGGTGGCGTTCGACGAAGTCGGAGATGGTGTCGGTGCGGAACTCGGCGACGACGTCCGACAGGTCGGCGGCGGCCATGAACTCGGCGCGCTGCTCGAACACCGCCTTGCGCTGGTCGTTCACGACGTCGTCGTACTTCAGCAGGTTCTTGCGGATCTCGTAGTTGCGCTGCTCGACGCGCTTCTGGGCGGTGGCGATGGCGCTGTTCAGCCACTTGTGGGTGATCGCCTCGCCTTCCTGGACGCCGAAGGTGCGCATGATGCCGTCGAGACGCTCGCCGGCGAAGATGCGCAGCAGGTCGTCCTCGCAGGACAGGAAGAACTTGGAGTGGCCAGGGTCGCCCTGACGGCCGGTCCGGCCGCGCAGCTGGTTGTCGATCCGGCGGCTCTCGTGGCGCTCGGTGCCGAGGACGAACAGGCCGCCGGCGGCCAGGGCCCGTTCCTTGAGGTCCTTGATCTCGGCTTCGATCTCGGACTTGTGCTGGGCGGCCTGCTCGGGCGTCACCTCGATGCCGAGGCCGCGCTGCTCGTCGCGCCACTTGGCCAGCTTCATGTCGACGTTGCCGCCGAGCTGGATGTCGGTGCCGCGGCCGGCCATGTTGGTGGCGATGGTCACCGCGCCCGGCACGCCGGCGTCGGCGACGATCAGGGCTTCCTGCTCGTGGTAGCGGGCGTTGAGGACGTTGTGCGGGATGCCGTTGACGGTCTTGCCGTCCATCTCGAACTTGTGGCCGTTCAGCAGGGCCGAGAGCTGTTCCGACTTCTCGATGGTCGTGGTGCCGACGAGGATCGGCTGGCCGCGCCGGTAGCAGTCCTCGATCTGGGCGATGATCGCCGCGTTCTTCTCGGCGGCGGTGCGATAGACCTCGTCGTCGTCGTCGATGCGCTGGATCGGCCGGTTGGTCGGGATGTCCACGACCTCCATCCGGTAGATGTCGGCGAATTCCTGGGCCTCGGTCAGGGCGGTGCCGGTCATGCCCGACAGCTTGGCGTAGAGGCGGAAGTAGTTCTGGATCGTCACCGAGGCCAGGGTCTGGTTCTCGGGCTGGATGACCGCGCCTTCCTTGGCCTCGATGGCCTGGTGCAGGCCTTCCGAGAGGCGCCGGCCCTGCATCATGCGGCCGGTGAACTCGTCGATCAGGATCACCTCGCCGGCGCGGACGATGTAGTCCTTGTCGCGGGTGTAGAGGACGTTGGCCCGCAGAGCCTGGTTGACGTGGTGCACGACCGAGACGTTGGCGGCGTCGTAGAGGCCCGTGGAATCCTCGGCCAGGTGGCCGCCGGCCTGGAGGATCTCTTCGACGCGCTCGGCGCCTTCCTCGGTGAGGATGACCTGGCGCTGCTTCTCGTCGTGATCGAAGGTCGCCGGATCCTGGATCAGGTCTTTGATGACCAGGTCGATGGTCTTGTAGAACTCGGAGCGGTCCTCGGTCGGGCCGGAGATGATCAGCGGGGTGCGCGCCTCGTCGATCAGGATCGAGTCGACCTCGTCGACGATGACGAAGTTGTGGCCGCGCTGGACCATCTCGCCCGGGTCGTAGACCAGGTTGTCGCGCAGGTAGTCGAAGCCGAACTCGTTGTTCGTGCCGTAAGTGATGTCGGAGTTGTAGGCCGCCTGGCGCTGGCCCTGCGACAGGCCGTGGACGATGACCCCGACCGACAGGCCGAGGAAGCGGTAGACCTGGCCCATCCACTCGGCGTCGCGCTGCGCCAGGTAGTCGTTGACGGTGATGACGTGGACGCCCTTGCCCGCGAGCGCGTTCAGGTAGGTCGGCGCGGTGGCCACGAGGGTCTTGCCCTCGCCGGTGCGCATCTCGGCGATGCCGCCCTGATGCAAGACCATGCCGCCGACCAGCTGGACGTCGTAGTGCCGCTGGCCGAGCACGCGACGGGAGGCCTCGCGGACGACGGCGAAGGCTTCCTCGAGCAGGTCGTCGAGCTTGGCGCCGCTTGCCAGGCGGCTGCGGAACTCGTCGGTCTTGGCCCGGAGCTCGGCGTCGGAGAGGGCCTGAACCTGCGGCTCGAGGGCGTTGATCTTGCCCACCCGCGCGGTCATCGACTTGACCTTGCGCTCGTTGGAGGAGCCGAAGAACCGTTGGAAGATGCTCAAGGGATGCGTCCGGTTGCTGGCGGGGCGGTTGCTGGCGGTAAGGGGGCCGTGGCGCGTCGCCTGCCGGGAAAAATTCGCTCTTTTAAGGGCGCGCGAGACTTAAGCAGCGCCCCTTCAAGTGTCAACGCGCCGGGGCGCCAAGCGAGGCTTTGCGCCTTTGCTTGGGCCGCGGAAATCGATAGGGACCCCAGGTCTGACACTCCGCCCATCAGGGGACCGTTCCGCATGGCGGCTGTGAAGCCCATCCGCCCCGCGCTTTACGCCGGCCTTGCCGCCGCGCTGGCGCTTGGCGCGTGCGGCCGCGGCGAGCGGGCCGAGACGGCGCCGCAGCGCGGCGATGCGGCGGTGGCGCGGGTCGACGGCCGCACCGTCTGGGCCTCGGACGTCAAGAACGAGGCGGTGGCCCAGGGCCTGATCGGGGAGGGCGAGCCGCTGGACGCCGCCTCGCCGATGTTCCGGCGGGTGCTTGACGAGGTGATCGACCAGAAGCTGCTGGCCGCCGAGGCGCTGAAGCGCAAGCTCGACAAGGACCCGGCGGCACAGCGGCGGCTGGCGGCGGCGCGCGAGCGGATCCTCGGCGACCTGCTGGTCGAGAGCGTCGTCGCCGACGCGGTCAGCGACAACGCCATCCGGGGCCTCTACCAGGA
This sequence comes from Phenylobacterium sp., assembly GCF_044236515.1. GTDB lineage: Bacteria > Pseudomonadota > Alphaproteobacteria > Caulobacterales > Caulobacteraceae > Phenylobacterium. The sequence goes on from NZ_JBIIGK010000105.1 coordinate 7,002, forward strand.
GCAACTGCGGTTGGCGAAGCGGTCGGAGGAGATCCGCGCCCGGCAGATCGTCGTCGCAAACGCCGCCGAGGCCGAGCAGGTCAAGCGGCTGCTGGCGTCGGGCGCCTCGTTCGAGGCCCTGGCGATGGAGCGGTCGCAGGACGCGGCGACGCGGTTCAACGGCGGCGACCTCGGCTATTTCACCACCGACGTCATGCCGGAGGCCTACGACGCGGCCCTGCGCGGCGCGAAGGTCGGCCAGGTGGCCGGGCCGTTCCAGACCGAAGCCGGGCTCACGCTGCTGAAGGTCGAGGACCGCCGGACCGAACAGCCGATCACCCTCGAGGCGGCCCGGCCGCAAATCGTCCGGTTCCTGACCTACGACCAGATCCGCGACCTTCTGGAGAAGCTCCGAGGTCCGGCCAAGGTGGAGGTGCTCGTCAAGAGCGCCGCCGCCCGGCCCGCACCCCCTGCCGACGCGCCGAGAGCGGCGCAAGTCCCGTCACCCAAAGCCTCAGAGTCCGCCCCGTGAGCAAGCCGCCTGTCAGCAAAGAGCCTGGGAAATCGCCGGCCCGGAAGACCGCCAGCAAGTCCGCCAAGCCGACCCAGGTGGTCGGCCACACGCTCGAACGCGCCTTCGACCCCCTGGCCAGCGCCCTGAAGCGCGCGGCCCTGAAGCGCGCCGACAAGCAGGCGAGCCAGTTCGCTGCGCCGCCGGCCCCGGCCGTGGTCCCGACCTCGCCCGGCAAGGCCGCCATGCCGGTCTCGCCGCTGGCCGTGCCGTTCCCGGCCATGCCGCCGATCGCCGGCGTCGAGATGGCGACGGGCCGGGCCGGCTTCTACAAGCACGAGCGTGAAGACCTGCTGGTCATGCACTTCCCCGACGGGGCGAGCTGCGCCGGCGTCTTCACCCGGAGCACGGTGGGCTCGGCGCCGGTCGACTGGTGCAAGCGGCACCTGGAGGCGACGCGCGGCGAGGGGGTGCGGGCCCTGGTGGTCAACGCCGGCTGCGCCAACGCCTTCACCGGTCGGCCCGGGGCCGACGCCGTGCGCCGGGTCGCGTCGGCGGTCGGCAAGCGGTTCGACTGCCGCCAGCGGGACGTGATGGTCGCCTCGACCGGCGTGATCGGCGTGCTGCTCGACGACGCCAAGATCACCCACCGCCTGCCCGAGGTCGAGCAGCGGCTGACCGCCGACGGCTGGGCCGGCGCGGCGCGGGCGCTGATGACCACCGACACCTTCCCGAAAGGCGCCTACGCCGAGGCCAAGATCGATGGGGTGACGGTGCGGATCGGCGGGATCTGCAAGGGCTCGGGGATGATCGCGCCCGACATGGCCACCATGCTGGCCTTCGTCGTCACGGACGCGGCGATCACCCCGGCGGCGCTGCAGGCGCTGGTCAACCTCTATACGCGCAGCACCTTCAACGCGATCACGGTCGACGGCGACACCTCGACCAACGACACCCTGCTGCTGTTCGCCACGGGGGCGTCGGGCGCGCCGAAGATCAGCCGGGCCGGCGACAAGCGGCTGGCCGAGTTCCGGGACAAGCTGGAAGGGGTGCTGATGGACCTCGCCCAGCAGCTGGTCCGCGACGGCGAGGGGGCGACCAAGTTCATCAAGGTGACGGTGACCGGCGCCGAGACCGCGGCCTCGGCCCGCAAGATCGCCCGGACCATCTGCGACAGCCCGCTGGTCAAGACCGCCTTCGCCGGCGAGGACGCCAACTGGGGCCGAATCGTCATGGCGGTCGGCAAGTCGGACGAGCCGATCGACCGCGACAGCCTGTCGGTGAAGTTCGGGCCTTACTGGGCGGCGCAGGACGGGCTGATCGCGCCCTCGTACGACGAGGACAAGATGAGCGCCTACATGAAACGCCAGGAGCTGGAGGTCACGGTCGATGTCGGCATGGGCCGGGCTGCAGCCGCCATGTGGACCTGCGACCTGACCAAGCGCTACGTCGAGATCAACGGGGATTACCGGTCTTAGGGGAAGCTCTGCTTCCCCGTGATCCCGGGCCTTGGGACCGGGATCGAGGATAACGACGACCAGAAAAAAAAGGGCGCGGCCCCAACGCCGCGCCCTTTGCGCATTCGGAGATCGTGGATAGCCGGGACGAGCCCGGCCATGACGGTCTGGGGGTTAGCGGTTCGACCAGACGCCGGAGCGTTGGCCGCCGCCGCTGCTACGGCCGCCGCCGCCGCCGCCGCGACGCGGGCCGCGGTAGCTGCCGGTCGCCGGCTTGGGCGCGGGGCGCTCGGCATCGGTGGGGATCACGTTCGAGCGGACGGGCGCGCCTTCGTGGCGGTGCCCGGGCTTCGGATCCGAGTGGTTGCGGTTGCGCTTCGGCTGGTGCTGGCCGCGGTGCGGCTGGGGTCCGCGCCCGCCGCCCTTCTGGCCGCGGGTGTCCTCACGGTCGGGCTTGCCGACCTCGGGCATGACCGCGGTGGCGGCGCCGAGCTGCTTGTCGTTGCGGCGGTCGAAGGAGGGGATGCGCTGGCGCGTCACCTTCTCGATGTCCTTCAGGAGGCCGCGCTCGTCGTCGGCGCAGAACGCCACGGCCGAGCCGTCGGCGCCGGCCCGGGCCGTGCGGCCGATCCGGTGGACGTAGGCCTCCGGCACGTTCGGCAGCTCGAACTGGACGACGTGGCTGACGGCGTCGATGTCGATGCCGCGGGCGGCGATATCGGTGGCGACCAGGGCCCGCACGCGGCCGGCCTTGAACTCGGCCAGGGCGCGCTCGCGCTGGCCCTGACTCTTGTCGCCGTGGATCGAAGCGGCCTCGACGCCGACCTGCTCGAGCGAGCGGGCGACGCGGTCGGCCCCGCGCTTTGTGCGGGTGAAGACGATCACGCGCTTGAAGCCGGCGTCGTCGAACAGCTCGGCCAGCAGGGCGCGCTTGCGCTGCTGCTCGACGAAGAGGACGCGCTGGTTGATCCGCTCCACCGTGGTGGCGGCCGGGGTCACCGAGACCTTCAGCGGGTTGGGATTGAGGATTTCGCCGGTCAGCTTCTCGATCTCGCTCGGCATGGTGGCCGAGAAGAAGAGGTTCTGGCGCTGCTTGGGCAGGAATTTCACGATCCGGCGGATCGGCACGATGAAGCCCATGTCGAGCATCTGGTCGGCCTCGTCGAGGACGAAGGTCTCGACGCCGTGCAG
>NZ_JBIIGK010000106.1:0-10122 GCF_044236515.1 Phenylobacterium sp.
ATGCCGCGGTTGATGTTGACGAGGTCATACGGCTGGTCGCCGCGAGCGGTGGGCCCGATGATCACTGAAACCGGCGCGCCGTAGAGGGTCTCGATCATCTGCGGGAACATGGGATCGTAGTCCCACTGCTCGCTGTCCTGGTCCGCGTGGTTGTAGAAGACGCCGGCAACCCAGCGCAGGCGTGAGTTAGGATCGGTCGTGCGCAGGCGCACTTCCTGCGTGAAGCTCTCCTGCCGATTGATCATTGTCGCCCGGACTTGATATCCGCCCATGATCAGCTGCGGATAAGGCGTACCGAAGAAGATGCTACCGATGTCGTCGGTGTAATCCCACTGGCTGGCGTTCTTGCGAACGAAGAGGGAGGTGTTGGACTCCAGGGCGACCGGGCCGAAGTCATACCGAACGGCCACTGCACCCAGGCTGAAGAAGTCGCGGTTCCACTCGGGCAGCTGGTTGCCCGACACGAAGCGACCCTGCCCGCGGTCAGACAGATTCTCCCAGATGACTGCCGTGTCGTCGATGGTCGTCTTCTGGTAGTAGAACGAGGGAACAATCTCGAGCCGCTCGGTCGGCCGGAAGGTCATGGCGCCGCGTAGTACGGTGCTTCCCGCCGTGTTGACGTTCTTGTCCAGCGCACCGCCGGGATAAGACGCGCGATCGATCCAGCCGCCGTCCCGGCGATACCAGCCACTCAGCCGAAAGCCGATCTTGTCCTGAACGATCGGGCCGCCGACCGCCGCCCCAAACTCGCCGCTGGTCTCGCCGCCCTTGATGCTGGCGAGCTCCGCTCTGGCGTAGCCGGAGTAATCATTGACGTCGGCTTCTGGCGCGATGAAGCGCACCGTGCCGCCCATCGCCCCGGCGCCGAAAAGCGTGCCCTGTGGCCCGCGAAGGACCTCGACACGCGCGAGGTCGAACACCTTGGGGAAGGGATTGGTGGCGGTGAAGCCGACAGCGCGAACCTGGATCGGGGTGTCGTCGATATAGACGCCTGTCGTCGACGCCGAACCCCCGATGCCGGCGGAGATGCCGCGGATGCTGATATCGGTCTGCTGACCCGTGCCGTAGTTGCTGCGGGTGAATGTCAGGCCGGGCGTGAGGCGCGCCACGTCGTCGATCTGACGCACGCCTTGGGCGTCCATCGATTCCTGCGTGTACGCCGCCACGCTGACCGGAACGCGGCTTAGCACCTGCTCCTGGCGGGTTGCGGTGACGACCACCTCCTCCAGCACTCCGCCCGCGGCCTGGGTCTGCGCCATCGCCGGAGCGGCGCCGATTAGAGCAAGAAGTGCGACGCCGCCCAGCAGACAGCGCTTGTTGAGCCCGTAAGTCATCAGGATCCCCCCGTGTGTTGGCGCCGTTGATCACGCCGCAGTGGGATTGAGGGGGCAGCGCTGAAGTCCCTCAGCTTCACGCCGAGATTTTTTTCGTCGAGCTCCCGCCCGTTGGACACGCCTCGGCATGATGGCCGGCTCCGGCTTAAAAGGCCGCGCTTCGGAACACCTCTTTGCCGGCGAACAGAGTCATCACTGGCTTTACGCCGGCCAGCTCGTCCGCGGGGACGGCGAACAGATCGCGCTCGAGCACCACGAGGTCAGCCATTTTGCCCACTTCGATTGAGCCGATAGCCGTTTCAGCAAACACTGCCTCAGCGCCGCGCAGCGTATGAGCGGCGATCAGGTCCTCCAGGGGGACTCCGCGTTGGACGCCCCGCGCCATCTCCGCCACCGGCGAGAAATCGCCGACCGGATAGTCGCTCGAGATGGTCGTCGGGACCTTGGTGTCAAAGAACGCTTTGGGCGGCGGATGGCCGTCGGCCCGCACGCCCAGCTCTAGGAACCGCGCGGTCGTCGGCGAGGCGGCGTCGCCAACGTGAGTAATGATGTGCCGCGCGTCGCGCCGCCCGTTCTGGGCGATGGCGTAAGCATGGGCGTCGAGCATCGCCTCGTACGTCGAGGTTGGGCCAATATCGTGGATGAAGATGCGGAACTTCGCCTTGTCGAGGGCCGCCACCGTCTTGTTCAGCACATCCTGGTCCCACACCAGGCCGAGGCCCTGAGCCGTCTGGCCAGTGCCGAAGATCTTGACGGAGTCGACCTTGAAGTTCGGGCCGCCGTATCGCGCGCGGGTGCGGATCAAGTCCGGGACCTGCGACAGGCCCCGGGTCTCGTCGGCCCAAAGACAGACGTCGAACCGCGTCGTCAGGCGGCCCTCGAGGCTCAGCGCCTGCAACGCCTTGAGGTAGTTCTCGCTCGGATAGTGGGTAGGGGTGAGGACCGCCGTCACCCCGCGCTGCGGGGCGAGGTTCGCCTGCCAGTCCAAAACCGAGGCCTTGAACTCTTCGACGGTGAAGTCCGGCTCAGGCAGCTTGCTGATGATGAGGTTCTGAGCCCCAAACTCGCGGAAGACGCCGTTAGGCGCGCCGGCGGCGTCGCGCTCGATGAACGCGCCCGGCGGGTTGGGCGTCGCCTCGGTGACGCCCGCGTTGCGGATCGCGCGCGTGTTCGCCCAGATTTCATGATGACCGTGGGTGATGATCACCGCCGGGATGTCCAGGCCGACGAGGTCGTCGAGCAGCTCACGCGGGGTCAGGCCCCGCTCGCTCGCCGCCTGCACGATGAAGCGCATATTCCAGCCGACCCCCCGGAGTTGGCGAAGCCCCCGGTTGGCGGCCTTATAGGCGTCGATCGCCGCCCGGTACTGCTGCAGGGTCGGCGTCTCGGTGCGGGTCCCCGGCAAGGTGACCCAGAAGAGGTTTTCGGCGCGCAGATAGGTGTGGTTGTGGGTGTCGGTAAAGCCGGGTAGCAGCATCCGCCCCTTTAGGTCGATGCGGCGCGTGCGCGGTCCGACGAAAGCGCTCGCATCGTCGCCGACATGGACGATACGGCCGCCCCGGATCGCGACGGCGCCAGCCCACGGCTGGGCCGGATTGACGGTGTAGACGCGCCCGTTGGCGAATACGAAATCCGCCGGTTCGACCGCAGACAGCGCCTGGGGCGCGAAAAGCAGCGCGGCCGTCGTGGTCAACGCGCTGCGACGAGCGATCATCTTCATGTCGGCCCCTCCCGTGGCTCTGGTCTTGGCTACTGAGAAGCGCGTTGCGGGAAATGCCTCAGCGCGACCCCGGGAGTCAGGCCGCGAATGCGACGCCGACCCCCTTCGTCACTTCGAGCTCATCGTGCGTCGGCCGCCAGGGGATCGGCCCGGCAGGGCTGGCCCAGGACCCGACCGCAGGGCACGGCCGGGGCCTTCGCCGTCTCGCTGGGCAGGACGTTCAGGACAACCTTGGAGGGATGCTGCGCGTCGTTCCAGACCCTCAGGGTCGCCGGGACGGGGTTGTAGGCGAAGTTGTAGCTGCCGGTTGGGCTGGGCGTATCGATCCAGATGCGCAGGCGCACGCCTTTGCGGAACGGGAACGAGACGCGGTTAACTTCCACCCGCGCAAGCTCGGGCCGGTTCGGCCACATGGGCTTGAAGCTCGTTGGGGTATCCAGCAGGACGGGCCGGCCGGGCGTCGACCTCGCGGGGTCCAGGGCGCGGTTGGACAGGCGCAGCCACCCGCGCTGAACGTACATTTCCTGGCCGTCCGGCATGACCGCCGTCACGGTAACCTGGACGTCGGCGTCGGAACGGTCCGCCGAGATCCACAGGTCGGCGCTGATCGGACCATAGACCACCAGATCCTTGTCGAGGGGATCCGAGGTGTAGGCCAAAGCGCCAGCCGTCCAATCCGGCGACGCCGGGCCCCACCCGCTGCTGCGAACCGCGGGCCCAACGAGCGGATACTTCATCGTTCGGGGCTCGCCGGCCGCGGCCCCTCGCAACTTCAGGCCGCCGTCCGCGGTCAGGGCGAAGCTCACCTGGTCGACCGCCGGACGAATGCTCGGCCGCGAGACCACGAAGTTGGGGCCCGAGGCCTCGACGTTTCGCTCGATCCCGCCGCGCTGCAGACGGACCGGGTCGATCTTTGTCTCCTCCCAGACCTGCAGCCTGGGGGTAGATTCAAAGCCGTTGCGCTGCCCCTTCACGTAACGGTCGAGGAAGCGGATCAGCGTCTTCCGGAACGTCTCCGAGGAATACATGCTGTGATCGCCGTTGGTATCGACCATCCACAGCAGGTTCGGATCCACCGTCTCCTGATAGTAGCCCCCGCGCGATGTGGTCGCGCCGTCCTGGAAGCCGGTGACCGACAGCACCGGGACGTTAATCAGGTGCGTGCGCAGCGAGACGTTGCGCTCCTCCAGATGATCGTCGCGGAACTGGTGCTGCAGCACGAGAACGCCTGGCGCACCCTCCTCCAGGGTTTTCTTGTTGCGCTCGACCTGCGCCGCGCAGCGGGTGTCGCCATCGCCGACGGCGCTTTCGCGCGTGAAGTCCCACAGCCGCAGCAGGCTTTGGGTCCAGCCGGAGATCATCGCCGGCTGCGGCACGCCGCCGGGCGCATAGCTGTCCGCCCGCGGGTTGGCGATCACCATCCCGGGCGTGATTGCCTTCAGGTGGGGCGGCCGGAACGAGGCGGTCCAGAGCTGGGACATCCCCGCCCAGGACCAGCTGTACATGCCGACATTGCCGTTGGACCATGGCTGGGCAGCCGCGAATTCCACCGCGTCGTATCCGTCTTGGCCATAGAGAGGCCGGTGCCAGTCGAAAGAATCGCCCGCCGAGCACCCCGTCGCACGGGCGTTGACCCCGATGATCGCATAGCCGGCGTCGATCAGGTCCTTGTCGATCGTCTTGACGTACTGGTGGTTGCCTTTGAGGTATTCGGAACCGCCGATCGAGCCGACATCGTAGCCGCTGTAGTGGAGCAGGGTCGGGAACGGCCCTTTGCCCTTCGGCAGCAGCACGCTGTAGCGCAGCTCGGTTCCGTCGCGGGTCTTCAGATAGCCGGTCAGACGTTTCGCCCAGAAGGGCTCGCGCACCACCCGAACGAAATCCTCGCCCGGGCCCAGGCTGGTCGGCTGGCCGCCGGCGGGCGCGTCCCGTCGGCTGCGCTCTTGCGTAGCGCCCGGCGACACGGCAAGCGCAGCGAGAGCGCCAGCGACCAATACCGTCCTTGCGATCTTCAATGTCGCCTCCGTTGTTCCGCGTCCCCGTCAGAAGGGGATGGTCGAACCGTCGTAGTTGTAGATGACCTTGGCGTTCTCCAGGGTCAGTCCGTCGATCACCCTCGCGATGCCGGCGGCGCTGCGGGCCGGCGGAATGCCTTGCGGGATGTTGCGGCCCCGGCCGAGCGGCGAGGCGCGAAGCTCGTCCGCCAGGTCGGTCTCGACGAACCCCGGCGCGATCATCGCGAAGACGATCCCCTTTCCCCGCGGCTCCGCCTTCAACTCCTGCATGGACATGTTCACCGCGGCCTTGCTGATCTTGTAGAACAGCATGCCGAACGCCCGCGGCGCGCGCACCATCGAGCTTTCGACGCTGGTGATGGTGACCACCTTCTTCTGGTCGCTCGCGCGGACGTTTTCCAAGAACGCCTCGGTGACGGCCAGCGGTCCGAACGTGTTGACGTCCAGCATGGTGTGGAACGTCTCGCGGTCGAAGCCGCCAAGCTGCTGGTGATCGGTGTTTCCCATCACGCCGGCGTTGTTGATCACCACATCGATGGGGCGTCCCTGGTAGCGGGCGGCCAGCGCACGGATGCCCGCCAGGTCGGTCACGTCCAGCCGCTCGACGACCACCGCCTTGTGCTTGGCTGCGAGCGCCGCCAGCTCCGGGGCCCCATCGGGCGAGCGGGCGGTGGCGATCACCGTCCAGCCTTGTTCCGAGTAGTGCGTCGCCAGCGCCAGGCCGATGCCGCGGTTGGCCCCCGTCACCAGGACGGTGGCCGCCTGGGCGGCGCCGGCGATCATCAAGGCCGCGGCCAGCACGACAACGGCGTAAACTCGGCGCATCCGCCCCTCCCGATCTAGCGTTCGTAGACGACGCGGCCGCCAAGGATCGTCGCGTCGACCTTGGCGTCGAAAAGAGCCCCGCCGCGCACCCGCTCAAGATCGGCATCGAGCACGGCGAAATCTCCCAGATTGCCTGGGCGGATCCAGCCCTTGTCCTGCTCCTCGAACTGCGCCGCCGCGGCCCAGACGGTGTAGCTACGCAGGGCGTCCTCCAGGTTGAGCGCCTCCTGCGGCGGCAACATGCCGCCCTCGCTTTGCGGCGCGGAGATCCCCGCGATGGCGGCCAGCGGGCTGAAGACAGGGGTCGTCCCAGTGGCGTCCGAGACGGTGAACGGCTGCAACCCTTCGCGGGCCATGGTCGCGTACCGCGGCGCGCCCGAGCGGGGCGCCGTGGCGCGGGTGGTCGGGCCGGTGATCGCCAGACGCAGGCCCAGCCGGCGCATGCGCCGGATCTGCTCGACGTCCTGCAACTCGCGCGGCGCGGCGTGTTCCAGGCGGTGGCGCATGTTGACCGGCTTGCGGGCGATCGCCGCCTCCGCGGCGCGCAGGGTGATCTCGTAGCTGTGGCGCGAGGACTGGTGCATGATCGCCTGGATGTCGCCGTCGTGCGCCCGCCAGAGGGTCTCGGTCAGGGCCTCCTGATCGTACTTCAGGTCGTTCATCGGCTGGCCGTTGACGTCGACGCTGCCGCCGCCGACGTAGATCTTGATCCCGCCGAACTTGTACATGTCGTCGCCGAGGCCCGTGACGAGACCGTTCTGAACGAGGGACTCCACCGTCGTGTGGAACGGCACGATGGGGAAGGTGCGGATCCGCATCGGAAGCTTGCCTTCCTGCTGCAGCTCCTGATCGACTTGTCGTTCCTCGTTGGTCATCGGCATGGTGCCGACCGAGGTGATGCCCTTCGACGTGAAGACCGGCACGACCTGGCTGGCCAGAGCCTGCTTGCGCTCTTCCCGGGTATGAATATCCGCCGGGATGATGTCGAAGATCTCGCTGACCACGCCGGTCGGCATGCCGTCGGCGTCACGCGGCAGATCGGTGCCGCGACGGGCCCGCCCGTCCTTCCAGCGCAGCGCGCGCTCATGGCCGATGTCCAGCAGGCCGGTCCGCTCGAAGCCGAGCGTATTCATCATGGCCACATGCATGCCGGCCAGGACGATGATCGGATGGCGCGTGCTGACGGCATCCAGCTCCTGGCGGGTCGCCCAGCGCTGTTCCTTGACCTGGCGCTTCATGCCGAACCCGCCGCGGGCGACGATCCAGCGCCCTTCCGGGGTTTTCGCCGCGCGCTCGCGCAGGCGGCCGAAGATTTCCTCGAGGCTGGTAAGCGGCGGGGTGTGCACGCTGACCTCCAGCCCCGAGTACATCGGCGCGGCCAATTCGACATGGCAGTGGGCGTCGATGAAGCCCGGAACCACCGTCCGTCCGCCGGCGTCGAAACGGCGGACGCGGCCGGCCTGGCCCAGCACCTCGGCGTTGGAGCCCACGGCCACGACCCGGCCGGCGCGCACCAGAGCCGCCTGCGCCCGCGGGCGGGCGGGGTCTAGCGTCCAGATGCGGGCGTTCAGAACGGCCAGGTCGCCGCCCAGCGACTGGCGCTGCTTGATGATCGTCGGGTCGGTCAGCGCCTGCGCCAGCGCCCGGGCGTCCGACAGCCCGAACGCCGCCGCGCCGGCGCCCAGCAGGATATTGCGTCGATTGAGCATCGCAGTCGCCTCAGCGCGCCGGAACGGTTTTCAGGAAGATAACGCCGGTGAACGAGCCTTCGAGCTTGCTCGGCTCGCCCTGCCGGCCGCTCAGCAGAGTCTGGAGCTGCAGATAGCCGCTGGCGCCCTCGAAAGCCCCGGTGCCGCCGACGATCTTGTCGGTCATCACGGTGTGCGAAAGGCCGGGGATCGGGCTCGGCGCGTTGCGGACCGGATAGACGCTCTTCATGTGGATCTCGCCGCCCGCCAGCTTGGCGGTGGAATCGTAGCTGAACGTTCCGTCGGCCAGGATGTTGGACTGCACCACCATGCCGTACGGATAGGGCCGGTTCTCGCCGACCACCGGATCGCTGCCGGCGTCGGGGATGATCGAGCCCGCCGGCCGGAAATGTCCGTCCGGGCCGCGGGGCGGAATCTGCGCGTCCAGCTTGGCGTCGAAGCGGACGACCCGCATCGCGGGCGGGGACGCGGCTTGCGGCTGGGCCGCCGCGGCGCCGGTCATGATCAGGCCTGCAGCGGCAAGCATGGCCAGTTGGACCACCTTCGTCATCGATATGCTCCTCACTCCGCCGGACCTCACCGCTGCGCCAGCGGGTCGGGACGGCAGGGTTGCGCCAGCACCGCTCCGCAGGCGCGCACCGGCTTCGGCACGGCCTCGTTCTCCAGCACGTTGATCACGAACTTCGAGGCGTGATCCGCGTCCTGCCACAGCTTCAAGGTGGTCGGCACGGGGTTGTGGGAGAACCGATAGCTGCCGGTGTTGCCGGGCGCCTCGATCCAGACCCGCAGGCGCGTCCCCTTGCGGAAAGCGTACGAGAAGCGGTTCACCTCCAGGCGCGCCAGTTCGGGACGGTTGGGCATCATCGGGGCGAACGCCTCGGGCTTGTCCAGCAGCACCGGGCGCCCGACCGTCGACTTGCCGGTGTCGAGTGCGCGGTTCGACAGGCGCAGCCACCCGCGCTGGACATACATCTCCTGACCGTCCGGCTGGAGCGCGGTCACCGTCACCTGCAGGTCGGCGTCAGGCGCCGACGACGAGGAGATCCACAGGTCGGCGCTGGCCGGGCCGAAGGCGACCAGGTCGCGCTGCAGCGGCGGGGTGGTGAACACCAGGCTGCCGGCCTTCCAGTCAGGATCGAGCGGGCCCCAGCCCTCGCGGCCGAGCACGGAGGGGCTGATCACCGGATACTTGAAGGTCTGCGACCCGCCGGACGCGGCGGCGTTCTCCAGCAGACGCCCGCCTTCCGACAGGGTGAAGCTGACCTGCTTCACGTCGGGCGAGATCGTCGGCCGGCTCACCACGAAGTTCGGCTGCGAGCTTTCGACGCCGCGCGCGCCACGCGCCACCGCGGCCGGGTCGTTGGCGGTCTCCTGCCAGACCTGCAGGCGCGGAGTCGCCTCCCAGTCGTTCTTCACGCCTTTTACGTAGCGGTCGAAGAACTTCAGCATCTGACGACGATAGACCAGTGAGCCAGCGGCGCCGTGGCCCCCATTGGTGTCGATCATCCACATCAGCTTGGGATCGACGTTCCACTGGTAGTAGCCGCCGCGCGAGGTGGTGGCCTCGTCCTGGTAGGCCGTGATCGACAGGACGGGGACGTTGATCCGATCGACGCGGCGCGCCGGCGCCCGCTCCTCGAGGTGGGCGTCCCTGAACGGATGGGCCAGCACCAGGCGGCCGGGAGATCCCGCCTCGAGGGTCTTCAGGTTCTTCTCGAGTTGCTGGAGGCAGCGGGTGTCGTTTTCCGCCTCGGCGTCGGCGCGGATCGTCTGCCAGCGGCCAGGCACGTAGGTCGAACCCCACCCCGTGATCATCGTCGGCTGCGGCACGCCGCCGGGGGCGTAGCTGTCGGCACGCGGGTCGGCGATCACCACGGCGGGCGCGATGGCGCGCAGGTGCGGCGGACGCGTGCTGGCGGTCCAAAGCTGCGACATGCCCACCCACGAGGAGCCGTACATGCCGACATTGCCCGTGGACCACGGCTGCGCCGCGGCCCATTCGACCGCGTCGTGGCCGTCCTGGCCATAGAGCGGATGGTGCCAGTCGAAGGTGCTGCCGGTGGAACAGCCGGTGGCGCGGCGGTTCACGCCGATGACGGCATAGCCCGCCTCGACAAGCATCCGGTCGGCGCCGCCGCCCGTCAGGCCGTTGCGCTGCAGATAGCTTTTGCCGCCCAACGCGCTGTCGTCATAGCCGCTATAGCGCATGATCACCGGGAACGGACCCTTGCCCTTCGGCAGGATGACGCTGTAGCGCAGATCCTCGCCGTCCCGGGTCTTCAGATACCCCGTCAGGCGTTGCGCCCAGAAGGGCTTGCCGGGAGGACCCGCCGGCTGAGCTTGGGCCTGTCCCCGATCTTGGGCCGGAGCCTGCGCCTGGACGCCGGTCGCGATCAGGAGCGCGAGGGCGCCTCCGACGGCTGCGGTGGCTTGCGATCTCATCTGCATCCTCCTCCGGTCTTCCTGTTGGGCGATCAGCCGGCCAGCGGGTCGGCGCGGCAGGGCTGATCCAGCACCTC
>NZ_JBIIGK010000107.1:0-10111 GCF_044236515.1 Phenylobacterium sp.
CACAACCCGGCCACATGCCTCGCATCGTCACCTACAACGTCCATCGCTGTGTCGGGAACGACCGCCGGCTCGACGTGGCGCGGATCGCCGACGTGCTGGCCACTCTGCAGCCGGACATCGTCGCCCTGCAGGAACTCGACGTCCGCCGGGCGCGCACCAACCACGTCGACCAGGCGCACGAGATCGCCGCGCGGCTGCAGATGGCGGTGCACTTCCACCCGGCGTTCCGGGTCGAGGAGGAGCTCTACGGCGACGCCATCCTGACCCGCTATCCGGAAACCCTGATCCAGGTCGGCCCCCTGCCCGGCCACCCGCGCATCGCCCAGCTAGAGCCGCGCGGCGCCCTGTGGGTCGAGGCCGACATCGATGGCGCGCGGGTCCAGATCATCAACACCCACCTGGGCCTGGTGCCCAAGGAACAGCAGGTCCAGGCGCATCACCTCGCCGGCCCATCCTGGCTCGAACACCCGCGCTGCCACGGTCCCCGCATCCTCCTGGGCGACTTCAACGCCACGGCCACCTCGGTGGTCTACCGCACCCTCAGCGCCCGGCTGGAGCCAGCCCGGCGCCTGGCGCCGCGCAAGAGCCCGACCGCCACCTTCCCCTCGCCGCTGCCGGTGCTGCGCATCGACCACATCTTCGTTAGCCGCGAGATCGTGGTCGAGGACGTCTTCGCCCCGTTCGAGCCGGCCTGGCGTGTGGCGTCCGACCACCTGCCGCTGGTGATGGACTTCAGGGTCGAACCGGGCCGGAGCTGATCTGATCGCCGTCGGGCGTGTGGTCGGCGATCTGCCGGGCCTGCTGGAACAGCCGCTCGCGCCGCCGGGCCAGCCGCCAGGAGTCCGCCGTGTCCGACGGATCGCCGATATGGTAGGCGGCGATGAACTCGCCGAAGCCGGTCAGCATCGGCGGCTCGATCGGGACCAGCCGGCCGTCGCGGTTCAGGGCGTCGATCGCCTGCCCCAGGCCGCCGTACTCGTTGCGGGCCTTGGTCACAGCATCGCCCGTCACGCCCATGAAATGGCCGATCAGCCGGTCGCGGAACGCACCAAGCGTCAGCCGGTCCGCCTCCTCGTCACAGGTCACCGCCAGCTCGCACTCGGTGTCGAACCCGCCGGAGCGGTTGTTGAGGTTGGCTGAGCCGACCCGCGCCAGGCGGTCGTCGATGACGCACACCTTCGAGTGGACGATGATCACCTCGCCGGCCCGCGTCGTCGGATAATAGGCCCGGAAGCGGCCGAACACGTCGGCGGCCCGCAGCCGCCAGATCATCGTGCCGCGCGCCCGGTCCATGGTCAGCTGGTCGAACCAGCTCGGCGCCTTGCCGGTCGAGATCAGCACGATCTCCGGCCCGTCCGGCTCGGCAAGCCGACTGGCCAGCGCCTCGCAGATCAGCGGCGAGGTGAAATACTGGTTCTCCAGATAGATGACGTCGCGGGCCTCGGCGATGGCGGCCAGGTTCAGCCGCCGGATCTCCTCGACCAACGGCCGCCCCTTCCAGGCCGGCTCCGTCCGGGCGATCGACACCTGCGCGCGGGTCAGGGCCGGCGGCACGTGGTCGGGCCACGGATCGCCGCCGGCGTCGGGCGGCGGGTCCAGCGTCTGGCCCTCGGTCGCCCGCCGCCAGCGCTCGCGGAAGAGGTCGCCCAGCGCCTGGGCGGCCTCGCCGTCGACCATCGCCATCACCTCGTGGCGCGGCGCGTGGCATTCTTGGCGCGGCATGATGCGCCGCGGGTCGTCGTCGCTGTGATGCGGGCTGTCCCAGCGGTCGACCGCGATGTCGCCGCCGCCGCAGAACGCCAGCCGATCGTCGATCACCAGCACCTTCTGGTGATGGCAGGCCCCGAACGGCACCTGGTCGTCCAGCCGGAACTTCACCGGCGTGTCCTCGAACCACTTGCGGGCCTTGTGCGGGAAGAACTCCTGGCTGGCGCTGATCGGCAGGGCCGACTTCCAGATCAGCAGGCGCACGTCGAGCTCCGGCCGCGCGCAGGCCAGCTCCACCAGGATGCGGCCGACCTCGTCCGGATCGTCGGGCCCGTCGTAGCCGTCGGGGAACAGCCGGGTGCGCGGATCGAAGCCCCAGCCGAGCAGCAGCACGGAGCGTCGCGCCTTCTGCAGCGCGTCGAAGACGGCGGCGAAATAGGCCTGGTTGTCGATCAGGAACGCCAGCCGGTCCGCGCGCGCGGTCCGCCAGCAGGTCTCCCCGTCCCTCAAGGCCTTCATGACGCCCCTTGCGCCGCCGCCGCGAACTTGCGGCCCCCTGCCATAGCTCCGCTCGACACCGTGGGTTCCGTCGCCGCGCCGCGCAAGAAAAAGGCGCGCCGGCGGCAGGGAGCCGGCGCGCCAGTCAGGCAGGTTGGAGTCCTGGAGCCAGGAACCCCGCAGAAGACCCGCTTACGCGGGGTTCAGGAAGGCGGCGCAGGGGCCGGCCAGTTCGGCGCCCAGCCGCGTGCGGTTCTCATCGCCGCGGCCGGCCTCGCGGCGGGCGCGGGTCATCTCGTTCTCCGCGCGCTGGCGGATGTAGACTTCGCGGCTGCGGCCCTGCTCTTTCAGCAGGTTGTCGAGGGCGGCGGTGTCCGTCTGCCCGACGCCCGAGGCGATCCCTTTGCAGCGGGCGGCCTTCACATAGGCCATGTCGGTCATCCGCTCGGCCGCGTCGGCGGCGCCGGCCAGGCTCATGACGGCGGCGATCGCGATGATGGCGGTCTTCATGTTCAAATCTCCCTCGAAGAAATCGTCTGAGGGAAAACTGCACTCGCAAAGGCGCCGGTTCAAATGAACTAGAAGAAAGGTTGGCGATTACAGATTAAATCTGCGCAATGTTCGTGAAGTCATAAACAGATTGTAATGTTCCGCGAACCGGCGCTATGCACCGGCCATGCCCATCCGGACGCCTTGCGTGAAGGTCTGCTTCATCGACGACGACAGCGGCCTCTGCCTTGGCTGCTTCCGCGCCGCCGACGAGATCGCCGGCTGGACCGCCTATTCCGACGCCGAGCGCGACCGCATCATGGCCGAGTTGCCGTCGCGCCGGGGCCACATCGCCCCCGAGAAGCTCGGCCCCGCCTGAGCCGCGCCGTTCATTCCTTGCAAACCCGACCGGCCTAACCTCCGCGGACGGATCGGCCTGACGGCCGCGGAACGGTGAAGCGCGCGGTGTCCAACCTCGTCAGATACGCCCTGGTGGCGGCCGTGGCTTCGGTCTCGGCGTTCGGCTCGGCCGGCCTGGTCGTCGCCGTGGCGCCGAAGCCGCCGGCCCTGCGCGCCGCCCGGGCCGAAGCGCCCATCGCCATGCCGGTCGTGCTGGAGGGCTCCTCCGGCGAGGTCGCCAAGGTGGACAAGGCGGCCGATGGCCATTTCTGGGCCGAGGCCGACGTCAGCGGCGCGCCGGTCCGATTCCTGGTCGACACCGGCGCCACCGCCGTGGCCCTGACGCCCAGCGACGCCCAGCGCCTCGGCTTCGACCCGCGGCGGCTGAAATACGATCACTCCGTCGGCACCGCCGCCGGGCAGGCCCGCGCCGCGCGCGTCACCCTCGCCTCGATCTCGGTGAACGGCGCCCGCCTCGACGACGTCGACGCCCTTGTCATCGAGAAGGGGCTCGACGCCTCGCTCCTCGGCATGACCTACCTCGGCCGGCTGTCCAGCTTCCAGGCCACTCGTCAGGCGCTCTTCCTGACCCCCTGATCGGCGCCCGACACCGCGGCCAGCGCCTTGTCGATCACCTCCAGCCCCGCGCCCGCCTTCACACCCTCGACCGTCAGGATCCGCCGCCAGGCCCGCGCCCCCGGCACGCCGCTGAACAGGCCGAGCATGTGGCGCGTCATGGCCGCCAGGTGCGTCCCCTTCGCCAGCTGCGCTGCGACGTACGGCCGGTAGAGCTCCACCGCCTCGAACGCATCCACCCGCCGGGCGTCTCCGAAGATCCGCGCGTCCACCTCTCCCAGCAGGTCGGGCGTGTGATAGGCGGCCCGGCCCAGCATCACCCCGTCCACCTCCGCCAGGTGCGCCTGCGCCTCGTCCAGGTCGGCCACGCCGCCGTTGATGACAATCGTCAGCTCCGGCCGCTCGCGCTTCAGCCGCCGGACCAAGGGATAATCGAGCGGCGGAATGTCGCGGTTCTCCTTCGGCGACAGCCCCTTCAGCCACGCCTTCCGTGCGTGCACCACGAACAGGCTCACCCCCGCTCCGGCGCATAGGTCGACCAGCCGGAACAGGGCTTCCTCCGGCTCCTGCTCATCGACGCCGATCCGGCACTTCACCGTCGCCGGGACCTTCACCGCCGCCCCGATCGCCGCCATGCACTCGGCCACCAGCTCCGGCTCCCGCATCAAGCAGGCCCCGAACCGACCCGACTGCACCCGGTCCGACGGGCAGCCGACGTTCAGGTTGATCTCGTCGTAGCCCTCGGCCTCCCCGATCCGCGCCGCCTCCGCCAGATCCTTCGGATCCGATCCGCCGAGCTGCAGCGCCACGGGATGCTCGACCTGGTCGAACCCCAGCAACCGCCCCCGGTCGCCGTGCAGCACCGCTCCGGTGGTCACCATCTCCGTATAAAGCAGCGCCCGCCGCGACAGCGTCCGGTGCAGCGCCCGGCAATGCCGGTCCGTCCAGTCCATCATTGGAGCGACGGACAGCCGGTGAGCGGGATAGGCGGTTGCGGTCATTGCGGCGACTATTTAGGCGAGACTGAGCCAAGGCGCGAGACGTCCTCCGTCTTGCACCCGCCGCAAGGGCTTGCGACCTTCTAGGCTGGCGCCGGCGTAAGGGAGGCGAAACTGGCCGACAAAGTTCATCAGACCGCGCAGGCGGCTCTCGACGGCCTGCTCACCGACGGCATGACCATCATGGCCGGCGGCTTCGGCCTCAGCGGCATTCCGGAAAACCTGATCGCCGCGATCGCCCGAACCGGGGTCACCGGCCTGACCGTCGTCTCCAACAACTGCGGCGTCGACGGCTTCGGCCTCGGCATCCTCCTGGAGCGCGGCCAGATCGCGAAGATGATCTCGTCCTACGTCGGCGAGAACAAGCTGTTCGCCGAACTCTACCTCGCCGGAAAGCTGGAGTTGGAGTTCAACCCGCAGGGCACCCTGGCCGAACGCATTCGCGCTGGCGGCGCCGGCATCCCGGCCTTCTTCACCCGCACGGGCGTCGGCACGCTTGTCGCCGAGGGCAAGGAGACCCGCGTCTTTGACGGCGAGGAGTATCTGATGGAGCGTGGCCTCACCGCCGACCTGTCCATCGTCAAGGCCTGGCGCGGCGACGCCGAGGGCAACCTCGTCTACCGGCGCACCGCCCGGAACTTCAATCCGATGATGGCCACGGCCGGCAAGGTGACGGTCGCCGAGGTCGAGGAACTGGTCGAAGTCGGGGCTCTGGACCCTGACCAGATCCACACGCCCGGCATCTACGTCGACCGCATCGTCCAGGGCGCGTCCTACGAAAAACGCATCGAGCATCTTACCGTCCGCCCCCGCGAGGAGGCCTGAACCATGGCCTGGACCCGTGACGAAATGGCCGCCCGCGCCGCCCGCGAACTGCGCGACGGCTTCTACGTGAACCTCGGGATCGGCATCCCGACGCTGGTGTCGAACCACATCCCGGACGGCGTCTCGGTGACCTTGCAGAGCGAGAACGGCATGCTGGGAATGGGCCCCTTCCCCTACGAGGGCGAGGCCGATCCGGACCTGATCAACGCCGGCAAGCAAACCATCACCGCCCTGCCCTCGTCGTCCTATTTCTCCAGCGCCGACAGCTTCGCCATGATCCGCGGCGGCCATATCGACCTGTCGATCCTCGGCGCCATGCAGGTGGCCGCCAACGGCGACCTCGCCAACTGGATGGTGCCGGGCAAGATGGTGAAGGGGATGGGCGGCGCGATGGACCTCGTCGCCGGCGTCCGCCGCGTCGTCGTCGTGATGGAGCACGTCGAGAAGTCCGGCGCGCCGAAGCTGGTCGACGCCTGCAGCCTGCCGCTGACCGGCAAAGGCGTCGTCGACCTGGTCGTCACCGACCTCGGCGTCTTCGACGTCGCTCGGGGCCGGCGGCCGCTCACCTTGATCGAGACGGCGCCCGGCGTCGGTCTCGACGAGATTCGCGCCAAGACCCAGGCGCCTTTCGAAACGCTAGCGGCATGACCCAGACGCTGATCCTCGACGACTACTGGCGCTCCAGCGCCGCCTACCGTGTGCGCATCGGGCTCAATCTGAAGGGCCTCGACTACCGATCCCGGCCGGTCGACCTGCGGGCCGGCGATCAGCACGCCGCCGATTATCGCGAGCGTAACCCGCAGGGCCTGGTGCCGACGCTGGAGGCCGACGGCGTCCGCCTCGGCCAGAGCCTCGCCATCCTAGAATGGCTCGACGAGCGGTTTCCCGCGGCGCCGCTGTTGCCGGGGGACGCCACGTCGCGGGCGCGGATCCGCGCCGTGGCACAGCTCTTCGCCTGCGACGTCCACCCGCTCAACAACCTGCGCGTCCTCAATGCTCTGCGCACCGAATTCTCCGCGAGCGAAGATCAGATCCTGGCCTGGACCCAGCGGTGGATCACGGCCGGCTTCGAGGCGGCAGAGGCGCTGCTGGCGGAGACCGCGGGCCGGTTCTCGTTCGGAGACGAGCCGACCCTGGCCGACTGCTTCCTCATTCCGCAGTCGTATTCCGCCGATCGATTCGGCGCCGATCTCAGCGGTCTTCCGGTGGTGTCTCGCGTGATCGCAAACGGGCGCGCCCATCCAGCCTTCGCAGCCGCTCATCCCGACCGCCAACCCGGTGCGCCGTCCAGCTAACGGCGCCGATCGAGCGGGCGCATGAATTGAAAGATTTGTGATCACACCGCCGTTCAGCGAAAGGCGTTGTCGAAACGCCACCGGCGGTGACGCATTTGCACCGAAACACCCGTTGTAAATTGAAGTGGAGGCGTTATGGGTGGTTTCTTAGGGGACCAACGTGTCGCCTGAATTGTCATAATAGACAGCCCGCGGGGAGGGTGGCTGCCGGTGAAGAAATTCGCAGTTTTCGGAGTCGCGTCCGCGGTCCTCCTTTCCGGCGCTTTCGGCCTTGCAGCCACGCAGGCCTCCAGCCAGGCGTCGCAGGCAGCTGAGACCGAACAGGGCATCCCGGTCACCGACCCGCTGGTGATCGAAAAGTGCGGCGCGTGTCACACCGCCGACGAAAAGGGCAACCTCTCCCGCATCTCCTGGACCCGCACCACGCCGGAAGGCTGGGCGCAGGCGATCCGGCGCATGAGCCGTCAGCACGGCCTGCAGGCGACGCCGGCGGAAATCCGCTCGGTGATCAAGTACCTCTCCAACAGTCACGGGCTGGCGCCGGAAGAGGCCAAGCCGGTGATGTACATGCCTGAGCACCGGATCGTCGATGAGACGCTGATCCCGAACAACGACGTGCGCCAGGCCTGCGCGTCCTGCCACGCCTTCGGCCTGCCGATGTCGTGGCGCCGGTCCAAGGCCGAATGGCAGGGCCTGCGCAACTTCCACGTCGCGCTCTACGCTCAGGCCGAGGCCCAATTCCGCGGCGGCGGCCTTGGCCCCGAGCCGGAAGGCAAGAAGAAGCCCGGCGACGTCGCGTTTGAATTCCTCAACCAGAACGCCACCCTCCACACCCCGCAATGGGCCGCCTGGCGCTCACGCATCCGCCAGCCCGAACTGGTCGGCCGCTGGCTGGTCTCGGCCTCCGTGCCGGGCCAGGGCAAGTACGTCGGGGAGATGGTCGTCGAGCAGGCCGGCGCGCCGGACGAGTTCAAGACCACGACGACCCTGCGCTCGCTCAAGGACGGCGCGACCCTGACCCGCACGGGTACCGGCCTCGTCTACAGCGGCTATTCCTGGCGCGGCCGCTCGGCCGGTCCGGGCCGCGCCGCGCGGCCGGACGATCTGTCGAGCGAAGCCCGTGAGGTGCTGTGGATCGCGCCGAACCAAGCTTCGGCCGAAGGCCGCTGGTTCTGGGGCGCCTACTCCGAGTTCGGCTATGACGTGAAGCTGACTCGCGCCACCTCGGCCCCCTCCGTCGTCGCGGTGACGCCGGGCGCGGTCAAGGCCGGCTCGACGGTTCAGCTGCGCATCCTCGGCGACAACTTCCCGCAACGCGTGGCGGTCTCCGACATTAGCCTCGGAGCCGGTGTCACGCCGCGCCGGATCGTCTCGCAGAGCGCCAAGGAGATCGTCGTCGAAGCCCAGGTCGCCGCCGGCGCCACCTCCGGCGACCGCGACGTCGCCGTGGCTGGCGCCGCCCTTGAAAAGGCCTTCCCGGTCTACAGCAAGGTCGACTTCGTGAAGGTGACGCCGGAGACGGCCATGGCCCGCCTCGGCAGCGACAATCACCCGCGCGGCTATCAGCAGTTCGAAGCGATCGGCTACGAGAACGGCCCGGACGGCAAGTCCGGAACCGCCGACGACCTGGCGCTGGGCCCGATCGACGTCACCTGGACCATGGACGAGTTCATGACCATCCAGAACGACGACGACACCCAGTTCGTCGGCCAACTCAGCCCGAACGCCTTCTTCACGCCGGCGCAAAACGGCCCCAATCCGCGCCGTAAATTCATGCGCAACAACTACGGCGACGTCTGGGTGACGGCGACCGCGAAGTCTGAGAAGGACGCCTTCGGCCGGCCTCTGACCGGGCGCGCCTATCTCGTGGTCACGGTCCCGCTCTACCAGCGTTGGGAGTATCCGGAGCTTTCGCGGTGAAACCCTTCCCGAGCCAGCCCTATCGGCTGGGCGAGTTCCACGCCTTCGAGGCGTCGGATCGCAAGTACCTCTACATGGTCCCGGCCGGCGCGATCTTCGAGCTGGACGCGATGGCCCAGGCGGTGCTCGCGCGGCTCGCCGAGCGCGAGACGACGCACCATGAGCTGGTCGAGGCCCTGGCCGCGGC
This sequence comes from Phenylobacterium sp., assembly GCF_044236515.1. GTDB lineage: Bacteria > Pseudomonadota > Alphaproteobacteria > Caulobacterales > Caulobacteraceae > Phenylobacterium. Next base: position 8,895 of record NZ_JBIIGK010000107.1, read on the forward strand.
CGGCCACGGCGCCGAGGACGCTGATGAGCTGATCACCGAGCTTTACCATGCCCAGGTGATCATCACCGAGACGTCCCGGCCCGCGCCGGTGGCCAGTCCGCCCAAGGACTTCCCGCTGCAGTCGATGGTGCTGAACATCACCAATCAGTGCAATCTGGCCTGCACCTACTGCTACGAATTCGGCGCCGATAAGATCGCCACGCCCCAGGGCAAGGCCAAGTACATGGACATCGAGACCGCCAAGGCCTCGGTGGACTTCCTGATCGCCGAGTCCGCGCATCGCCGGATGCTGCACATCACCTTCTTCGGCGGCGAAACGCTGATGAACTTCCCGCTGCTGAAGGAAGTCGTCGCCTACGCCAATGAGAAGGCCGCCGCGGCCGGCAAGTCGGTCGGCTACAGCCTGACGACCAACGCCACCCTGCTGAACAGCGACATAATCCAGTTCCTGTCGGATAACGGCATCGGCGTCACGGTCAGCATCGACGGTCCGGCCGAGATGCAGGACAAGCGCCGAGTCTACCGTTCGGGCAAGGGCAGCTACGCCGTCGTCGAGCCGCGTCTGCGCGCTCTGATCGCCGGCCACCGCACGCGTCCGATCACCGCCCGCGTCACCCTGACCGACGGCGTCACCGACGTCCTGAAGATCTATCGTCACCTGAAGGACGACCTCGGCTTCGCCGAAGTCGGCTTCGCGCCGGTGACCAACTCGGGCGAGCAGGAATACGCCATCGACGACGACGGCATGGACAGCGTCGTCTCGCAGTTCGAGACCCTGGCCCAGGAGTGGCTGGAGTACGCCCTGCGCGGCGAGATGCACGGCTTTACCAACGTCAGCGAGACGATCTCCGAGCTGATCCAGGGCGTGAACAAATCGCACCCCTGCGGCGCGGGACTTGGCCTTGTCGGCGTCAGCCCGGCCGGCGACATCTCGCCCTGCCACCGCTTCACCGATGCCGACACCCACACCCTCGGTCACATCTCGACCGGCGTGGACAAGGAAAAGCAGGCGGACTTCCTGACCCGCGGCCACATCGGCTCGAAGTACGACTGCCACACCTGCTGGGTGCGGCCGCTGTGCGCCGGCGGCTGCCACCACGAGGCCTTCGTGCGCTACGGCGACACCGGCGCCTCGAACCTGCACTACTGCGACTGGATCCGCGGCTGGACCGACACGGTCCTGCGCATCTACGGCGAAGTCGCCGCCAAGAACCCGG
>NZ_JBIIGK010000257.1:0-2560 GCF_044236515.1 Phenylobacterium sp.
CCGGCTTCGGCTCCAGGGCGACAGGCTCGACAGCGACGGCGTCGGCCGCCTTGCCGGTGATGGCGGTCGCCAGGCGCAGCTCCGGCTGGGCCGGGGCGTGGGCGGCGGCGAGGATCACCTCGGCCGGCTGGGCGATCTCGGCCGGCGCAGCCTTCGCCGGGCGGCCGAAGCGGTAGAAGACGTGCATGCCGACCTGCGCCACGCGGCGCATCTGCGGGCCCCAGGCCGGGGCGACGGCGGTGGTGTGGAAGTGGGTGGCGGAGCCGACGTCGCCGAGCACGCGGCCCGACAGGGCGCGGGCGGCGACGCTGCGAGCGCGGTCCCAGGCGGCGGCCTCGCGGCGGCCGCGCATCGAGCCGTCGCAGGCGAAGCTGAACTGGCAGCCGCTGCCGCGCTGGGCGCCCTGGAAGACGACCGCGCAGACGGTCTTCGGGAAGGCCGGATGGTTGACGCGGTTGAGGACCACCTGGGCGACGGCGGCCTGGCCGCGGGCGGTCTCGCCGCGGGCTTCGAAATAGACCGCCTGGGTCAGGCAATCGAGGTCGCGCTTGGCCCCGCCGCGGGCGGTGTCGTTGGTGTTGGTCGCTACGATGTCGCGGACCCGTTCCCGCGTTGCGTAGGCGTCGTGCGCGCGGGCGAGGCGCAGGACGGCCGGGTCGCCGCGCAGGGCGGCCTGGGCGAACTCGCCGGAGGCCTCGGCGGCGATGCGCGAGGCGCGAGCGTGGTCGGCGGCCGCATCGGCCATGCCGCTCGCCATGTAGCCGGCGCCGACAGCCAGGCCGACGCCCGAGCCGATCAGCGCAGCGCTCAAAAGCACGCGCCCTTCGGCGCGAGCCTTAAGATAGATACTCAAGAATTTCTCGTCCTGAACGACGAGGGCGATCGACGCCCCCCGACATTGTCGCCGCGGTCGCCCCTGCTCATGCTGGCAGCGTCCGCCGGCAGGTCTGCCCGGGACTCGGTGGGGCAGACGACGGCAAATGGTGAAGGCTTTATGAAGGACCGGCGACCGAGAAGCAAGCTTTTTTGCACCGCAGCATAAAATGCCGCATCGGTGTCCCGTTCTGTGACGCTTCGGAAACGCGTCGCAAACCCGGCGCCACACGGCGCTCAGGAACCTGAGCCGAGGCCCGCCGTTTGGGAGCCGACACACCTGTCGAAACGGAGATTTCCCATGCGCAAGACGCTGGTTCTGTTCGCCGCCGCCGGCCTTCTGACCTCCCTCGCCGCCTGCGGCCACAACACCGAGCAACGGGCCGCCACCGGCGCCGTGGCGGGCGCGGTCGTCGCCGGCCCGGTCGGCGCGGCGGTCGGCGGCGCCACGGGCGCGGCGGTCAGCGCCGCGACCGACGGGCGCTAATCCTGCCCCCTCCTCTCCCCTCCGCCGCGGAGCGGGAGAGGAGGCTGTCGGCAGGCTGGCGGAACGCCACGGGAACACCTACTTTCCAGCCATGCCCAGCCCGCCGACCTCCGGCGTCGCGGATATGTCCGCGTCGTTCGACTACGACGAGAACACCATGCCGCTGCTGTGGAAGCCCCACAGGCCGGCGCGGCCGACCAAGTCGGAGGGCGGGCGGCGGTTCAAGCTGGTGTCCGATTATGAGCCGGCCGGCGACCAGCCGACGGCGATCCGCGAGCTGGTCAGCGGCCTGCAGGGGACCGAGCGCGACCAGGTGCTGCTCGGCGTCACCGGCTCGGGCAAGACCTTCACCATGGCCAAGGTCATCGAGGAGACCCAGCGCCCGGCGCTGATCCTCGCGCCCAACAAGACCCTGGCCGCCCAGCTCTACAGCGAGTTCAAGAGCTTCTTCCCCGAGAACGCGGTCGAGTTCTTCGTCTCGTACTACGACTACTACCAGCCCGAGGCCTACGTTCCGCGGACCGACACCTACATCGAGAAGGACTCGTCGATTAACGAGCAGATCGACCGGATGCGCCACTCGGCGACCCGGGCGATCCTGGAGCGCGACGACGTCATCGTCATCGCCTCGGTCAGCTGCATCTACGGCATCGGCTCGGTCGAGACCTACACGGCGATGACCTTCACCCTCGAGCCGGGGCAGAAGGTCGACGAGAAGAAGCTGATGGGCGACCTCGTGGCCCTGCAATACAAGCGCAACGACCAGGCCTTCGAGCGCGGCACCTTCCGCCGGCGCGGCGACACCATCGAGATCTTCCCCGCCCACTACGAGGACCGCGCCTGGCGGATCGGCCTGTTCGGCGACGAGATCGAGACGATCACCGAGTTCGACCCGCTGACCGGCAAGAAGACCGCCGACCTGAAGGGCATCAAGGTCTACGCCAACAGCCACTACGTCACGCCGCGCCCGACGCTCCGGCAGGCGATCAGCGAGATCAAGGTCGAGCTGAAGGCCCGCCTCGACTGGATGATCGCCAACGGCAAGCTCTTGGAAGCCCAGCGGCTGGAGCAGCGGACCACCTTCGACATCGAGATGATCGAGGCGACCGGCTCGTGCGCCGGCATCGAGAACTATTCCCGCTACCTGACCGGCCGGCGCGAGGGCGAGCCGCCGCCGACCTTCTTCGAATACATCCCCGA
>NZ_JBIIGK010000108.1:0-10072 GCF_044236515.1 Phenylobacterium sp.
TCCCGCGCTCGCGCGGCGGCCGCACCACCTGGGAAAACATCGTCACGGCCTGCGCGCCCTGCAACCTCGCCAAGGGCGGCCGCACCCCGGCCGAGGCGCACATGCAGCCCCATCACAAGCCGCGCCGGCCGACCGCCTTCGAGCTCCAGGAACGCGGCCGCCGCTTCCCGCCGCACCACCTCCACGAAAGCTGGCTCGACTACCTCTACTGGGACATCGAACTCGAGGCCTGACGCCGCCTTGGCGCGCTCAAAGCTAGGCCCCGGAACCTCCCCGCCGCCCGGTGCTTTGCTGAGGTTTTAGGAGTCTCCCATGAGCGACGATCCGCTGAACCGGCCGCCTGGCGGCGATGGCGAGGCGCGAGGGACCGGCTACGGCGCCGGCGGGCTCGGCAGCGGCCAGGACCGCGCCGCCGGCAAGCAACCCCAGGCCTGGGACGCGCCCGGCGTCACCCCCGGCGGCGAGCGCACAGGATCGTCGACCGACGGTCCCCGCATCCCGCAGGACGGTGAGGCCGACCCCGACTAACGCGACCCTTGCGCTGCCCCCGTCCTCAGTAATGATGCCCGGCTTAAGGAACGGGCGGGGGCCTCATGAAGGTGCAGGGTTGGATGGCGGCGGCCGGGCTGGCCGTGGCGATGCTGGTCGCGGGCTGCGGCAGTGGCGACGGGGCGAAGGTCGGCGCCGATCCTGGCGAGTGGCGCACCTACGGCCGGACCTACGACGAGCAGCGCTTCTCGCCTCTCAACCAGGTCAACCGCGAGACGGTCGGCAAGCTGGGGGTCGCCTGGTGGGCGGAGTTCGACACCGACCGCGGCCAGGAGGCGACGCCGCTGGTCGCCGACGGAGTGATCTACACCACGACCGCATGGTCCAAGATCCACGCCTTCGACGCGCGCACCGGCGCGAAACTGTGGAGCTATGATCCAAAGGTCCCCGGGCAGTCGGGCCTCAACGCCTGCTGCGACGTGGTCAACCGCGGCGCGGCCCTGTGGGACGGCAAGGTTTTCTTCGGAACCATCGACGGGCGGCTGATCGCCCTCGACGCCAAGACCGGAAAGCCCGTGTGGGACGTTCAGACCACCGACCGCAGCCGGCCCTACACCATCACTGGCGCGCCGCGGGTGGTGAAGGGCAAGGTGCTGATCGGCAACGGCGGGGCCGAGTACGGCGTGCGCGGCTACGTCTCGGCCTATGACGCCGCGACCGGCAAGCTGGCCTGGCGGTTCTACACCGCCCCCAATCCGACCGGCGCCGCCGACGGCGCGGTCTCCGACAAGATCCTGAAGGAAAAGGCCGTCGGAACCTGGTCCGACGGCGCCTGGAAGCAGACCGGCGGCGGCGGCACGGTGTGGGACGCCATCACCTACGATCCGAAGACCGACCTCGTCTATGTCGGCGTCGGCAACGGCTCGCCGTGGAACCACAAGATCCGCTCGGGCGGTAAGGGCGACAACCTCTTCCTGTCGTCGATCGTGGCGCTGAAGCCCGACACCGGCGACTACGTCTGGCACTACCAGACGACCCCGGCCGAAAGCTGGGACTACACCGCCACCCAGCACATCATGGTCGCCGACCTGCCGATCGGCGGCGCGACCCGCCGGGTGGTCATGCAGGCCCCGAAGAACGGCTTCTTCTATGTGCTGGACGCTGCGACCGGAAAGCTGATCTCCGGCGACAAGTACATTCCCGCCGGCTGGGCCGAACGCATCGACCTCGCCACCGGCCGGCCGGTGGAAACGCCCGCCGCCCGTTACAACGAGGGCGCGGTGGCGCGGCATCTGCCGAACGGCCTCGGCGGCCACAACTGGCAGCCGATGGCCTTCAGCCCGAAGACCGGCCTCGTCTACATCCCCTCGCTTCAGATGCACGGCCGCTACGAGGACGATCCGAACTTCCAGTACCGGTCGGCCTTCTGGAACACCGGCGTCCGTCGGATCGTCGCCGCGCCGTCGAACAAGCCGGGGACCGAACCGTCGATCCCGCCGACCGGCGAGCTGCTGGCCTGGGACCCGGTGGCCAAGACCACCCGCTGGAAGGTGGCGCTGCCCAGCTTCTGGACCGGCGGCGTGCTGGCCACGGACGGCGGCCTCGTCTTCCAGGCCAGCGGCAAGCAGCTCGTCGCCTACGACGCCCAGACCGGCGCCAGGGTGTGGGCCTACGAACTGGGCGCGGCGGCCATCGCCCCGCCGATCACCTATGCCCTCGACGGCGAGCAGCACCTGGCCCTGATGGTCGGCTACGGCGGCGCCTCGGCCTCGGACCAGCCGCGCCGGCCCGGCCGGCTGGTGGTCTTCAAGCTGGGCGGAACCGGCAAGCTGCCCCCCTATGCCGAGGTCGCCGCCCTCGACCCGCTGGACCTTACCCAAGGCGAGCTTTCGGCCGGCGATCCGGACAAGGGGGCGGCGCATTTTTCGGCCATGTGCGCCGTCTGCCATCGCGGCGGGAAGTTCTATCCCGACCTCGCCAGGTCGCCGGTCATCCTCAGCCGCGCGGCGTTCGAATCCGTCGTGCTGGACGGCGCCCTGGCGCAGAACGGCATGGCCTCGTTCCGCAAACACCTGACGCCCGCCGCCGCCGAGGACCTGCGGGCCTTCCTGATCTGGCAGGCCCGCACCGCCCCGCCGCCCCCGCCCGGCGCGAAAGGGCACCCGCAGTGAGACGGGCTCCCGCCGCGACTTGAGGTGTTAGAAAGGGGACCATGGCTTCCAAGATCCCGCGCGACAACACCGCCCAGATGGCGTCCTCGTCCTACCGGCTGGCGGTGCGCGACGAGGACTTCCTGCTGTCGGAAGGCATGCGCGGCGTGCGCTTCCTGCTCGAGTTCGCCAAGGCCGAGCAGGCGCTCAAGGACTGGGGCGTGCGCTCGACCATCGTCGTCTTCGGCTCGGCCCGGATCGCCGAGGACGGGCCCGGCGAGCATGCCCGCTGGTACGCCGCCGCGCGCGAGTTCGGCGCCCTGGCCTCGAAGCGGGGCGGCGCCTTCCTGGAGGGCGAGGCGCTGCGCGACAACGTCATCGCCACCGGCGGCGGGCCCGGGATCATGGAGGCGGCGAACCGCGGCGCGTCCGAGGCCGGGGCGCCGTCCATCGGCTTCAACATCACCTTGCCGCACGAGCAGGAGCCGAACGGCTGGTCGACGCCGGAGCTGACCTTCCGCTTCCACTACTTCGCCATGCGCAAGATGCACCTGGCGATGCGCGCCAACGCCCTCGTCGTCTTCCCGGGCGGCTTCGGCACGCTCGACGAGCTGTTCGAGATCCTGACCCTGCGCCAGACCGGCAAGTCACCGGAAATCCCGGTGGTGCTGTTCGACGAAAAATACTGGCGCGAGGTGCTCAACCTCGACGCCCTGGCCCGCCACGGGATGATCTCGCCGGCCGACCTGTTCCTCTTCGGCTTCGCGGAAACCGCGGAGGGGATCTGGGCCGAGCTGCGGCGCCGCGGGCTCAAGCCGAACACCGACCTCGAAAGCCTGGTTTAGACGCGTAAACCCTCCTCCTGAGCCTCCTGTTAAGCAGGCTCTGGCTATCCTCCTTGCGGACATCTTCGAAGGCGCGAGGTTCGACAATGGCGGAGGGGAGAGCGGCGACGCTCATCGCCGGCTTCAGGGCCTTCCGCCGCGCCCGCAAGGGCTCGGTCGCCGTCGCCTTCGCGCTCGGCATGCCGGTGGTCGCCGCCGGCGCCGCCTTCAGCGTCGAGACCAGCTATCACTACTACAAGCAGACCAGCCTGCAGGCCGCCGCCGACGCCGCCGCCGTGGCCGGCGGCCTGGAGAGGCTGCGCGGCGGCCGGGGCTCTGCGATCCGCACCGCCGCCCGGCAGACCGCTACCGAGAACGGCTGGGACTCCGCCGCCGGCACGATCACCGTCAACTCTCCCCCGACCGCAGGCGCCTACACCAGCCAGCCGGCCGTCGAGGTGATCCTCGCCCAGACCGAGCCGCGCTTCTTCTCCGCCCTGCTGACCCGCACGCCGGTCCGGCTGCGGGCCCGGGCGGTCGGCCTCTACCGGATCGCCTCCAACGCCTGCGTCCTGGCGCTCAGCCGCGACGCCGGGCCGGCGGTCAACATCAAGGGCTCGGCGCGGCTGGAGCTGCAGGGCTGCGACGTCGTCGCCAACTCGGTCGCCGACGACGCGCTGAACGTCTGGGGCGCGGCCCGCCTCACCGCCGACTGCGCGGTTTCGGCCGGCGGCGTTCGGAACAAGGACGGCATGCGGCTGGCCGAGTGCGGCGCGCCGGTCACCCAGGCCCCGCCGGTCGAGGATCCGCTAAAGGATCTGCCCGAGCCCTCGCCGACCGGTCCCTGCCAGAACGACAAGGCTGACGTCCTCGTCCCCGGCCGCTACTGCTCCGGCCTCGACCTCAAGGGCGACGTGCGCCTGGAGCCGGGCGTCTACCACCTCGCCGGCGACTTCCGGGCCAACGCCAACGCCTCGGTCAGCGGCGAGGGCGTGACGATCTACATGAGCGACGGCGCAGAGGTCCGCATCAACGGCGGCGCCCAGCTGACCTTGTCGGCGCCGTCCTCCGGGACCTACGCCGGTGTGCTGTTCTTCGGCGACCGCGACAGCACCGGCGGCGACAACGTCTTCAACGGCAACGCCCGGTCCCGCTTCACCGGCCACCTCTATTTCCCCTCGCAGAGCGTGACCTACAACGGCAACTTCTCGGGCGAGAACGGCTGCACCCACGTCATCGCCGACACCGTCACCTGGAGCGGCAACGCCACGCTGGAGGTCGACTGCACCGACACCGGCATGGTCGAGATTCCCGGGCGCCGGGTCGTGCGGCTGGTCGAATGAGGCGCGCCTTGCAACGCTTCGTCGCCGACCGCCGGGGCGTCTCGGCGCTCGAGTTCGCCCTGATCGCACCGATCCTCGCGCTCGTGCTGGTGTTCGGGATCGACGGCTGGATGTCGACCAGCCAGCTCGGCGACATGCGCAACGCCCTGCAAACCGCCGCTCGCTACTACCAGGTCGGCGGCGGCGACGACGAGCAGGCGCAGGACGCCGCCCTCGCCGCCTGGACGCGCCGGCCGACCGACGGCGAGGTCAGCATCGACCGGCTATGCCGCTGCGGAACCAGCGCCGCCGACTGCTCCAGCCTGTGCTCGGGCGACACGCCGCCGGCGGTCTTCGTCACGCTTGAGGCGACCAGCCAATTCCACGGGGCCATGCGACGCATGTCGCTGCGCGAACAGGAGGTGCTGCGTGTGCGCTAGGAGCCGCAGCCTTGTTCGGCGCTGGTCATCGCACAGCGGCGGCGCGACGGTGATCGAGATGGCCATCCTCGCGCCGGTGTTCCTCACCGCCCTGGTCGGGGTCCTGCAGCTCGGCTGGGCGTTTCATTGCGCTGCGACCATGCGGTGGGCCCTGGAAACCAGCGCCCGGGCCCTGCTGATTTCGCCGACCACCACGGAAAGTCAGCTGCGCAGCGCCGTCGCGGACCGCGTCGAAGCGGCCAGCGGCGTCCGCACGGTGACGGTGGCGCTCGTGCGCGACAACGGCGTCGCCCGCGCCACCGCGGTCTACCGCCATCCGCTGGACCTGCCGCTCGTGCCGCGCGTGAACCTGCGTTTCCGGGCCGAGACCGTGGTCCCGTTGGCCTGATCAGGCCTCGCCGCAGGCCGAACAGCGGCCGCGCGCTTCCAGTGTGACGGTGCGCACCGCGTATCCCGCCGCCTTGGCGGCGGCCAGGGCCGGGGCGAGGTCGGGCTCGAACTCCTCGGCCGCCCCGCAGCAATCGCAGATCAGGAAGGCGGCGAGGTGGCCGTCGGCCTCCAGCCGGCAGGGGACATAGGCGTTGAGGCTCTCGATCCGGTGGGCGAAGCCGAGCCGTTCGAGGAATTCCAGGGCCCGGTAGACGGTCGGCGGCTTGGCCGGCTCGCCGCTCTCGCCGAACGCCCCGATCAGATCGTAGGCCTTCAGCGGCCCGTCGGATTCCAGCAGCAGCTCCAGCACCCGCCGACGCGGCGGCGTAAGACGCTCCTGGGTCTCGGTGCAACGCGCCTCGGCCGCGCCCAGCGCCCGGGCGAGAGCCGCGCCGGTGAGCCCCGGGTGGGCCCCGTCCTCGTGATGGCATGCGTCTCCCATGGCCATGAGGTAGCCCCGGGGGGGCGCAACCGCAACGGGCTCGGGCGCTTATGGCTTGACGTGCGGTTATGTTATTTCATAACGGTACTGTTACTTCATAACATCTACCTTGTTCCGAGTGAGGGTATCCATGTCGCGCGCCGCCCTATTCGCCGCCGCCGCCGTCTCCGTTCTGGCCGCCGCCCCGGCCGCCCTTGCGGCCGACGCCGAGGCCCCCGCCGGCCCGGACGGTCACGACCTCGGCGAGGTGGTGGTCACCGCCGCGCCCTTCGCCGTCTCGCTCGACTCGGCCACCACCAGCGTGGACATCGTTCGGCGCGAGGCGTTGGACACCGTCCCGGTCGGCGGCCTCGGCGATGCGCTCAGCGGCCTGGCCGGCGTGCGCTCGACCTTCTTCGGCCCCGGCGCCAGCCGCCCGGTGATCCGCGGCCTCGCCGGCCCTCGCGTCCTGGTGCTGTCCAACGGCCTTGGCCAGGTCGACGCCAGCGCCCTGTCGCCGGATCACGCCGTCGCCACGGATCCGCAGGAGGCTGAGCGTATCGAGGTGCTGCGCGGCCCCTCGGCCCTGGCCTACGGCGGCTCGGCCATCGGCGGCATCGTCAATGTCATCGACGAGCGGATCTCCCGCCACCAGGTCGAGGGCCTGGAGGGCCGGGCGCTGGTCTCCGGCTCCACGGTCGACGAAGGCCGCATGGCGACCGGCGCCGTCCGCGCCGGGGTCGGAAACTGGGTGCTCAGCCTCGACGGCGCGCGGCGCAGGACCGAGGACTACAAGGTCCCGACCAACCCGGAATCCCGCCGGCGCATGGAGGCCGAGGGCGAGGAATGGCCCGGCGACGTCAAGTCGACGGTTGAGAACACCGCCACGGAGCTCAAGACCTACGGCGCCGGCCTCTCCCACGTCGGCGAGCGTGGCTACCTCGGCTTTGCGGTCAAGCGCACCGAGACGACCTACGGCGTCCCCGGCCATGCGCACGAGCACGAGCATGAGCACGACGGCGAGGACGACCACGATCACGACGACCACGCCGAGGAGGCGGGGCACGAGGACGGCGTCGCCATTCGCCTGAAGCAGACCCGCTATGACCTGCGTGGCGAGCAGAAGTTCGACCTCGGCCCGTTCGACACCGTGCGGTTCGCCGGCGGCTATGCAGACTACGCCCACGTCGAACTGGAAGGCGGCGAGCCGGCGACGCGCTTCGCCTCCAAGGGCTGGGAAGGCCGCGTCGAGCTGGTCCAGCCGAACCGCGGCGGCTGGCAGGGCGCGGTCGGGGTCCAGGCCCTGTCGCGCGACTTCGACGCCGTCGGCGAGGAGGCCCTGGTTCCGCCGACCAAGACCAAGGAATGGGGCGCGTTCACGCTCCAGCGCCTCGACCGCGACGGCTGGGGGATCGAGGGCGGCCTGCGGATCGACAAGCGCGAGCTCGACAGCATCCTCGCGCGGCGCGACTTCACGAACGGCTCGGCTTCGGTCGGCGCCTTCGTGCGCCCGGCCCGCGGCTGGTTCTTCAGCCTGTCGGGCTCCCGGACGGCCCGCGCCCCGGCCCAGGAGGAGCTGTTCGCCAACGGCGCCCACCCGGCGACCCAGAGCTTCGAGGTCGGCGACGTCAACCTCGACGCCGAAGTCTCCTGGTCGCTCGACGCGACGGCTCACTATGATTCCGACCGCTGGAGCGCTGACGTCCACCTGTTCAAGGTCCGCTACGACGGCTTCATCGACCTGCGCGCCTCGGGCGAGGAGGATGCGGACAGCCACCTGCCGATCTACCGCTACCTGCAGACCGACGCCGACTTCCACGGCGCGGAGTTTGAAGGCTCCTATTCGGTGTGGCGCGACGGCGGCCGCAGCCTGAAGCTGGAAGCGGCGGCGGACTATGTGCGCGGCGCCACCGACCTCGGCGCCCCGGCCCGCATTCCGCCGTGGTCGGCGACGATCCGCGGCGTCTACGAGGCGCCCAGCTTCGGGGCCCAGCTCGAGGTGCGTCGGGTCGGCGAGCAGGACCGCGTCGCCGAGTTCGAGCCGCCGACCGACGGCTACACCATGGTCAACGCCCAGGTGACGCTGCGGCCGCTGCAGGACCGCGGCTTCAAGGTCTTCGTCGACGCCCGCAACCTCGGCGACGTCGAAGCCCGCGAGCACGCTTCCTTCCTCAAGGACCTCGCCCCGCTCCCGGGCCGCAACGTCCGCGTCGGCATGGCCTACAGCTTCTAGCCGCCCCACTCACCCACCGGCTCGTCATGGCCCGGCTTGTCCCGGGCATGACGAGCGGGGCTAAGGGTAGATTTCCGCCAACGCCTCGATCAGCGCCCGATTGTGCTCTTCCAAGCCGACGGTGATCCGCAGGTGGTCGGGCAGGCCGTAGCCGCCGACGCCGCGCACCAGCAGGCCGCGGCTGGCCAGGAACGCCTCGACCTCCGCCGCCCGGCCGGGAAAGCCGACCAGCAGGAAATTGCCGCCCGACGGCCCGACGACCTCCAGCCCGAGGCCGCCGAGCTGCTGGGCGAGCCAGGGCCGCCATTGCTCCACATGGGCGACCGAGCGGGCGGCGAAGTCCTCGTCCTCGAGGGCGGCGACGGCGGCCAGCTGAGCCGGGATCGAGATGTTGAACGGCAGGCGGATGCGGTCCATCGCCTCGGCGATCGGGGTCGGCGCATAGGCCCAGCCGACGCGCAGGGCGGCGAGGCCATGCATCTTCGAGAAGGTGCGGGTGACGACGACGTTCTCGGCGGCGCGGGCCAGGTCCAGCCCGGCGTCATAGGCCGGGTCGGTGGCGAACTCCGCATAGGCGCCGTCGAGCACCAGCACGACGCTCGGCGGCAGGTTGGCGTGCAGGCGCGCGACCTCCTCGCGGCCGATCCAGGTTCCGGTCGGGTTGCCCGGGTTGGCGATGAACACCAGGCGCGTGCGGCCATCGACCGCCTTGAGGATCGCGTCGACGTCGACCCGCAGGTTCGGCTCTGGGGCGAACCGCACCTCGCCCTGGCAGGCGCGGGCCCCGATGGCGTAGGCGGAGAAGCCGTATTCGCCCTGAACGATATTGTCCCCGGGCTCCAGGAACACCTGGTTCAGCAGTTGGAAGATCTCGTCGGTGCCCTGGCCGAAGGTCAGGCGCTCGGGCTCCAGTCGGAATTTCTCCGCCACCGCCGCGCGAAGCAGGCTGGCGCGCCCATCGGGATACATTTGCAGCTGCTCGGCGGCCTGGGCGAAGGCGGCCCTGGCCTTCGGACTGGCGCCGAGGATGTTCTCGTTGGCCGAAAGCTTGACCGGGTTCTCCACGCCCTCGGCCTTCGCCTTGCCCGGGGTGTAGGCCTGGATGGCCGTAATTCCCGGCTTCGGGATCGGGCGGTCCGCGCCGCCGCGGTCGAGGTCGTCGGCCATGGTCTAGAGGTCCAGGGGGCGGGGGGCGGCGCCGACGACGCCGGATAGACGGCCCGGCGCGCGGGCGAGCCGCGGGTCGTCGGCCTGGTAGAAGCCGGCGAGGCTGAACAGCTTCAGGCCGCCCGTTTCGACCAGCAAGGTGGCGGCGGCCCCGTCGCGGCTCAGGGCCTCCTCGATGGCCGCGCCGGACTGCGCCGCGTCGGTGACCCAGAACGTCACGTCGTCGCCGGTCGGCTCGACCTCGACCTCGCCGACCGCCAGCGCGGCCAGCGGACCCCAGGCGGCCAGGCAGGGCAGGGCGGCGAAGACCCGCGTCTTTGGCTCGGCCAGCAGCCGGCCCCACCAGGCGCTGTCGGGCAGCAGGGCGGCGACGCCGACGCCGCCGGGCGTGCGCGCGGCCGCCAGCACCTCCTCGACCTTCGCCGCCTGTCGCAGCGGCGGCGCGGCCCCGAACCGCAGACGGGCCAGCTCGACGGCGCGGGCCTGCTCGCGGCCGCCCCAGACGGTCAGGTGGAACGGGCCCTGCAGGCGCAGGCTGGCGCCGATCATCTCGCGCCAGACGCGGACCACCAGGGCGGCGTCGGCGCCCTCGCGCGG
>NZ_JBIIGK010000109.1:0-10064 GCF_044236515.1 Phenylobacterium sp.
CCGAGATCGCCAGGTTCGAGGGCGTGCCGCCGAACATGTCGGTGAGCAGGATGACGCCGGCGCCGCTGTCGACCCGGCTGCAGGCGTCGAGGATGTCCTTGCGCCGCCGCTCCATGTCGTCTTCGGGGCCGATGCAGATCGCCTCGACCGCCGTCTGCGGCCCGACGACGTGCTCCATGGCGAAGATGAACTCCTCGGCCAGTCGGCCGTGGGTCACGATCACGAGCCCGATCATAGCGAGGGACCGATCATGGAAGCTGTCTCAAGGGGAATCCCCACCCCGCCCGCGGAGGCGCGGGCCGTGCTAAATACGCCTCTTGGAGCCGGCGTCAAAGACGGCGAGTGCGTGGCGGAGTTTCGCAGGCGCCGAGGCTTCGCCATAGGCGAGGTCGAGCTGCGGCAGGCGCAGGCCCAGGATGTCGCGGAAGGCCGGCTCGGGCATGCGGTCCGGAGCCCCAGGGCGCACAGTCAGAGCGACCTCGGCGAGGGTCCGGGGGCCGGCTGGAACGATGCCGAGCCCCCGCGCCTCGATCAGGCCGGACAGGGGCTCGGGGGCGCGGCCGAACAGCCGCGCCTCACCCGCAGCGCCGCTGACCCACAGGATCACCCGGTCGTCGGCGACGAGGCGGAAGCCGAGTTCGAGGGCGCGCAGCATCAGGTCGCTCTTGCCGGCCCCGGACGGGCCCTCGACCAGCACCCCGCGCCAGGCGCCGTTCAGTCGGGTGGCGATCAGGCCGGCGTGGACGATCACGGGGCGTAGGCCGGCAGGGTGAGGCTGAAGAGGGCGCCGACGACCTGGTCGCCCGCGCCGAGGCGGTTCTCGGCCTTCAGGGCGCCGCCGTGCGCCTCGGCGATCTGGCGGGCGATGGACAGGCCAAGACCGGAGTTGCCGCCGAACGCCGCGCCCTTGGGCCGCGAGGTGTAGAACCGCTCGAAGATCGTCTCGAGGTTCTCCGGCGGGACGCCCGGCCCCTCGTCGGCGACGGTGACGACGATCTCGTCCCGGGCCCGGTGGATGGCGACCGAGACCGTGCCGCCGGGCGGTGAGAACGAGCGGGCGTTGTCGATCAGGTTGCGGAAGATCTGGCCCAGCGGCCCCTCGCGGCCGAGCACCCGCGCCGGCTCGATCCCGCGCGGCCGAGCGAAGCGGACCTGCGGCTCGCCCGGCTTGAGGGTCGCGTCGTAGAGCGAGACGATGTCGGTCATCAGCCGCTCCAGGTCGACCGGCTTGGGCTGGTCGCGCGAGAGTTCTGCGTCAAGGCGCGAGGCGTTGGAGATGTCGGTGACCAGGCGGTCGAGCCGCTGGACATCGTTCTTGAGCACCGCGAACAGCCGCTCGCGGGCGGACGGGTCCTTGACCAGGTCGAGGGTCTCCACCGCCGAGCGCAGGGAGGTCAGAGGATTGCGGATCTCGTGGGCGACGTCGGCGGCGAAGCTCTCGATGGCGTCCATCCGCTCGGACAGGGCGTGGGTCATGTCCTCGAGACTGCGGGTCAGGTCGCCGAGCTCGTCGTCGCGGTCGGCGAGGTCCGGCAGCGAGATGGCCCGGGCCCGGGACATCCGCACCCGGTCGGCGGCGCGCGACAGACGGCGCACCGGCTGGGCGATCAGGCGGCTGAGCATGATCGACGACAGCAGGGTGACGCCGGTGGCGATCAGGATGAACGGAATCAGGGCCGCGCGTTCGCGGGCGATGATCTCGTCGACGTCGCGCGCCTCGAGCGTCAGCACGCCGAGCACCGCCTGGACGTGCTGGATCGGGATGGAGACCGAGACCACCTCCTCGCCCTCGCCGCTGCGGCGAAGCCCGGACACGTGCTCGCCGGCGAGCGCGCGCCGCAGTTCGCCGGCCAGCGCCCGGCGGGCGGCCTGCGGCTGCGGCTCGCGGCCCTCCGGCCTCGGCAGGTCGAGATGCAGGCCGGCTTCGTCGCGGGCGCGGGCCGGCGGCAGGGCCTTGCGCTCGACCCGATCGACGACCCAGTCGCTGTCGGCCACCACCTTGCCCTGGGCGTCGAAAAGCCGGGCGCGCTGGCCGCGCGGGTTGGCGAGCAGTTGCAACACCAGGTCGTTGGCGTAGGCGGCGTCCATCGCTGGGGCCGGCTCGCCGACGGTGGCGGCCTGTTCGATGATCGAGGCCATCAGCTCGCCCTGGGTGGTCAGGCTGTCGATCCGGGCTTCGACCAAGCCACGGCGCAGCTCGTTCATCACCAGGGCCCCGCCCACCAGGATGGCCAGGCCGAGCACGTTGAGTCCGATGATCAACCGGCCGAGGCGGGTCCCGGGCAGCCAGGCGAGGCGCGAGCGGCGCTGCGGGCGCTCAGCTCTCGCGGTATCGGTAGCCGACGCCATAGAGCGTTTCGATCGCGTCGAACTCCGGGTCCACGTCGCGGAACTTCTTGCGCATGCGCTTGATGTGGCTGTCGATGGTGCGGTCGTCGACATAGACCTGATCGTCGTAGGCGGCGTCCATCAGGTTGTCGCGGCTTTTCACGAAGCCGGGTCGCTGAGCCAGCGACTGCAGCAACAGGAATTCGGTCACCGTCAGCTTCACCGGCTTGCCGTCCCACAGGCAGTCGTGGCGGGCCGGATCAAGGGTCAGCTTGCCCCGGCGGATGGCCCGCGCCGCCTCGGCGGCGGCGGCGGCCGACGACGGCGGGCCGGCGGCGCTGGCGTCCTCGCCCTCGATCCCGGCCCGGCGCAGCACGGCCTTGACCCGTTCGATCAGCAGCCGCTGGCTGAACGGTTTGTGCATGTAGTCGTCGGCCCCGAGGTTGAAGCCGAGGATCTCGTCGATCTCCTCGTCCTTCGAGGTCAGGATGATGACCGGCAGGTCGGAGGTGCGCCGCAGCCGCCGCAGGACCTCCATGCCATCCATGCGCGGCATCTTCACGTCGAGGATGGCAAGGTCCGGCGGCTCGTTCTCCAGGGCCGCAAGGCCGGCGGCGCCGTCGAAATAGGCCTTTACGACGTGGCCGTGGCTTTCCAGCGCCAGGCTGACCGACGTGACGATGTTCTCGTCGTCGTCCACCAGGGTGATCTTGGCCATGTGGGTCCGCGGTCTCCTCGGGAAGTTCGCACCAAAGCTAGTCGCCGCGCCTCGTGTCCTCAATGGGGCGAGACCGGTCATCTAGGTCAACGCGCCCTTAAGGTTGTTGGATCACCGTCGCGGCGTTCCGGAGGGGAAACATGGTCGGCGCGAGCGTACATTTCGAGGTCTTCGCCCGCCGGACGCCGGCCGCCGGCTGGACGCTCGAGATGGCGACCGAGGACCGCGCCCTGGCCGTCGCGACCGGCGAGTCGATCTTCCGCGACCGTGGTTTCACCGCTGTGAAGGTGACCAAGGAGACGCTGAACGAGGAGACGCGCGAGTTTCAGACCGTCGCGATCCTCAACCTCGGCATGCCCGAGCCGCTAAAGAAGCGGCGGGTCCAGGAAAGCGTCGACCCGCTCTGCGTCACGCCCCAGGACCTCTATACCGTGCACGCCCGCGACCGGATCGGCCGCGTGCTGGAGGGCTGGCTGGCCCGCAAGTCGGCCATCCCGTTCGAGCTGCTGCACCGGCCGGACCTGATCGAGCAGCTGGAGGCGTCCGGCACCGACCTGCAGCACGCCATCCAGAAGATCGCCGTCCCAGAGGCCCAGACCCGGGGTGCGAGCGTCCATGAGATGATGCGCACCTTCCACGGCCTGGTCGAACGGTCGATGGAGCGGGTGCTGCGCGACGGCAAGCGCGGGGCTTTCCCGGACCTTTCGAAGGAGACCTTCGCGGCGGCGGCCGAGCGGCTGTCCGGCGAGCCGGACGGGGCCTATCTGCTGGGCGGCGGCGTGGCCATCGCCATCGCCGGGGCGCGGACGTGGCCGGAGAAGCTGTCGCGGTTGATGGACTATGCGGCCGCCGCGCCGCCGGCCCAGGGGCCGAGCCGCAAGCTGGCGATCCAGGTGCTGGAACAGCCGATCGCCGAAATCCTCGATTCGCGGGCCGGCCTCGACGGCATCGTCGGTCAGACGGACTCGCTCGGGGACAGCCTGGCGGCTCTGACCCGGCTGGCGGCGGGCGATTCCGTCGACCTGCTGATCAAGGTCGAGAAGTCGGTGGCCAAGGTCATGCCGACCCTGTCGGTGGAGGCCCAGCGCCTGGCTCGCTGGCTGGGCGGCGACGACTTCATGGAGGTGCGGACCGCCCTCGGCAAACGCATCCTCGCCGAGTTGAACGGCCCGCGGCGGCTGGTGCCCGGCGACGCCGCGGCGGAGATCGACGTGCTGCGGGCGCTCGCCATGTGCCTGACGGCGGCGGCCGGCAAGCTGCTGCCGCTGGAGGACGTCCAGGCCGCGTTCTCAGTGCGCTCGAAGATGCTGGTGACCACCGACTTCGTCGACGCCTATCTGGGCAACGAGGGCACCGCCCGGGAGGACGTCGAGGCGCTGATCTGGCTGACCGAAAACGTCATCGGGCCGGCCAACAAACGGGCCGCCGGCCGCTGGCTGAAGACGCTGATCGGCAACCTGCGCTTCGAAAAGGAGCTGAGTTCGGGGCCGGAGACGCCGTCGGCGCGGCTGGCGACCCTGGCCGGCCTGCAGCGGGCTCTCGGGCGCTGCGGGCTGGTTAGCGAGGATTCCGAACCGCTGCAGGCGATGATCGGCGCGCTGGGCGCGCAGGTGGAGGCCGAGGCGCGGCTGGTGGCGACCCTGGCGAAGGCCAAGCTGCCGGTGGTGCAGAAGCTGACGTTCCTGCTGAGGCTGGCGGCCGGCGAAAGCTGCCCGCTGGGCCCAGCGGCCGACCGGGCCCGCGCCGAGGCGATGAAACTGGTCCGCGACGACGCCATGCGCACCGAACTGGCCAGCGCGCCGGAGCAGGTGTCGGTGGTGCGCGAGCTGGTCGAGAAGGCGGGGCTGGCGGCGTAGGCGTCCCCTCCCGTGTCACGGGAAAAGGAAAGGCTCAGGACAACGCGTCCTTCAGCGCCGCAGCGACCTTGGCCACATCTTCGTCCGCCATGCCGGGATAGAGCGGCAGGGAGAGGCAGCGGGCGTACCAGGCGTCGGCGCCGGGCAGGTCCAGATCGCCGTAGCGGGCGGCGTAGTAGGGCTGGCGGTGGACCGGGATGTAGTGCACCTGGCTGCCGACGCCGCGGAGCCTCAAGGCCTCGACCACCTCGGCGCGGGTGCGGCCGGCCGCCGCGAAGTCGATCAGCACGGTGAGCAGGTGGAGGGCGGGATCGCTCCACGGCGGGCGGGCCGCAAGGCGGACGGCGGGGGCGAGCGGGGCCAGGGCCTCGGCGTAGGCGTCGGCCAGGGCCCGGCGGCGGGCGACGAAGCGGTCGAGCTTGGCCAGTTGCGACAGGCCCAGCGCGCAGAGCACGTCCGGCAGGCGATAGTTGAAACCCGGCTCGGCCATCTCGTAGACCCAGGGCTCGGCGCCGGGCGGGCGGGTCATGCCGTGGCTGCGGAAGGCGCGCAGGCGCTCGGCCAGGGCGGCGTCGCCGGTGGCGACCATGCCGCCCTCGGCGGTGGCGATGGTCTTCACCGGATGGAACGAGAAGGTGGCCATGACGCCGTGGCGGCCGTCGCCGACGGTGTTGCCCTGGCCGTCGAAGGTCGCCCGGGAGCCGACCGCGTGGGCGGCGTCCTCGACCAGCACCGCGCCGGCCTCGGCGGCGATGGCGGCCAGGGCGGGCAGTTCGCAGACCTCGCCGCGCAGGTGGACGGGGAGGACGGCGCGGACCGGCCGGGTCGCCCGGGCCAGCGCGGCGCGAAGGGTCTGCGGCGTCATCAGGCCGGTCGTCGGATCGACATCGGCGAACACCACCTCGGCGCCGACGTAGCGCGCGCAGTTGGCGGTGGCCAGGAAGGTGATCGCGGGGACGACGACCGCGTCGCCCGGTTTCAGCTCCAGAGCCAGCATGGCCAGGTGCAGTGCGGCGGTGCCGTTGGAACAAGCGACGGCGTGGACGGCGCCGACCTTGGCCGCGAAGGCGGTCTCGAAGGCGCCGACGGTCGGGCCGGTGGTCAGGAAATCGGCCTTCAGGGCGGCGACCA
This sequence comes from Phenylobacterium sp., assembly GCF_044236515.1. Taxonomy (GTDB): domain Bacteria; phylum Pseudomonadota; class Alphaproteobacteria; order Caulobacterales; family Caulobacteraceae; genus Phenylobacterium. The sequence goes on from NZ_JBIIGK010000109.1 coordinate 6,034, forward strand.
CCGCGGCGATGTCGTCGTCTTCGATGGTCTGGCGGCCATAAGGCAGGATCATGGGGGCGACAGCGTCAGTCGGTGGCCCGGCGGCGGCGCGGCGCGGGCGCGGCCCCCAGCATCGCCAGGAAGCCCTCGCCGGACAGCCAGTCGTCGTTGGTGTCGGAGGCGTAAGAGAAGCCCTCGTCGAGGGTGCGGCCGGCCAGCGGCTCGCGGGTGTAGTCGGCGAAAGCCGGCTCAATGGCGTAGCGGTCGCCGAGGTCGACGGTGGAGCGCGCGTCGTCCGCCGAGATCATCATCTCGTGCAGCTTTTCGCCGGGCCGGATGCCGATCACCCGGGTGGCGAGGCCGGGGGCCATGGCGGCGGCCATGTCGACCACCTTCATCGACGGAATCTTGGGCACGAAGATTTCGCCGCCGCGCATCGCCCCGAGGGACGACAGGACGAAATCGACGCCCTCGTCGAGGGTGATCAGGAAGCGGGTCATCCGTGGGTCGGTGATCGGCAGTTCGGTCGCGCCCTTGGCGATCAGCCGCTCGAACAGCGGGGCCACCGACCCGCGCGAGCCGACGACGTTGCCGTAGCGGACCACCGCGAAGCGGGTGCCGATGTCGCCGGACAGGTTGTTGGCCGCGACGAAGGTCTTGTCCGAGGCCAGCTTCGTCGCGCCGTAGAGGTTGATCGGGTTGCAGGCCTTGTCGGTGGACAGGGCCACCACCTGCCTCACCCGGTTGGTCAGGCAGGCCCAGACGACGTTCTCGGCGCCCAGGACGTTCGTGTGGATGCATTCGGAGGGATTGTACTCCGCGGCCGGCACCTGTTTCAGGGCGGCGGCGTGGATCACCACGTCCACGCCCCGCAGAGCGAGGGTCAGGCGCTCGCGGTCGCGGACGTCGCCGAGGAAGAAGCGCATGGGGGCCAGCGCGTCCGGGCCGAACCGTTCGGCCAGGTCGATCTGCATCTCGCTCTGCTTCAGCTCGTCGCGGGAATAGACGATCAGCTTGCGGGGCTTGGCGCGGCTCAGCACCGTCTCGACGAGGCGGCGGCCGAACGAGCCGGTGCCGCCGGTAATCAGGATGACCTTGCCGTCGAGGTCCAGGCTAGGCGGGGCGAAACGGCCCAAGGGCGCAACTCCAAGACGGCGAATCTCTCAGAGCGCCAGCTTCGGCCCGCGGACGTAAAGAGAGCGCTAACCATGATCGGGGCAGCATCGTCGGATGGAACGCCGCCAGTTCATCGGTCTCGCTCTCGCCGCTGGCGCGGTCGCCACGGGGCCCGGCGTCGCGCGCGCTTCGGCCCCGAAAAAGGACGGCGACCCGAAGAAGCGGACGGGGGGATCGTCCTACCTGCCGATCCAGCCCTTGACCGCGACCACCAACAAGCCTGGCGGCCGGCGCGGGGTGTTCACCGTCGAGTGCGGCCTCGACGTGCCGGATGCGGCCCTGCGCACCCGGGCCGAACAGAGCGTGCCGCGGCTCAGGGCGGCGTTCGTGCAGACGGTGCAGGTCTATGCGGCGGGGCTGGCGCCCTCGGCTCTGCCCAACGCCGATTACCTTAGCCAGGCGCTGCAGCGGCAGACCAACCTGGTGCTCGGCAAGCCCGGCGCGCGCTTCCTGCTCGGGGCCATCGTCGTCAGCTGACTTGCCCGGCCCGTCGCCCCGCCATCAGCGGAGCGAGAGCTCGTCCATGAACCTGGCCAGGCGAACGTCGAGGGCGGTGACGCCGTCGGCGTCGTGTGTGGTCAGGGTGACCTCGACCCGGTTGTAGACGTTGAACCATTCGGGGTGATGGTCGAGCTTTTCAGCCATCAGGGCGACGCGCGACATGAAGCCGAAGGCCGCGTTGAAGTCGGCGAAGCGGTAGGTGCGGCGGATGGCGTCGCGTTCACCCTCGACCGCCTCCCAGCCGGGCAGGGATTTAAGCGCCTCGGCCGCTCCGATCCGCTCCGCCATGATGTCGTCCTCCAATGGCCCGCGCGAACGCTAGTGAGCAGCGCGCGGGCGTGCAACTAAGGGCGATGCGCCCTGCCCGCCTGCCCCTTCCTGCGCGCCTCGCCGCCTTCGCCGCGGCGGTGGCGGTGCTGCTGTGGCTTTGCCTGTCGCCGGCCGGCGCCCTGCCGGCCCCGACGGCCCTGGGCGACAAGGCCGAGCACGCCATCGGCTGGGCGGTGCTGACGGCCGTCGGCCTGACGCTGTTTCCAGACCGCAGATGGCGGGTCGCCGGCCTGGCGATCGCGCTGGGCGGCGTGGTCGAGGTGCTGCAGGGGGTGATGGCGCTGGGCCGCCATTCCGATTGGCGGGACTTCGCCGCCGACCTCGCCGGCGTGACCCTGGTGACGGCGATCGCCGCGGCTCGACCGCGGCCGGCGCGGCGCCTATCGTGAGCTCCATGCCCGACCCCCGCGCGCCGTTCATCTACCTGGCCGCGCCCTGCTATGGCGGGCAGGTCACCCTGCACTTCATGGCCTCGGTCCTGCGCCTGCAGGAGGCCTGCGAGACGCGCGGGATCGGCCTGCACGTCGAGTTGATGAGCGGCGAGGCGCTCATCACCCGGGCCCGCAGCCGCTTGGCCGCGGCGTTCCTGGCCCATCCGCAGGCCACCCACGTCCTTTTCGTCGACGCCGACATCGGCTTTGCGCCGGAGAACGCCTTCCGCTTGCTGGACAGCGGCAAGGACGTGGTCGCCGCCGTCTGCCCGCTGAAGCACATCGACTGGAACAAGGTGCGGGCCGCGGCCAAGGCCGGGGTCGAGGACCTGCAGGCCGCGTCCATCGGCTATGTCGTGCGGTTCATTCCGACGCCGGATCATTCCGTGGAGGTCGAGGACGGCATCGCCCGGGTCGCCTATGGCGGCACCGGCTTCCTGATGATCTCGCGCCCGGCGATGCAGCGGATCGCCGACGCCCATCCGGAGCTGAAGGCCCGGCTAGACGACGGCGAGGCCGTGATGGTGTTCGACACCCTGCTCGAGCCGGAGACCGGCGAGTACCTCTCGGAAGACTACGCCTTCTGCCGCCGCTGGCGCGACCTGGGCGGCGAGATCTGGGCCGACATGGAGGCCCGCCTGACTCACGTCGGCCACGCCGCTTACACGGGCAGTCTGATCCAGGCGATGCGGCGCGGTTGAGGCGCTCCTCAACTGCGATCTCACTTGCCGCATCCGCTCGCCGAAGCGTAACATCATCGCAACAAAGAGAGGGAGGCGATGATGACCAGGATGAAACAAGCCGCGAGGCTGGCGGTCTGCGGCCTGCTCGCGGCGTCGCAGGCCAACTTCACCCTGGCGGCGACCGCGGCCCCGGACCTGGTGCTGCTGAACGGCAAGGTGCTGACCGTCGACGCCAAGGACAGCGTCGCCCAGGCGGTGGCGATCCGGGGGAACAAGATCATCGCCGTCGGCACGAGCGCGGACATCGCCCGGCTGGCCGGCGCCGGCACCCGCCGCATCGACCTGGCCGGCCGCACGGTGACGCCGGGCCTGATCGACACGCACGCGCACCTGGCCATGGGCGGCGTCCAGGACATGTACTTCATCGAGCTGACGCCGCTGAAGGTCTCCAACATGGCCGACGTGGTGCGGCTGGTCCGCGAGAAGGCGGCCACGACGGCGCCGGGCGAGTTCGTCCGGGGCCGGGGCTGGGACGAAGGCAAGCTGGCCGAGCGGCGCTACATCTACGCCCGCGACCTCGATCCGGTGTCTCCGAACAATCCGGTGATGCTGACCCACACCACCGGCCACTACGCCGTCGCCAACAGCGCGGCCCTGAAGCTGGCCGGCATCACCAAGGACACGCCGGACCCGCCGGGCGGCACGATCGACCGATTCCCCGACGGCACGCCGACCGGCGTCCTGAAGGAGCGCGCCCAGCGGCTGGTCGGCCAGCACATCCCCGACATCACGCCCGAGCAGCTCTACGCCGGCATCGCGGCGACGTCGCAGGGCTTCGCCAACGAGTGCGTGACCACCGCCAAGGACCCCGGCATCAACCAGGAGACCTGGGACGCCTACAAGCGCGTGCAGGCCGACGGGAAGCTGCCGG
>NZ_JBIIGK010000110.1:0-10063 GCF_044236515.1 Phenylobacterium sp.
GAGTTGTGCATCCCCGGAAACCGCTGCTTGGCCAGCGCCAGGGTGTCGATCCAGCGGTGCTCGTGCAGATGCTCGCGGCTGCACAGCCCAAGCTCGTAGTTCACGAAATTGCGGTCGAAGCCGGCGTTGTGGGCGATGATCCGCGCGTCGCCGACGAAGTCGAGGAACTCGTCGACGATCTCCGGGTGCTCGAATCTCGGCTTGCCGCGCAGGAAGGCGCTCGACAGGCCATGCACCTTCTCGGCTTCCGGCGGCATGTCGCGGCAGGGATCGATGTAGCGATGGAAGCTGCGCCCGGTCGGCACGAACTCTTCGATCTCCAGACAGGCGATTTCCACCAGCCGGTCCCCGGTCAGGGGATCGAATCCGGTGGTTTCGGTGTCGAGGACGATCTCGCGAGCCATGAGCATTTCTTGGCCTGATTGGCGCCTCGCGATCAACCGCGCTTTCCGTCACTCCCTCCCCTCCCAAGGGAGAGAGCCTCACCCGCGCAGCTTGCGGACGACCTCCGCCACCTGCGCCCGGGCCGCCTCCAGCCCCGCGCCGGTCTCCACCACAAAGTCGGCGCGCGCCCGCTTCTCGGCGTCCGGCATCTGGCGGGCGAGGATGGCGTCGAGGCGCCCGGGCGTCATGCCCGGGCGGGCCAGCACTCGCGCCCGCTGGACCTCGGCCGGCGCGCTCGCCACCACCACCGCGTCCATCTCCGCATGGCCGCCGGTCTCGAACAGCAGCGGGACGTCGAGCACCGCCATCTCGGCGCCGGCCGCTTCGGCTTCGGCCAGGAACCGGTCGCGGGCGGCGCGGACCAGCGGATGGACGATGGCGTTCAGCCGGGTCAGCGCGGCTGCATCGTGCAGCACCTCGGCGCGCAAGGCCTCTCGGTCGATGCGCCCGTCGCGGAGCGCCGCGGGGAACGCCGCCCCCACCGGCCCGACCGCCGCGCCGCCGTGCTCATAGAGCTCGTGGACCACCGCGTCCGCATCGTGCACCGGGATCCCGAGGTCACGGAACATCGCCGCCGTCGTCGACTTGCCCATGCCGATGGAGCCGGTCAGGCCGATCAGCTTCACGGCCGCGGGCGCTCCAGCGCCGTCAGCGCCAGGCAGCGCACGTCCACCCCTTCCGGCGGGGCCGCGCCATAGAAGGCCTCGAACGACGGCGCCGCCTGGCGGACCAGCATTTCCAACCCGTCGACGGTCCGCCGGCCGAGCGCCTGCGCCTTGGCCAGCAGCGGCGTGACCAGCGGCTGATAGACCATGTCCATCACCACGGCGGTTTCCGGCGTCGCCTCCAGGGGCGCCTCGAAGGCGGCGCGTCCGGCGAGGCCGGCCGGCGTTGCATTGATTACCGCCGCCACGCCCTCGAACGCCGCCGCCGCCGCCTCCAGCGGGAAGGCCGCGCACGACCCGCCGACGTCGGCCGCCACCGTCTGCGCCTTCTCCAGCGTGCGGTTGACGATGCGCACCTCCGGCGCCCCGGCCGCGATCAGGGCCGCCGCCGCGCCGCGCGCCGCGCCGCCGGCCCCGAGCAGGGCGATTGGTCCAGCCTGGGGCTGGAACCCCGGGGCCTGGGCCGCCAGCGCCCCGAGCATCCCGAGGCCGTCGGTGTTGTCGGCGCGCACCCGCCCGTCGGGCTCGAACACCAGCAGATTGGCCGCCTGCGCCGCCCGCGCCCGGGCGCTGACCTCGTCGGCGAGGACGAGGGCCGTCTCCTTGAACGGGATGGTGACGTTCAGGCCGCGCACCGCCCCGCCGCGCAGGCCGTCGACGAAGCGCGCGAAGCCGTCCTCAGCCGGTGAGAAGGCGACATAGACCCCGTCGATCCCGGCCCCGGCCAGCCAGGCATTGTGGATCAGCGGGCTCAGGGAGTGCGTCACCGGGCTTCCCGCCACCCCGGCGACCACCGTGCGGCCGCTGATCGTCATGCCGACAGAACCTTGTGATTGCGCAGCAGGTCGAGCAGGCCGAGCAGCGGCAGCCCCAGGATCGCGAAATAGTCGCCCTCGATCCGCGAGAACAGCTGCGCGCCCGGTCCCTCCAGGCGGTAGCAGCCGACCGACCCCAGCGCCTCCTCGCCCTCGGCCTGCAGATAGGCCTCGAGGAAGGCGTCGGAGAAGTCGCGCATCGTCAGGGTCGCGGTGACCACCTCGCGCCAGATCGGCGCGCCGTCCTTGGCGACCACCACAGCCGAGTGCAGCTTGTGGGTCTTGCCGCGCAGGGCGACGAGCCGTCCGCGGGCTTCGTCCAGGCTCTCGGCCTTGTCGTAGAGCCGGCCGTCCAGTTCTAGCGTCTGGTCCGCGCCGATCACGAAGCCGCCTTGGCTGCGGGAGACGCGGATCGCCTTCAGCTCGGCGAGGGCGTCGGCGATGTCGCGCGGACCCGCGCCTTCGGCCAGCAGCCCGGCCTTGACCGCGTCCTCGTCGACGCCGGCCACCTTGACCTCGAACGGCACGCCGGCCCCGGTCAGCACGGCGCGCCGTGCGGCGCTTTTCGAGGCGAGGATGATCTGGTCCATCAGCCCAGCACCTCGACCTGGCCGTGGCCCTTGTGCAGCAGGTTCATCACCGCCGCCGCCGTCTCCTCGACCGAGCGCCGGGTCACATCGATCACCGGCCAGCCCTGCCGCTCATAGAGCCGCCGCGCCTGGACGATCTCGTCGCGCACCGTGTCGGTGTCGATGTAGGACGACTCGCGGTTCTCCTTCAGGGACAGCAGCCGGTTGCGGCGGATCTGGATCAGCCGGTCCGGCGCCACCGTCAGGCCGACGACGAGGGCGTTCTTCAGCTGGAACAACCGCTCCGGCAGCGGCCGGCCCGGCACCAGCGGCACGTTCGCCGCCCGCACGCCGCGGTGAGCCAGGTAGATGCAGGTCGGCGTCTTCGAGGTCCGCGACACCCCGACCAGCACCACGTCGGCTTGGTCGAGGTCCTGCCCGCCCTGGCCGTCGTCGTGGCCGATGGCGTAGTTCAGGGCGTCCATGCGGTTGAAATAGTCGTTGTCCAGCCGCAGGTGCGCGCCGACCCGCGTCGTCGTCGAGGCCCCCAGGTAGCGGCTCATCGCCGAGACCAGCGGGTCGAGGGCGGCGATGCACGGCATGTCCAGCCGCCGGCAGCCCTCCTCCAGCGCCTCGCGCAGGCCGGGATCGACGATGGTGTGCAGGACGACGCCCGGCGCCTCCTCGATGTCGCCCAGCGCTCGGTCGAGTTGCCGCTGCGAGCGGACCAGGGCGTAGATGTGTTCGATCGGCAGGATGTTGTCGAACCGGGCGCACACCGCCCGCGCCATGGCGTTCAACGTCTCCCCGGTCGAGTCCGACACCAGGTGGACGTGGAAGTAGGTGGCGAGGCGGGTCGGGCTGCTGGTCAAGGCTGTCTGCGTCAAAAGATAGTTGGGGACCTAATCTGTGGATGCAGTCTTAGCGGACGTCGGCCGGCTTGGGGATAGATCGCGAAATCGGGCCTCTGTCGGCCGCCGTCTGGAACAGCGTGCATGAAACCGCCCGTTTACGCCTCCTTAACCAACAGGAGCCGCCGACCACGTTCGGCGGGTCCGCCGGTTTTCGACAAGCCGGGTATGACCGCGGTCTGACGCCCCGTCATCCCGCCGGAGGTTAATGAAATCTTAAGGGCCAAAGGCGGCTTGGCGGCCGTCCCCGCAATCCACACCCGGTGGAGCGCCGGTCCGCGAGGCCCGTGGGCAGGTTGGGGAAAAGCGCCGGACGGTCACGCGCGCCGGGCAGTTGTCCACGTCCTCGACAGGCCCAATCGCCTTCTTCCTCAAAACTTCTTCGAATCTTTTTGGATTGAAGAGAGGAGGGCCGGACGCTTGAGGCTCGGCGGGCTTGAGCCTGAGCGGGGTTTCGGGTTCAAGGCGGCATGACGAGTTCGCACGGGGACCAGACCCCAAAGCTCCTTCGCGCCCTGGCCGGCGAGGCGTTCGACCATCCGCCGGTCTGGTTCATGCGTCAGGCCGGCCGCTCGCTGCCCGAGTACCGCGAGCTGCGCAGCCGGGCGAAGGACTTCATCGCCTTCTGCCACGACCCGGTGATGGCGGCGGAAGCCACCCTGCAGCCGATGCGTCGCTTCCCGCTCGACGCCGCTATCGTCTTCGCCGACATCCTGCTGATCCCCCGGGCGCTCGGCCAGGAGGTCTGGTTCGAGGCCGGCGAGGGCCCGCGCCTCGGCCCGCTGCCCGAGATCGCCGCCCTGGCCGACGAGATCGAGGCGTCGACCGGCCGCCTGGCCGACATCGGCGAGACTCTCAGTCGCGTCCGCGCCGAGCTCGAGCCCGACCGCGCCCTGATCGGCTTCGCCGGCGCGCCGTGGACCGTGGCCACCTACATGCTGGAGGGCCGCGGCTCCGACCGCACCCGGGCCCGCGCCTACGCCTACGCCCATCCCGAAAAGCTCGACGCCCTGCTCGACGTGCTCGTGGAGTCCACCGCCCGCTATCTGGTCATGCAGGCCAACAGCGGCGCCCAGGCGCTGAAGCTCTTCGAAAGCTGGGCCGAGGGCCTTTCCGAGGACGTGTTCGAGCGCATCGTCATCCGTCCGCACGCCGCCATCGTCGAGAAGGTCCGCGCCGCCGGCGTCACCGTCCCGTTCATCGGCTTCCCGCGCGGCGCCGGCGCCCAGGTTCTGAACTACGCTGAGGCGACGCCCGTCGAAGGCGTCGCCCTCGACACCCAGGCCACCGCCCAGCTCGGCCGCACCCTCCAGGCCCAGGGCAAGACCATCCAGGGCGCCCTCGACAACCTGCTGCTGCGCGAAGGCGGCGCCGCGCTCGACGCCCGCGTCGAACAGCTCCTCGAGCAATGGTCCGCCGGCCCGTGGATCTTCAACCTCGGCCACGGCGTCCTGCCCGACACCCCGATCGAACACATCGCCCGGGTGATCGCCCGCGTCACCGGTCGATGAAGCTCGCGGTCGTCCTGTTCAACCTCGGCGGCCCGGACAGCCCGGCCGCCGTCCGGCCATTCCTGTTCAACCTGTTCCGCGACCCCGCGATCATCGCCCTGCCGGCCATCGCCCGTTATCCGCTCGCCGCCCTGATCTCCCGGACCCGCGAGAAGACGGCCCAGGCCAACTACGCGATCATGGGCGGCCGCTCGCCGCTGCTCCCCGAGACCGAGGCCCAGGCCCGCGCGCTTCAGGCCAAGCTCGTCGTGCCTGGCGTCGAGGCCCACGTGTTCATCGCCATGCGCTACTGGACGCCGCTCGCCGCCGAGACCGCTCGGCAGGTCGCCGCCTTCGCGCCGGACGAGATCGTCCTGCTGCCGCTCTATCCGCAGTACTCGACGACCACGACCGCCAGCTCGGTCCGCGACTGGACCCGCGCCTACAAGGGCCCCGGCCGCACCCGCCTCGTCCGCGACTATCCGACAGAGCCCGGCCTGATCGCCGCCCACGTCGAGGCCATTCGTGAAACCTGGGCGGCGGCCGGCAGGCCGCCCGGCCTCCGCCTGCTGTTCTCCGCCCATGGCCTGCCGCAGAAGGTCGTCGACGCCGGCGACCCCTACCAGCAGCAGATCGAGGCGACCGCCGCCGCCATCGCCGCGCAGCTGCCGGAATTCGCCGACTGGACCGTCTGCTACCAGAGCCGCGTCGGCCCGCTGAAGTGGCTGGAGCCCTCCACCGACACCGAGATCCGCCGCGCCGGCGGCGAGGCCAGGGGCGTCTTGGTCTGCCCGATCGCCTTCGTCTCCGAACATGTCGAGACCCTGGTCGAGCTCGACCACGAATATGCCGAACTGGCGAAGGAGGCCGGCGCCCAGCCCTACCTGCGCGCCCCGACCCCCGGCGTCCGCGCCCCCTTCATCGACGCCCTCGCCCGGCTTACCCTGGCGGCGCTCGAAGAGGGGGAGGGCGCATGACCCTGAACTACGACCTGTTCCGCGGCCTGCACATCATCGCGGTCGTCGCCTGGATGGCCGGCATGCTCTACCTGCCGCGGCTCTACGCCTACCACACCGAAACCGCCCCGCCGGGCAGCGAGTTCGACGCCCACTTTCAGGTCTGGGAGCGCAAGCTCCTGCGCATCATCATCAACCCGGCGATGACCCTGACCTGGCTGGCCGGCCTGACCCTGATCTGGATCGACGCCACCCAGATCCGTGGGACCTGGACCTTCCTGGCCGAGCCCTGGATGCTGGTGAAGATCGCCGGCGTGCTCTTCCTCTCCGGTTGGCACGGCTTCCTGGCCGCCGCCCGTAAGAAGTTCGAGCGCGGCGAGCGTCCGAAATCGGCGAAGTTCTGGCGCATGACCAACGAAGTCCCCTTCATCGCCACCGTGATCATGGTCCTGGCCGTGACCCTGGAATTCGGGGCGCGGTAGCGGGCCGCGAGCGGCGGCTCCGCTTGACCCCGCCGCCCATCCATGTTTCCGCTAGCCGCACGCGTCGGCATTCCCGGCGCGCCCCGCCTTTTCTCCGGCTGCGTGCGCTCCGCCCGGCCGGCTCCCTGAGACGACACACATCGGCGCAGCAAGCTCTGCGCCTCTATCGAGACCAAGGCCCGTCCGGCGCTGAGCCGTCGTGCGGCCGCACATGAGCAGACCTATGCAAGACGAAAACATTCCCGAATCCGAGACCCCGGAAGCCGAAGCTCCCGCCGTTGAGGTCGCCCAGGCTGAGGGCGGGACCCCGGACGCCGTGGCGGAAGACGCCGCCGCCGAGCCCGAAGAGCCGTCCGAGCTCGCGGCCGCCATCGCCGCCATGGGCCTGACCCGCATGAGCCTGCAGGAGCTCAAGGACAAGTCGCCGACCGACCTGCTCTCGCTGGCCGAGACGCTGGAGATCGAGAACGCGAACTCCATGCGCAAGCAGGACATGATGTTCGGCATCCTGAAGACCCTCGCCGAGGAAGGCGTGGAGATCTCGGGGTCGGGCACGCTCGAGGTGGTCCAGGACGGCTTCGGCTTTCTGCGCAGCCCGGAAGCCAACTATCTGCCGGGCCCGGACGACATCTATGTCTCGCCCTCGCAGATCCGGAAGTTCGGCCTGCGCACCGGCGACTCGGTCAACGGCGGCATCCGCGCCCCGCGCGAGGGCGAGCGCTACTTCGCCCTCGTCACCGTCAACCAGATCAACTTCGAGCCGCCGGAAAACGTCCGGCACAAGGTGCTGTTCGACAACCTGACGCCGCTCTACCCCGATCAGCGGCTGAAGATGGAGATCGACGATCCGACCCTGAAGGACCGCTCCGGCCGGGTCATCGACATCGTCGCCCCGCTCGGCAAGGGTCAGCGCTGCCTGATCACCGCCCCGCCGCGGGTCGGCAAGACGGTGATGCTGCAGAACATCGCCAAGTCGATCGAGACCAACCATCCCGAGTGTTACCTGATCGTCCTCCTGATCGACGAGCGCCCGGAAGAAGTCACCGACATGCAGCGCACCGTAAAGGGCGAGGTGATCTCCTCGACCTTTGACGAGCCGGCCACGCGCCACGTGCAAGTCGCGGAAATGGTTATCGAAAAGGCCAAGCGCCTGGTCGAGCACAAGCGTGACGTGGTCATCCTGCTGGACTCGGTGACCCGCCTCGGCCGCGCCTACAACACCGTCGTGCCGTCGTCGGGCAAGGTGCTGACCGGCGGTGTCGACGCCAACGCCCTGCAGCGGCCCAAGCGCTTCTTCGGCGCCGCCCGCAATATCGAGGAAGGCGGCTCGCTGACCATCATCGCCACGGCGCTGATCGACACCGGCAGCCGGATGGACGAAGTCATCTTCGAAGAGTTCAAGGGCACCGGGAACTCGGAAATCGTCCTCGACCGCAAGGTTGCCGACAAGCGGATCTACCCGGCCATCGACGTGCTGAAGTCCGGCACGCGGAAGGAAGAGTTGATCACCGACAAGTCGAACCTGCAGAAGACCTACATCCTGCGCCGCATCCTCAACCCGATGGGCGCTCAGGACGCGATCGAGTTCCTGCTCGACAAGCTCCGGCAGTCGAAGAACAACGACGACTTCTTCCAGTCGATGAACACCTGACGCCCGTCAGGCCCGTCGACCACGCATCAGGCGCTCCGGTTCGCTGGAGCGCCTTTTTCGTGCCCGAAATTCTCTAGTGAATACAAAGTCTCGGAATAGAAATCGCCGCTGTGGCGAAATTAACGGTTACGACCGGGTCGGTGTGCCTGTCCCTGCGCGATACGAGACCCCTGTGTTTCACGTGAAACAGCCCCACGACCTCTCTTGCGGGGGAAAGGAGGGCGCCGGGTCTTCGACTCGTCTCCCCGAACGAGCGAAGAGAGGGAGAGGGAAAAAGCTCCAAGGGCGCCGGCCCTGTCCGTTACGGGACCAGCAATGTCGCCCCGACCGTCGCCCGACCTTCCAAGGCTCGGTGCGCTTCCGCCGCCTCGTCGAGACCGAATGTCTGGCCGACCTCGACCTTCACCCTTCCCGACGCCAGCATGGCGAACAGCGCCGCCGCGCTTTCGTCCAGCTCCTCGGTCGTAGCGATGTAGTCGAACAGCGTCGGCCGGGTGAGGAACAGCGACCCGCCCCGCGCCAGCCGCAGCACCTCGAACGGCGGAACCGCTCCCGAAGCATTGCCGAAGCTGACGAACGTCCCCCGTCGGGCCAGGCTCTTCAAGGTGCCCTCGAAAGTGTCCTGGCCGACCGCGTCATAGGCGACCTCGACCCCGCGTCCCTGGGTGATCCGGCGCACCTCGGCGGCGAAATCGGTGTCGCGATAGAGGATGACGTGGTCGGCGCCGAGCGCCCGCGCCCGCGCCGCCTTGTCTTCCGACCCCGCCGTGGCGATCACCGTCGCGCCGATCGCCTTGGCCCACTGGACCAGGATCTGCCCGACTCCGCCGGCCGCCGCGTGGACCAACGCCGTCTCGCCGGCCTTCAGCGGATAACAGCGCCGCAGCAGGAACTCCGCCGTCATGCCTTTCAGCAAGGCCGCGGCCGCCAGGCGCGCGTCGATCCCCGGCGGCGGCTTGACCGCCCGGTCGGCGGCGACCACCGCAGCCTCGGCATAGGCGCCGGGCGGCCCGCCGGCATAGGCGGCGAGGTCGCCGGCCTGGAACCGGGTCACCCCTTCGCCGACCGCTTCGACGACGCCCGCCGCTTCCGATCCGAGGCCGGAAGGGAGGGCGACGGGATAGAGCCCCGAGCGGTGATAGGTGTCGATGAAGTTGAGCCCGATGGCCTGATGGCGGATCAGGATCTGGCCGGGTCCCGGCGTCGGAGTCGGCAGGTCGACCAGCTGCAGGACCTCAGGCCCGCCGGTGGTCTCGAAACGGATGGCGCGCATGTCGCGGCCCCGTCAGGCCAGGTGCTGGCGCAGGAAGGCCAACGACCGCTCGCCCGCCGTCCGCGCGGCCTCGGCGTCCCAGTGTTCGCCGCCCATGCGCGCGAAGGCGTGGTTCTGGCCCTCATAGGTGTGGATGGTGATCTGCGGATGGTCGGCCAGGGTCTTGCGGATCCGGTCCTGGGCCTCGGGCGGCACGAACTTGTCCTCGCTGGCGATGTGCAGCATCAGCGGCCGGGTGACCGCCTTGGCCTCCTCGAGACGGTCCTGGATGCCGACCCCGTAGTAGGAGACGCTGGCGTCGGCGTTGGTTCGCGTCGCCGTCAGATAGGCCAGCAGCCCGCCGAGGCAGAAGCCCACCGCCCCGACCTTGCCGGCGCAGTCCGGCCGCGAGCGTACGGCATCGATGGTCGCGGCGATGTCGGCCATGCCGGCCTCGACGTCGAAGGCGCCGAACAGCTCGAACGCCCGCTTCATCTCGCCTTCGGTCTGGTCGGTGATGTCGATGCCGGGCTCGATCCGCCAGAACAGGTCCGGGCACACCGCCAGGAAGCCCTGGCCCGCCAGCCCGTCGGTGATCTCGCGCATCACTTGGTTCACGCCGAAGATCTCCTGGATCACCACCACGGCGGGCCACGGTCCGTCGCCGGCCGGCTTCGCCACATAGGCTTCGAAGGATCCGTCACCGACGGTGATGTTCATGCGTTCGGCCATTGTGAGGTTTCCGATCTTCCGAAGTGCGTTTTCCAAGTCCCGACAGCTTCGGCTACTAGCGCGGCGCCCTGTCGCAGGGCCATAACTTTCGCCACC
>NZ_JBIIGK010000258.1:0-2535 GCF_044236515.1 Phenylobacterium sp.
AGCGCGGTGGATCGCCTCGACGCGATCATCGCCGAGGCGGCGCAAGCCAGCGGGCTGGAGGCGCGCGTGCGGCGCTTGCTCGACCTCTGGCTCGGCGAGCGGTTCGAGATCGCCGCGGGCCTCACGCCGCCGACGGCCCGCTTCAACGACATCCGCGCCCTTGCGCCGCCGCATCGCGACAGGGTGGTGGAGGCGTTCAACCTGATGTTCCACCGGCTGGGCGACCTGTTGGACGCCGAAGGCCGGCCGCTGCCGCGGCGACGGCGAAACGCGCGGGTGAACCTGCTGCTGGAACAGCTGCTGTGGTTGGTCGCCTGGCTGCCGCGCTACGACGCCGAGGACCAGCCGCGCCTCGTGGCGCGGATGTTCGACATCCTCATGAACGGGCTGGCGCCGGAGGGCGCCGCCTGGGCGCCGCGGGCGCTCGACACTTATGCGCCGCCGGAGGAGCCGGCGCGCGCGACCTTCCTCACGGCCGCGACCCGGCTGATCAACCAGCAGGGTTATCGCGGAGCCTCGGTGGACCGGATCTCCGCCAGTCTCAACCTCACCAAGGGCTCGTTCTATCACCACAACGAGGCCAAGGATGATCTCGTCGAGGCCTGCTTCGAGCGCACCTACCTGACGATGGAGCGGGCGCAGCGGGCCGCATTGGCGGCGGCGACGAACCAGTACGACGCTCTGGCCTCGTCGACCGCGGCGCTGGTGGCCGGGCAATTGACGGACTCGGGGCTGCTGCTGCGGTCCTCGGCGCTCAGCGTCGTGCCGGAGCCGATCTCGGCTCGCATGCTCCAGCGGGCGCAACGGGTGACCGACCGGTTCGCGGCGATGATCTCGGATGGCGTCGCCGACGGGTCGATCCGGCCGGTCGATCCGTTCATCGCCGCGCAGGTGATACATGGGGCGATCAACGCCGTCGCCGACCTCCCGCGGCTGGCGCCGAACCTTGGGCCCGCCGAGGCGGTGTCGCTTTACGCCCGGACCACCCTGACCGGCCTATTGCGCGATTGAGCCTGATCTTTGGTTGCTCCTGGCAACGGAACCGGCCGACGCGGGTTGGGTGGCCCATCAGCCGATGGAGCCCGCAAATGTCCCTTATCGATAAGGCCCTGGGCGCGATCACGCCGCCCGAGAGCGAGGAAGCCCGCGCCGAAGCGACCCGCAAGGCCCGCGCCGCCAGCGACGGGGCCGACTGGCTGGCCCTGGCGCTCGAACATCACGACGCCATCCGCGCCGCGTTCGACGCTTGCCGCCACGCGCAGGGCGCTCGAGCGCGAATCGAGGCCCTGCACGCTCTCGCCCGCGTGCTGAACGGCCACGCCTATGCCGAGGAGGTGGTGCTTTATCCGGCCATGGCGAAGGCCGGCGAGAAGGGCCACGCCGGCATGGCCTACAGCGAGCAGACGACGGCCAAGATGCAGATGGCCGAACTGGAGCGCATCGATCCAGCCGACGAGGCATGGGCCGACAAGCTGGAACACATCCGAGGCGCGGTCCTGCACCACGTCTATGAGGAAGAGAAGATCTGGTTCCCGGAGCTGAAGGCCGACTACGACGATCAGGCCTTCCTGACCCGACGCTTCCGCGAGGAAGCCGAACGCCTCCTGCGCGATGAGCCCATGGCCGGCGAGTCGCGCAGTTTCGGCGCGGACGACCAGATCCGCCCACTAGCCTGAGGCCGACGCGGCGTCCGTCTCCCCGGGCGGGAGACGGACGCCGCCGCCGTGTTCGTCAGAACGTCCGTTCCATCGGCGCCGCCAGCGCATCGGCGGTGACCGGCCGCCCGTCGGCCTGGGCGATCCGGCGGAAGGTGGCCAGCGCCTGGCCGGTCACCTGATCCATGTTGTAGTAGCGGTATGTGGCCAACCGCCCGACGAAGTGGACGTTCGGCGTCTGCAGGGCCAGAGCCTCGTACCTCTTGTAAAGCGCCTGATTTTCCGGACGCGGCACCGGATAGTAGGGGTCGCCGTCGGCCCGCGGGTACTCGTACGTCACCGTGGTCCTCGAGGAGACCTGGCCGGTCAGGTGCTTGTATTCACTGATCCGGGTGTAGGGCGTCGCCTCGTCGGGATAGTTGACGGTGCCGGTCAGTTGGAACTGCTCCTGGTCCAGCGTCTCGTGCCGGAAAGCGAGGCTGCGGTAGGGCAGCTTGCCGTAGCGGTGATCGAAGAACTCGTCGATCGGTCCGGTGAAGATCAGGCTGTCGTAGACGGTCTCGCCGCGCACGTCCTCGAACTCGACGCCGGTTTCCACTGTCAGGCCCGGCTGGTCGAGCATGGCCTCGAACATCCGGGTATAGCCCTGGGCCGGCATGGCCTGGAACTTGTCGGTGAAGTAGCGGTCGTCGGTGTTGACCCGGGTCGGCACCCGCGCGGTGACGGACTTGTCGAGCTCCGACGGGTCCATGCCCCACTGCTTGCGCGTGTAGCCGCGGAAGAAGGTCTCGTAGAGTTCGCGGCCGACCTGGTTGACGACCACGTCCTCGGAGGTGCGGATCTTCTCCACCGGCTCGGCGCGGCTCTTCAGATAGGCCTC